>CAZRBP010000108.1:0-3054 GCA_964598305.1 uncultured Pseudomonadales bacterium | reverse complement strand
CCTTCGTTCGAGCCCTCCCGGAGCGAGGGCGACCCGCCCTCGAACTGGATGCATGGCACCTCAGTGCCGAAAGTGGCGGATGCCGGTGAACAGCATGGCTATCCCGTGCTCGTTGGCCGCTTCGATCACCTCCTCGTCCCGCACCGAGCCGCCGGGTTGGATCACCGCCGTCACCCCCGCCTCGGCGGCAGCGTCCAAGCCGTCCCGAAACGGAAAAAAGGCGTCCGACGCCATGACCGATCCGGCCACTTCAAGCCCCTCGTCCGCCGCCTTCAGGGCGGCGATTCGGGCGCTGACCACGCGGCTCATCTGGCCCGCACCGACGCCGATGGTCTGCCCGCCCCTGGCATAGACGATGGCGTTGGACTTGACGAACCAGGCCACCTTCCAGGCAAATCGCAAGTCCCGCGCCTCCTCAGCCGTGGGCTGGCGCTCAGTCACCACCCTCAGCGCCCCTTCATCCACCTCCCGTTCATCTGCGGTCTGCGCCAGCAAGCCGCCGCCCACGGTCTTGATCTCAACGCCCCGGCTGGCGCCCGCGAACGGACCGCAGTTCAAAAGGCGCAGGTTGCGCTTGGCGCGGGCAGCGGCGACCGCGGACGGCGCGATGGCCGGGGCGACCACCACTTCGGCGAACTGCCGCTCGAGCAGTACGGACAGCGCCGGGCCGTCGAGTTCGCGGTTGAAGGCGATGACGCCGCCGAAGGCCGAGGTGGGGTCGGTGGCGAAGGCTAGATCGTAGGCTTCTCGAAGATCGACGCCCACGGCGACGCCGCAGGGATTGGCGTGCTTGACGATCACGCACGCCGGTTCAGCGAAGGCCTTGACGCACTCCAAGGCAGCGTCCGCATCGGCGATGTTGTTGTAGGACAGCGCCTTGCCTTGAAGCTGCTCCGCGGCGGCGATAGTGCCCCCCGGCACCGCATTGCCCGCGTAGAACGCTGCCTCCTGGTGGGGATTCTCGCCGTAGCGCATGGCTTGCCGCTTGCGGTAGCCCAGGTTGAACGCCTCCGGCAAGGGGTCGCCGCGCCCGAAATAGCCCGCCACGGCGCTGTCGTAGGCGGCGGTGTGGCGAAACGCCTTGGCCGCAAAACGCCGCCGCATGGCCTGATCAACGCCGCCGGCCCTTAGTGCGGCCAATAGGGATTCGTAGTCCGCTGGATCAACCACCACCAGCACATCGGCGTGATTCTTGGCGGCGGAGCGAATCATGGCCGGCCCGCCAATGTCGATGTTCTCGATGGCCAAGGCGTCGGTGACGTCCTCCCTGGTTATGGTGTCGGCGAAGGGATAGAGGTTGACGACGACCAAATCGATGGGGGCGATGCCATGGGCGGCCATCACCTCGCCATCGGTCGCCCGGCGGCCGAGGATGCCGCCATGAATCTTCGGATGCAGGGTCTTCACCCGGCCGTCCATGATTTCCGGGAAGCCGGTGTGGTCGGCCACTTCGGCCACCGGCAGGCCCGCCTCGGCAATCGCCCGGCTGGTGCCGCCGGTGGAGAGGATGTCGATGCCGAGTTCCCGCAAACCAGCGGCCAGCTCCACCAAGCCGGTCTTGTCGGATACGCTGAGCAGGGCGAGTTTGGGGTTCATCACCAACCTATTGTAAAGCGCGAAGGAAACGAAATGGTCACCTGCGCCGCTGCTGTGCCCGGATGGGGAATGTTCAGCGTCACTGGGTGGGCGGTTTCAGGGGCCAGCAGGCGCAGGCGAGCCAGCCGTTCGGCTTGCGGCGGCTCGGAGCCCAAGTACTCGCCGGGTCGGAAGCGCCGGATACCCACTGGTTCGCCGGCGGCGGTGGCGAACTCAACGTCCAAGGTGGGCAAAGGCGCCGGAATGGGCGCATCGTGAAGAACCACGAACTGCACGGCCAGTGCGCCGGGCGATTCGGCCTGGCCGCTGATCTTGAGATTGCGGGCGCGGTAGTCAGTTTGCAGCCATGTGATTTGCACGGCCAAGGCGGCCGCGGCAAGGACGATACCGACCACCACCCAAGCGGGGAAGGAGGCCCGAAGGCGGTCGGGCTCGACGATCGGCCCCAAAGTATCAAGGACGCGAAAGACCTTCAGGCAGGCCCCGCAGCGCAGGCGTCCATTCGCAGCCGCGAGGTCCGCTTGGTGGACGTGGAAGCGGGTGCCGCAGTGGGGGCACTCGACGGTTGAACTCGGTGAACGCTCAGTCACGTCGCCACCCCGTCAGGCGCGCCCACTCGCCGTCAACGAATGGCGGATCAAAAGCAAGGCCGGGGTAGGCGGCCTGCACGGCACCGACCTGCGATTCCAGAACGCCCGCCAGGACCAATTGCCCTCCGAATTTGAGGCAGCCGCTGAGCGTCGGCCCCAACTCAACCAGGGTGTTGGCGAAGATGTTGGCCACCACCAAGTCAAACTCCGGTTGCGCCGGGAATGCCTCCGGGGTTATGACGGCATCCAAGGCAACGCCGTTGAAGCGCGCGTTCGCCTGCGTCGCCCAAAGCGCCTGGGGCTCAATATCGACCGCCACCACCTGCGCCGCGCCGAGCAGGGCGGCGGCAATGCCCAGAATGCCCGAACCACAACCGTAATCGAGCACCGAACACCCCTCAAGATGGGCATCAGCCAACCAGGCGAGGCACGACCGCGTGGTCGGATGCTGTCCCGTTCCGAAGGCCAAGCCTGGGTCGAGACGCAGCGTGGCCCCGGGCAAACCCTCAATGGGCGCTCCCCGATTCGGAGCGAGGGCAGGATGCCCTCGAGCCGAAGGAATGACCTCGAACAAAGGTCGGCTCGAGGGCATTACGAACCGAAGGTTCGCGCCCTCGCTTCGAATCGGGGCATTGCGAGAGACAACGGCGAGACGGTCGCCAAAGCGGAGTTCGGGCGCTTTGCTGGAGTCAGCGACTGCCCAGTCCTGATCTTCCAGCCAGTCAATGCGCTTCGCCGCGACGGTGCCGAGCGCCGAACTCAACGCTTGGGCGTCCACCGTCGGCGGAAAGAGCCCGGCAACCGTCACTTGATCCCAAAGCGGGGCGGCGCCCGGCGGCGGCTCCAGCACCTCGCCGTCTCCTTTCCC
>CAZRBP010000107.1:8651-12295 GCA_964598305.1 uncultured Pseudomonadales bacterium | reverse complement strand
AGTCGAGGCAGTAGCGGGCCAGCCGGTGCGGCGAGAACCGCCGCGGCTCGGTCTCCTCCTCGACCACGAACAGCACCGCCTCGCGGCGGCTGTCGCGCCACTCGACGAGCAGCGGCACGTCGAGCTCGTGGAACCTGTCGCCCAGCCGCTCCTTGAGCTGCTCCTGCCGCAGCACGTCCAAGGCGCAGCCAGCCCGCTTAGGCAGGCATGCGCAGGATGGGTTTGATCACTTCGCCGGTGACGGCGCTGTCATGCACGGCCTGGTCGATGGCGTCGAAGTCGTAGAAGCGAACGAAGCGGTCGAACGGCAGGCGTCCGTCGCGGAACAAGGCCGCGAGGTAGGGCACGAAGGTCTGGGTGTTGGCGTCGCCCATCACCACGCCGCGGATGCCGCGGCCGAAGCCGACGTGATCCATGTCCAGGGGCACCTGGGTGCCGGCCGGGGTGGCGCCGACTTGGGCACACCAGCCGGGCCGGCCCAAGCAGTGGACGGCGGCCGTCACGGCCTCGGCAACGCCGGAGCACTCCGCCGAGAAGTCCACGCCGCCCGGAACTCGGTCCAGTATCGCCTCGGTGGCATCCTCTTCGGCCGCGTTCACCACATCGGTGGCGCCCACCGCCTCGGCCATCGTCAAGCGGGCCGGGCGGACGTCCACGCAGATGATCCGCGCGCAGCCGGCAAGCCGGGCGCCCATCACCGCCGCCAGGCCAACGGTGCCGGCACCGAAAACGGCGATGCTGGAACCGGCTGGCGGCTTGAGCGCGTTGAGCACCGTGCCCACCCCGGTGGTCAGGCCGCAGCCGAGGGGCCCGAGCAGCTCAAGGGGCAGGTCCGCCGGCACCTTGATCGCCGAGCGGGCGGTGGCCACCACCCGGGTGGCAAACGAGGACTGGCCGACGAAGCGCCCGCGCAGGGGGGCGCTTTCGCAGTTCAGCGGGCTGGAGCCATCCACGCGAAAGCCCGTGAGGTTGCGCTCCACGAACTCATCGCAATAGAAGGGCAGGCCCGCATGGCAGCGGCGGCACTCGCCGCAGGAGTCCCCGGCCAGCACCACAGGGTCGCCCACCCGCAGGTGACGCACCGCGCTGCCCACCGCCTCCACGACGCCCGCCCCTTCGTGGCCGAGCACCATGGGCAACGGCAGCTGCACGGACTGCTCTTTGACCGCCACGTCCGTATGGCAGATGCCCGCCGCCACAATGCGCACTCGCACCTCGTCGGCGCGGGGCGGCAACACCTCCACTTCCTGAAACTCGAACGGTCCGTCCGGGGCGGCGGCGACCGCCGCCAACGCCGTGACCGCGCCTTGCTCACCACCCATTGACGTGCATCACGCTGTCGATGGGCGGGCGGTAGGCGGGCTTGAAGTCGGTGCCCTTGGTGTAGGCGATGGGAATCAGGGCAACCTGCATGAAGTCGGCGTGGGGAATGCCGAGCAGCTCGGCGATCTCCTGCTCGTGCATCAGGTGCAGCGTGGTCCAGGCGGTGCCGAGGCCGCGCGCCCGAGCGGCCA
The DNA here is from genome assembly GCA_964598305.1 of uncultured Pseudomonadales bacterium. Classification (GTDB taxonomy): domain Bacteria; phylum Pseudomonadota; class Gammaproteobacteria; order Pseudomonadales; family Azotimanducaceae; genus Azophilus. The sequence goes on along the minus strand of CAZRBP010000107.1, from coordinate 10,781 downwards.
GCATGAAGTTCCAAGCCGCCGGAATGACGGAGCCGAGCACCGCGGTCTGAGCGAAGGCCATCGCGCCCTCCGCGTTGTCGGTGCGGCCGGCGATGCAGGGGATCATCAGCACCGGCGCCTTGCCCATGTTGTCGGCCAGGTAGTCAGCGGAGGCGGCGGACCGGGCCTGGCTGGCGGTGAGTTGCGCATCGCCGCTGCCTTGGTGGAGCTTGTGGATGGCAAACGGCATGTCCTTATAGATGGCGAAGGCTTGGCGGTAGTACTCGCCAATCCGGCGCCGCTTGTCCGCATCGGTAACGAACACGAACTGCCAGCCCTGGGCGTTGGAGCCGGTCGGCGCCTGCACGGCCAGCTCCAAGCACTCCCGAATGACATCCATGCCCACCGGGCGGTCAAAGTCCAGCCGCTTGCGCACCGCCCTGGTGGTGCTCAACAGTTCATCGTTGGTCAAGCCAAGCTGTTCGTGCGCCATGTCGTTCTCCGTCGTTGCAGCCAAATGTGTTGCGAGGCCGGATTCTACCCAATAGCAGTAACCACTGGCCCGCTTTCCTTCTGCGGGCGCGGAGTTTCGCGATAGCGAAACTCCATACGAACCTTGGCCCCTCGGGCCAAGGTTCGCCCTTGCCCAGAGCCGCTGCGGCGACTAAACTGCCGCGCCCTGCATATAGGTGGAGTCGGCGATGGCGCGCGTAACGGTTGAGGATTGCTTGGATAACGTGGACAACCGCTTCGAGTTGGTGATGCTGGCCGCCCGGCGGGCGCGGCAGATGCGCCAGTTCGCGGCGGAACCGCTCGTGGAGGTGGAGAACGACAAATCCACCGTGCTGGCGCTGCGGGAAATCGCCGAAGGGCTGATCTCCCACGAAGTGATCGACGCCCAGCAGGCCGCGCGGGAGGACGCCGAGATCGAAGCCGCCTTCGGCCGCGAGGAGAACTTCGAGGACTGAGCGCCGCCGGCCACCCAAGCTGACGTTGCAGCGCCTGAGCCGATGAGGCTTCGAAACCGACCATGAATAGAACCCTGCGCGGTTCAATCGCGGTGGCCGGGGTCGGCGAGACCAGCTACTTCAAGCGCGGCCAGTCCCCGGATCCGGAGTTCAAGCTGGCCCTCAAGGCCATCATCACGGCCTGCGAAGACGCGGGCATCTCGCCTCGGGAGGTGGACGGCTTCGCCTCCTACAGCAACGACCGCAGCGACCCCTCGCGCCTCGCTGCCGCCTTGGGCTGCAGGGAGCTTCGGTTCGCCAACATGCAGTGGGGCGGCGGTGGCGGCGGCGGGTCCGCCGCCATCGGCAACGCCGCAGCCGCCATCGCTGGCGGGCTGGCTGAATGCGTGGTGGTGTTCCGGGCGCTGGCCCAGGGCCAGTTTGGCCGCTTCGGCCAAGGCCCCCGGCGCAAGGCGGTGTTCGGCGAAGGAGCCCAGACGGCGCCTTACGGGCTGATGTCGCCGGCGCAGATGTTCGCCATGAAGGTGCAGCGCTTCATGCACGACCATGGGGTGGGCCAGGAGGCGTTGCGGGCCATCTCCCTGGCCGCCTACCATCACGCGCAGAACAACCCCCGGGCGGTGATGCACGGACGGCCCCTCGACGAGGCCACCTACGACGCCTCCCGCTGGATCGTCGAACCCTTCCACCTCTACGACTGCTGCCTGGAAAACGACGGTGCCGCGGCCATGGTGCTGGTGTCCGCCGAACGCGCCAAGGACATCCCCCATGCGCCCGCCTACCTGCTCGGCGCCGCCATCGGCTCCCACTTCCGCGCCGGCGCGCCGGTGCACAACACGCCGGATTACGCCACTTCCGCCTTCAAGACCCTCGCCCCGCGCCTCTACGAGATGGCCGGGGTGGGCCCCGGCGACGTCGATGCGCTGCAAAGCTACGAGAACTTCACCGGCGGGGTGCTGATGAGCCTGGTCGAGCACGGCTTCTGCCCGCCGGACGGCTGCAACGAGTACTTCGTCAAGGAGCGCTTCCTGGCCCCGGACGGCGACCTGCCGCTGAACACCAGCGGCGGCAACCTCGCCGAGTGCTACATGCACGGCTTGGGCCTCAACGTGGAAGCGGTGCGGCAAGTCCGCGGGCAGTCCAGCAACCAAGTGCCGGGCGCCGAAGTCTCGATGGTGATCTC
>CAZRBP010000107.1:6440-8551 GCA_964598305.1 uncultured Pseudomonadales bacterium | reverse complement strand
GCGCCCTACTGGGAGGGGCTGGCCAAGGGTGAACTGCGCCTGCAGCGCTGCCGCTCGTGCGGGGCGTGGCAGTGGGGGCCGGAGTGGATCTGCCACCACTGCCTGAGCTTTGACCTCGGCTTTGAAACGGTGGCCCCCAAGGGACGCATCTACAGCTACGAGCGGGTCTGGCATCCGGTGCACCCGGCGCTGAAGGACCAAGGCCCCTACCTGGTGGCGCTGGTTGAAATCCCCGAAGCTGGCGGCGTGCGGCTGATCGGCAACCTGCTCGGCGACCCCCGCCAGACCGTGCCGATCGGGGCACCCGTCGAAGGCGTCTTCGAGCACCACGACGACCCGGATTCGCCCTTCACGCTGCTGCACTGGCGGCTAGTGAACGGCCGCTGAGGAACGGCGCTACGCGCCGTGCGAGGGCGCGAACCGAAGGTTCGCGCCCTCGCCCTGTTACGCCCTAGTCAACGCTCCAACCGGTCCAGCCCGGGCCCCTCACCACCCGGCCCGGCAGGGCGCCGGTGTGTTCGCCGTCGGCCAGCACCGGCTCACCGTTGACGAACACGTGGACCATGCCGGTGGCGTACTGTTGGGGCTCGGCGAAGGTGGCGTGGTCCTGAACCCGGTCCGGATCGAACACCACCACGTCGGCGTAGTGCCCCGGCTTAAGCTCGCCGCGCCCGCGCAGCCGCAGGTTGGTGGCGGGCAGCTTGGTGAGCTTGTGAATCGCGGCCTGCATGGAGAGCGCCCCCTCGTCGCGAACGTACTTGCCGAGCACCCGGGCGAAGTTTCCGTAGGCCCGGGGGTGGGTGCTGGTGTTGAGGAACACCCCCTCCGCAGCCATGGACCGGGCATCGGAGCCGAAGCTCACCCACGGCAGGGCGATGCCCTTGGCGACGTTCTCCTCCGACATCAGGAAGTAGATGGCCTGCACCCGGCTGCCGTCCTCCACCACTAGGTCCATGGCCGTCTCAAACGGGCTCGTGCCGCGCTCCGCAGCGACCTCTGCGAGGCTCCTGCCGGTGTGGATGCGCAGGTCCGGGTTGCGAAAGCCCACCAACAGCACGCCTTCGGACCCCGCGGCGAGCAGCAGGTTCTCCCAGTCGTCCGTAGGGGTGGCCATTTCGCTGGCCACCTGGGCGCGGATTTGCGGATCCTGCAGCCGCGCCGCCCAGGCCTCGTAGCCGCCCTCCTGCACCCACGGCGGCATGGCCGCATCGAGGCCGGTGGAGCCCGCCGGGTAGGCGTACATGTTGGCGGTGATGCGCAGCCCGCGGGCGCGGGCCGCCTCGATGCGGGCCACCGCCGCGTCGAACTTCGGCCAGTTTGACTCCCCGCTCGCCTTCAGGTGGTAGATCTCCGCGGGCGCGCCGCTGGCCTCGGCGATCGCGATCAATTCATCGATCGATTCCAGCAGCCGGTTGCCTTCGCTGCGCAGGTGGGAGATGTACATGCCGCCGTACTCCGCAGCCACCCGCATCAGGGCGCTCAGTTCGCTGGTTTGGGCGTAGAAAGCCGGCGCGTAGATCAGCGATGAGCCGATGCCGAGGGCGCCTTCGGCCATCGCGGTGCGGACCAACCCCTGCATGCGGGCGAGTTCCTCGGCGCTGGGCGCCCGGTCGGCGTAGCCGAGTTCGTGAACCCGCACCGTGGTCGCGCCGACGAACGAGGCCACGTTGGGGGAGACGCCCTTGCGCTCCAGATGCTCCAGGTACTCGCCCAACGTGGTCCAAGGAATGTCGAACTTCGCTTCGTCCTGCCGGGCGAGCAGCTCCTGCTTCATGGCGGCGTTGAGCGGCCCCATGGAGCGGCCCTCGCCGAACACTTCCAGGGTGACGCCCTGGCGGATGTCGCCCTGGCTGCGGCCATCGATGATGAGCGATTGCCCCGCCCAACTGAGCATGTTGATGAAGCCCGGCGCCACGGCGAGACCCTCGGCGTCGATGACGCGCCGGGCGCGGGCCGGGTCGATGCGCCCGATCAGGGCGATGCGGTCACCCTCGATGGCCAAATCCGCCACGTAGGGCGCCGCCCCGTTGCCGTCGTAGATCAGGCCCGAGCGAATCACCCAATCGAAGGGCGAAGCGGCGCTTGCCGCCACGCCGTGGAGCAACAAGCCG
>CAZRBP010000107.1:0-6340 GCA_964598305.1 uncultured Pseudomonadales bacterium | reverse complement strand
GAGAACTTCGAGCAGCGCGGCGACGTGGGCGCCAGCGTGGCCGTCAGCCTCGAAGGCGAGACCGTGGTCGATCTCTGGGCGGGCCACCGGGACCGGGCGCGCACCCTGCCTTGGGAGCGGGACACCATCGTCAACGTCTATTCCACCACCAAGACCATGGCCGCGTTGACGGCCCTGCTGCTGGCCGACCGGGGCGAACTCGACCTGTACGCCCCGGTGAAGCGCTACTGGCCGGAATTTGCCCAGAACGGCAAGGAGGAAGTGGAGGTGCGGCACTTCCTGAGCCACTCGGCGGGGCTGTCCGGCATGGACGAGCCGATGAACGACCAGGACGTCTATGACTGGGACAAGATGGTGACCGCCCTGGCCCGGCAAGCCCCTTGGTGGGAGCCGGGGACGGCGAGCGGCTACCACGCCCTGACCCAGGGCCATCTCATCGGCGAAGTGGTGCGCCGGGTGACCGGCGTCAGCCTCGGCGAGTTCTTTCGCCGGGAGTTAGCCGAGCCGTTGGGCGCGGACTTCCACATCGGCACCGGGCCGGAGCACGACCACCGCATCGGCGAGCTGATCCCGCCGAAGACCGCCCCCGCTGACGAGTCGCAGCCGGACAGCATCGCCGCCCGAACCTTCGCCAATCCGTTCATCTCCGCCCGGGCCTCGGCCACCCGCGCCTGGCGGGCAGCCGAAATCCCCGCCGCCAACGGCCACGGCAACGCCCGCTCCGTGATGGCGGTGCAGACCCTGGCCGCAAATCTTGGCGTCGCCTCTGGCAAGCGGCTCATGTCCGAAGCCGGCTGCCGCGCCATCTTCGACAAGCAGACCTTCGGCAAGGACTTAGTTCTGGGCGTGCCCGTCCGGTTCGGCATGGGCTACGGCATCACCACCGATGCGATGCCCATGGGCCCGAACCCGAACATCGCCTACTGGGGCGGCTGGGGCGGCTCCACTGCGGTGATCGACCAAGACGCCCGCCTGTGCATCTCCTACGTCATGAACCGCATGGAAGGCAACCTGATGGGCGACCTGCGCGGCTTCAAGCTGCTGCTGGCCGCCCACCGCTCGCTTTCGAGCTAGCGTTTTGACGGTGTGTGACGATATCGCTATGCTGCTTGAGCAAGTGATGTGGAGAAGGTGATGAAGCGCAAGTTGACCGCCTACCAGCACGCCAACCGACTGGCGGCTCAAGAGCTCAAACCGCTGCGGGAATTCGTGGAGCGCTATCGTGCAGATTCAGCAAGCAGCGAGCCCGAACGGCGAAAAAGAACAACAAGCCAAGCGACGCGGACGGGCGAGGGTGCTCTATCGAACTGATGATTCGTCCCGCGAGTACGGAGGCAGTGGAGAAACTGCCTACCGAAGTGCCTATAGGCGCGACTATGCGCGACTCCTGCACTGCCCAGCGTTTAGGCGTTTGCAGGGCAAGACCCAGTTGTTTCCGGGTATCGAGTCGGATTTTTTCCGCAATCGACTGACGCATTCCCTTGAGGTCGCGCAAATCGCGAAGTCGATTGCCCTCCGGCTAAACTTTGAAAACGACTTCCTGCACCAGTACCCGATCGACCTTGACCTGATCGAAACTGCCGCGTTGGCACACGATCTGGGGCACCCGCCATTCGGACACAACGGAGAGGAGGCCCTTGACGCCTGCATGAGAAGCGTTGGCGGATTCGAAGGTAACGCCCAAACACTGCGAATACTGGCCCGTCTGGAGAAAAAGGAACCGGAAGTCCCAATCGGTTCCAAAGCGGATGAAGGCGTGGGCCTCGACCTCACCTACCGGACTCTAGCTTCCGTACTGAAGTATGACCGCTGCATTCCGCCTAGACGGGGGGAAGGTGAATCGCTGATCAAGGGTTACTACCGCTCGGAGCAAAAGCTGGTCGAGGCAACAAAAAGGGCTGTGCTGGGCACGGAAAGCGCGGTTGATTGCGAGTTCAAAACGATTGAATGCGGAATAATGGACCTTGCGGACGACATCGCATACTCGACCTACGATTTGGAGGACGCGTTCAAGGCAGGCTTCGTGACCCCCATCCAACTAGTTGCTGCAGCTTCCAACCAAACCATCGCCGCGTCTCTGGAAAGAAAAACGGGGTTGAGTCAGGACAAAGTCCTCGAACACATCATGAATTTGTTTGATCGCCGGATAGCTGACTTGGAATTCCTCGAACTCGCCCCGGAGAACGTGAGCGCAGAAAACCCCCACGGACTCGTCTTGCTGGCGGTGGAAATGAATCGGGCCTCTCAGAATCTGACCAGCAACGGCGCCTTCCGTACGGGCTTCACGTCGGAACTGGTAAACGAGTACGTTGAGAATGTGAGCATCGAGATAGACGACAAGTCGCCGCCCCTTTCACGAGTGTCGCTGCGGTCGGATCTACAAGATCGAGTGGCAATCCTGAAGCACTTGACCTACGAATTGGTGATCCAGTCTCCCAGCCTGAAGACGGTACAGCATAGGGGGAAGGATATCGTTACTTCGATTTTCAAGGCATTGAGCACCGATGGCGGGGAACTCTTGCTTCCCGACGACTTCCGCAAGCGTGCCGGAAAAGCTGATGAAAAGAACCGCCCTAGGGTAGTTTGCGACTTCATCGCGGGCATGACGGATCGGTACGCGGTCGAGTTTTATGGACGGCTGAAGTCCGACACACCTCAGACGGTGTTCAAGCCCCTTTGAAGCCGCAAACTGCTGCTGGCCGCCCACCGCTCGCTTTCGAGCTAGCGTTTTGACGGTGTGTGACGATATCGCTGTTTCAATTTGACCATGCAGTTCGAGGGCGGGACGCCCTCGCTCCGGGGATCAGCGTTCAGTCACGCCCTCGCTCCGGGGATCAGCGTTCAGTCACGCCCTCGCTCCGGGGATCAGCGTCTGGTCACATCACCTCCAGCCCCGCCAAGCGTTGGCGGACGGCGAGCATGGCGCCGGCCATGCCGAGGGCCGCTCCAAGGCCGACCAGGGCGGCCACGAAGGCGAGGTCGAAGCCGCCGAGAACCAAGGTTTGGTCGAAGCTGCCGAGCAGGTCGAGCAGCGGCGCTTCGAGGACGATGAGGCCCAAGCTCACCAGTATGGCGGCTACTAGGCCGCCGCCGGCGCCATAGAGCGCGCCGAAGTACAGGAACGGCCGCCGCAGTTGCGCAGCGCCGGCGCCGACCAGCTTCATCACCTTGAGTTCGTCGAGCTGCGAATCGATGGCGAAGCGCACGGTGGTTGCCGTCACCAAGACCGCGCCGACGCCGAACAGCACGCCGAACACGAGGCCGAGGGAGCGGGCCAACCGGGAGATGGTGTTGATGCGCTCCAACCAAGTGCGTTCGACCACCACGTCCGCCACGCCATGCGCTTCGCGCATTGATGCAGCCACCGCCTCCAGGGCGTCGGCGCCGGCATCGGCCACGAAGGTCACGCGCAGGGAGGCCGGCAAGGGATTGCGCTCAAGCCCGGTGAGCGCATCGCCGAGGCCGGTGTAGGCGGTGAACTCCGCCAAGGCCTCCTCCTGGGTGGTCAGCGCCACCGCTTCCACTTCCGCCCGCCGTTCAAGCTGCGCAACCAGTTCGGCGGCGTTAAGCGCGCCGAGTTCCATGTAAACGGACACGCTCGGACGGCCGCCGCCCCAATCGGCGGCCAACTGGGACAGGTTGGTCTGCAACAGCATGAGGCTGGCCGGCAGGGCCAAGGCGATGCCCACCAGCAGCCAGACCAGCAAGCTGGTGCCGGTGCGCCCCGATACGAAGGAAAACGCGTCCCGCGCCACGCGCCAATGCCCGCGCCACCAACCCCAGCGATGGGACGTGCGGGGCCATGGCCCTTGCTTGGGGCTATCCGCCATGACGCTTTCCGCTCACCGCCCAGTCACCGAACCCGCATGCCGTGGGACAGTTCCACCACCGGGTTGTCCAAGCTCTCGATGAGGGCGCGGTCGTGGCTGGCGACGATGACCGTGGCGCCCACTTCGTTGAAGCCTTGGAAGAGGGCCATGATGTCCTCGGAGAGTTCCGGGTCCAAATTGCCGGTGGGCTCGTCGGCGAGGAGCACCTTCGGGCGGCTGACCACCGCCCGGGCGATGCCCACCCGTTGCTGCTCCCCGGTGGAAAGCTGCATGGGCAGCAACGATTCCCGCTCCAAGAGGCCCACCCGGTTGAGGGCAGCGCTCACCCGCCGGCGCACCTCCCGCTCCCGCATGCCCGACACCCGCAGGGGCAGGGCCACGTTGTCGAAGACGCTGCGGGCGGCCAACAGCTTGTGGTCCTGGAACACCGCGCCCAGGTTTTGCCGGTAGTGCGGCAGGCGCCGGGCGCTGAGGCGGCTGACGTTGACGCCATTGACCAAAATCTCGCCGTGGGTCGGCTGGTCGAGGCAGAGCAGGAGCTTCAGGCAGGTGGTCTTGCCGGCTCCGGAATGGCCCGTGAGGAAGGTCATGGAGCCCTCCTCGAAGACCACGGACAGATCCCGCAGCGCTTCGAAGCCGCTCGGATAGCGCTTGTACACGTTGAGGAACTCGATTCGGCCCATGGCAGCTCCGACCTAATCCACCGCCAGCAACGCATCGACGAAGGCATCGGCTTCGAAGGGCTTGAGGTCGTCCAAGCCTTCGCCGATGCCGATGAAGTACAGGGGCTTCGGCGTGCCGGCGCTGCGCAGCTGCTCGGCGATGGCGAAGATCACCCCGGCCTTGGCGCTGCCGTCGAGCTTGGTGATGACGAACCCGGTCACCCCGGCGGCGGCATCGAACTCCGCAACCTGGCTGAGGGCGTTCTGGCCGACCCCCGCATCGAGCACCAGCAGCACCTGCTGCGGCGCCCCCGCCTCCAGCCGCTGCACCACGCGGCGGATCTTGGCCAGTTCCGCCATTAGGTTGGCCTTGGCCTGCAGGCGCCCGGCGGTATCCGCCAGCACCACGTCGTAGCCCCGCGCCTTGGCGGCCTCAACGGCGTCATAGACCACCGAAGCGCTGTCCGAACCTTGGGGTTGGGCGACCACCGCCACGCCGTTGCGCTCGCCCCAGACCTGGAGTTGCTCGACGGCGGCGGCGCGGAAGGTGTCGCCCGCCGCCAAGATGACGCTTAAGCCCTGATCCTGAAGCCGCTTGGCCAGCTTGCCCATGGTGGTGGTCTTGCCGACGCCATTGACGCCGACCATGAAGACGACGAAGGGGCGCTCGGCGCTGACCGTGAAGGGTGCCTGCAAGGGGCGGACCTGCTCCTTGAGCAGTTCCGAGAGGGCTTGGCGGAGCGCGGCGGTGTCGGCTAGCTGATTGCGCCGCACCCGCGCGCTCAGTGCCGCCATCAGGCGCTCGGTGGCCTCCATGCCCACATCGGTCGTGAGCAGCGCCGCTTCGAGTTCCTCGAGAACCTCCGCATCGACCTCGCGCTTGCCGAGCAGCAAGTCGCCGAGGCCTTCGGCGAGCCGCCCCCGGGTCTTGCCCAAGCCCGTCTTGAGCCGTCGCCAGAGGCTCGGCTGGGCTTCCGGCTCGCGCTCCGCTGCGTTGCTCATTCCCGCTCCGGTGAGATAGGGTTGCCACGAACGCCCGCGCCGCATCGTTTCATGACAAGGAATCAGGTTCGCATTATCGGCGGTCTTTGGAAAGGGCGAAAGCTCCGCTTTGCCGCCGGCGCCGGCCTGCGCCCCACCCCCTCCCGGGTGCGGGAGACGCTGTTCAACTGGCTTGGGCCGAGCATCGAGGGCAGCGACTGCCTGGACCTGTTTGCCGGCAGCGGCGCCCTCGGCTTCGAAGCGCTGTCCCGGGGCGCCCGCAGCCTGACCTCGGTGGAAAACGACCGCCGCGCCGCCGAGTCGCTGCGCGGCAACGGCGCTCAACTCGGTGCCACGCACCTCGCCGTCCGCAAGCAGGGCGCCTTAGCGTTTCTCCGCCAAGCGGCCAGCGATGGAGTCACCATCAGCGGCGAACCGATCCACGGTTGGGACTGCATCTTTCTCGACCCGCCATTCGCTTCCGGGCTGCTCGCAAAGGCGCTGGCGCTGATTGGCGAAGGCCCGCTGCTCAAGCCCGGCGGCCGAATCTATTTCGAAGCCCGCCGCAACACGCCGCTGGACCTACAGCACTGGCAGATCGACCGCGAAGGCCACGCCGGCGACTGCCGCTTCGGACTGCTAAGACGCTAGTCGAGCGCAATCCCCGGAGCGAGGGCGTCCCGCCCTCGATTGGCGGAGGCGGCGCCCCCCGGACCGAGGGCGTCCCGCCCTCGATTGGCGGTGGAGGGTGTGCCTTTCTTTGTTGCCTCTCCGCACGGTCGTCGCTACCATTCCCCCCTTTTTTTAACAGGGGAAAGGCGCACCATGTCGATTGTCGTTTATCCCGGCTCCTTCAATCCGATCACC
>CAZRBP010000106.1:0-12723 GCA_964598305.1 uncultured Pseudomonadales bacterium | reverse complement strand
AAGCCATCACCCTGCCAGCCACCTTGGACTACAGAGCGCTTCCTGGTCTCTCCCGTGAGCTTCAGCAAAAACTCTCTGAGGCGCAACCCGAAAGCCTGGCCAAGGCCGCGCAGATTCCCGGCATGACCCCGGCAGCACTTTCCGTTCTGCTGGTGCATGCCAAGAAGCAGCGCGCCGCCGCCTGAACCGCCTGAAGCTTGCCTTCGAACTAGGGCAACGGCATCCCGCCATGCAAGGCGCATCGCTGCTGCCCATCAATGCCGACGATCTCGAATCGGCGCTTCGACCCCAACAAAGCGCGACGCTGGATGCCTATGCCAACCTAGTGCGGCGTTGGAATCCGATGCTGGGTTTGGTGGCAGCCAAGGATCTGCCCCGCTTCGCCGACCGGCATGTGGTCGATGGCTTGGTCGCGGCACAGGTGCTGCGCGACATTCGGGGCGGCCGCGGCTGCGAAGCCTTGCGGGTGGCGGATCTCGGGTCCGGAGCCGGGCTGCCGGGCATACCGCTGGCGGTGGCGCTGCCCGAGGTTTGGGTGACACTGGTTGAGCGCAGCGTTCGCAAGGCGCGCTTTCTGCGCCTGGCGCAGCGTGAACTGGGCTTGGCCAACGTCACCGTGCTGTGCGCCGACCTCGGCCAGGTGCCATCGGCGAGCACCGATGTGGTGACGGTTCGGGCGCTGATGCCACCACCCACCCTATGGAAGCAGGCGCACAGGATGCTCAAGCCGGGCGGGCATCTGCTGGCTCTTGATCGGGTGGTGCGTTCGCGCCAAGCCGCCACCGCGCTGGTGGATGTGCCGGCTGACTTTCCTAGCGGTTCCATCGCAGGGCGCCAATGGGCGAAAATACCGGGGCTTTCGGCTTGGCATGGGCTGCTGGTGGTGACCAAGGATGACCCGGATCATAGCGGTGGCGAATCAGGTGACTGATGGTGACCCGGGATGACCCACATCATAGCGGTGGCCAATCAAAAAGGCGGCGTCGGCAAAACCACGACGAGCGTTAACCTGTGCGCTTCCTTAAGCCTGTCCGGCCACCGGACCTTGCTGCTTGATCTCGACCCGCAGGGCAACGCAACCACCGGTTCCGGGGTGGACAAGACTGGCCTTGCAGCCTCGATGCGCGACTGGCTGATGGACGGTGCCGCTCTTCAGGAAGTCCTCAAGCCCTGCCCGGGCGGCTTCGACCTGGTGCCGTGCAACAGCGACCTGACCGCCGCCGAAGTCGAATTGCTGGCGGTGGATGGCCGCGAAGCCCGGCTGCGCCGCCGCTTGGCCAGCACGCAGGCTGTGCAGCGCTACGAGTACCTCATCATGGACTGCCCGCCGAGCCTCAACATCCTCACCTTGAACGCCTTGGTGGCGGCGGACAGCGTGCTGATTCCGATGCAGTGCGAATACTACGCCCTGGAAGGGTTGACGGCGTTGCTGGATACCGTCAACCAGATCCGGCGCCGGGCCAATCCGCGCCTTACTGTGCAGGGGCTGCTGCGAACCATGTATGATCCGCGCAACGGCCTGACCCGCGATGTGTCACGGCAATTGATCGCACACTTCGGCAGCAAGGTGTTCCGCACGGTGATTCCCCGCAACGTCCGCTTGGCGGAAGCGCCCAGCCACGGCTTGCCGGCCATCCTCTATGACCGCCATTCCCGGGGCGCCATCGCCTACATGGCCTTGGCAGCGGAATTGGTCAAGGCAATGGAGGCCTAGCGCACATGCCCAGGAAACCCCTAGGGCGCGGTCTCGAAGCGCTGTTGAGCGATGGCGGCGCCTTGGATCCGGTGCCTTCGGCGGCGGCTCCCATCGCCCTCCAAGACATACACCGTAGCCGCTACCAACCACGCCGGCACTTCGATGACGCCGCCCTGGCTGAACTGAGCCGGTCAATCGGCACCCACGGCCTGATGCAGCCGGTGGTCCTGCGCTCCCGGCCCCAGGGCGGCTATGAGTTGGTGGCCGGCGAGCGGCGCCTGCGGGCGGCGGGCTTGGCTGGCCTCGAAGCCGTGCCCGCCGTGGTCCGGGAGGTGAGCGATGAGCAGGCTGCCGCCATGGCGCTCATCGAAAACCTGCAGCGCGAGGACTTAAGGCCGCTTGAGGAAGCCGAGGCGCTGCGTCGCCTGCGCGATGAATTCGGGCTGACCCAGCAGGCCGTTGCCGATGCCGTGGGCAAGTCCCGGGAGGCGGTGGCCAATCTGCTGCGGCTGCTCAATCTCGACCCAACGGTGCGCGAGCTGCTCGATGAGGGCGCCTTGGAGATGGGCCACGCCCGCGCCCTCCTGCCGTTGCCCACCGACGAACAGATTGCCGCCGCCCAACAGACGGTCCGGGAAAGGCTCAACGTGCGCCAAACGGAAGCCCTGGTGCGACGCCTGCTGGCCGGGGATGCGCCACCCAAGAAGCAAGCCGCCGCCAAGGACTCGGACACGCTGGCGCTTGAGCGGCGGGTCACCGAGGGAATTGGCGCACCGGTCTCGATTGTCCACGACGCGAAGGGCGCAGGCCGGGTGACCATTCGCTACGCCTCGCTCGATGAACTCGACGGGATACTCTCCCATCTGCTGCCGGATCGCGGAGAAGCGCTTGACTGAGCAGTGGTCGGCCGAATCTTCGCTCAACCGCTTGGCTGCGGCGGTCGCCGAGAAGATGGCGCAAATCACTCCCGGGCACCCTGAGGAGCAGCTGCGCGCGCCGTTTGAGAACTTTGTCAACGAGGCGGCGGCCGCCTGGGGCTGGCAGGTGGTCTTGACCGGCGAAGTTCCCATGCTGGGCAGAATCGGCAGGCCCGACTACGCCGCGCATATGGACGGCCTGCTGGCTGGCTACGTCGAACTCAAAGCGCCCGGCACGGGCGCTTCCAGCCGACGGTTTCGTCGCCACGATCGGCGGCAGTTCCGCCGTTTTTCGGCCATCCCCAACTTACTCTACACGGACGGTGTGGAATGGGCCTTGTATCGATCCGGCGAGCTCGCGGGTCCGATCGTCCGCTTCGACGCCAACAGCGTCACAGCCGAATCAGACTCTGCAACGGCTGAACGGGCCGAGGCGGTGTTGGCGCTGCTGCGTGACTTCCTGCTGTGGCAGCCCATTGCGCCGGTGGACGCCAAAGGCCGCTTCGACCTGCGCGCCTTCGCCCGACTGCTTGCGCCGTTGTGCCGCCTGCTGCGAGATCAAGTGATTGATGCGCTGGCGGATGAGTCCTCCCTGCTGCACGGTTTGGCCGGGGATTGGCGCAGATTTCTGATGCCGGATGCATCGGATGCCGAGTTTGCCGATGCCTATGCCCAGACCGCCACCTTTGCGCTCTTGTTGGGCCGCAGCGAGGGCGCGGAACCGCTCACACCGGACAGCGCCCGCACCCAACTTGCCCATGAGCACGGCTTGCTCTCCCAAGCCCTGCAGGTACTCACCGACCCCAAACAGTCGCAAGACGTGGAAGCGGCGCTGGCGCTGCTGCAACGGGTCATCGGCGTGGCGCCGGTGGGCGCCTTCACCACATCCATCGACCCGTGGCTGTACTTCTACGAGGACTTTCTCGCCATCTACGATCCGAAGCTGCGCCAAGACGCTGGCGTGTACTACACCCCAGTGCCGGTCGTTCGCGCCCAAGTTCGGCTGATTGAAGGCCTTTTGGTCAGCCGTTTGGGCAAAACGTTGGGCTTCGCGGACGCGGACGTGGTGACGCTGGACCCAGCGGTCGGCACCGGCACCTATCTGTTGGGCGTGATCGACCGAACCATGGCCAGCTTTGAGGCCATCTATGGCCAAGGTGCGTCATCGAGCCAAGCGGACGAATTGTTCGCTCGGATGTACGGCTTCGAGTTGATGGTTGGGGCCTACGCCATGGCGGAACTGCGCATCAGCCGTGCCTTGCGCGACTGGGGTGGGACCATTGGCAACGGCGGCGCCCGGGTCTTCCTCGCCGATGCCTTGGAGAGCCCCCACGCCACCCCGCCCCAGCAAAGCGCTTTCCTGCGCGAGATTTCCGAGCACCGGGCCGAGGCCACCAAGGTCAAGAGCGATGTGCCGGTGCTGGTGTGCGTCGGCAATCCGCCCTACGACCGGCACGCGGCGGCAACGAACGCCAACAAAGCCCAAACCGGCGGCTGGGTGCGCTACGGCGATGAGGGCGAGGGAACGCCACCCATTCTCAGCGACTTCATCGAGCCCGCCCGCCAAGCGGGTCAAGGCGGGCACCTGAAGAACCTCTACAACCTCTACGTCTATTTCTGGCGTTGGGCGTTGTGGAAAGTGTTCGAGCAGCATCCGACCGGCCCCGGCGTGGTCAGCTTCATCACAGCGTCAAGCTACCTCGACGGCGACGCCTTCTGCGGCATGCGGGAACACATGCGCAAGCTGTGCGACGAAATCTGGATTCTCGACTTGGGCGGCGAGGCGCGGGGGGCGCGCAAGACCGAAAACCTGTTCGCCATCCAGACGCCGGTTGCCATCGCCGTTGCGTTTCGAGACGGCCCGGCGCAGCCAGAGCAATGCGCGAAGGTTCGCTACGCCCGCATCGACGGTGCGCGCCAAGAGAAATTGGACCGGTTGGACCGCATTGATGGCATCGACGCAGTGGACTGGCGGGAGTGCCCGAAGCAATGGCAGGCACCGTTCCGCCCGTCGGTGACCGGTGCTTACGCTCGCTGGCCGCAGTTGACCGATCTGATGCCGTGGCAGCATTCCGGCGTGCAACTCAAGCGCACTTGGCCGATCGCGCCCGAGAAGGAGACGCTGGAGCGGCGCTGGCAGGCGCTGCTGCAGTCGCCGGACCGAGCGGGAGCATTTCGGGAAACCGGCGACCGTATGATCTATCGGCGCTATCGGCCGCTCTCCGAGGGCGCGGACACGACTTCCATAGCGGAGCTTCCTCCGGGCTCCCGTCCGCCGAACATCCAAAACTACGCCTATCGGGCCTTCGATCGGCAGTGGATCATCGCCGATGCACGCCTTATGTCGCGGCCACGGCCTGCGCTTTGGCAGGCGCATAGCGACCAACAGCTGTACTTCACGAGCTTGCTGACGAAGCATCTGGGCCATGGGCCGGCGCTGATGGCTTGCGCAGGAATTCCGGATCTTCATCACTTCTCGGGCCGAGGCGCCAAGGACGTGATTCCGCTGTACCGTGACTCCCAAGCCAAGGAGCCCAACCTGCTGCAAGGCTTGCTGCCCCGCTTGGCCTTGGCGTTCAAGCGGCCCGTGCCCGTTCAGGAATTCGCCGCCTACCTCTACGGGCTAATGGCGCATCCGGCCTACACGGCGGGCTACTACGACGAGCTGGGCAGCAGCGGTCCCCGCGTCCCCATCACCAAGGATCCAGGGCTCTTCGCCGAAGTGGCGGCCGTCGGCGGGCACCTGCTCAACCTGCACACCTTTGGAGAGCGCTATGCGCCGAAGGACGATCCCTTCCTGTTCAATCGGCTGCGTGGCGCCGCCAAAAACACGGTCGCGGTGCTCAATCCGGAAGAAGGCTACCCGCAGGATTTCGCATACGATGCGGCCAGTCAGGCGCTGCGTGTCGGGGTCGGCGAGTTCAAGCCCGTCGCCACGGAAGTGTTCGACTATGAAGTGTCAGGCCTCAAGGTGCTTCAGTCCTGGCTGAAGTACCGACTGGGCAAGGGTGCCGGACGCAAGTCGTCTCCCTTGGACGACATCCGCCCCGATCGTTGGTCGGCGCGCATCAACATCGAACTGATCACGCTGATTTGGATGCTCGAAGCCACCATCGCTTGCCAGCCCGACCAAGCCCGTCTGCTCAATGCCGTCACCCAAGGCGAGTGCTTCGCCGCCACCGATTTTCCGCCCGTGCCTGACCGCGCCCGCCTGCCCCCTGATCAAGGTTTCGGCGTGCGCGACCAGCAGGACGCCTTCGCGGATGGCTAGCCACCCTCGAGCCGGTGCGAACGCACTTGTTCCTTGCGCGTCGGCGTCCCGGCACCGCCGGGGTGGGAACTCGCAGCGAGCAAACACCCTGAACCAAGCGCCGCGGGGAACCGGGTTGGCGCTGGCTGCCGTTCTGTTTGGGGGCCTTCTGCTCGGTCCGTTGAACGCGGCCTTTGCCGAAGACCACAGTGGCCACCAGGGTCACGGGGCCCTGATTGAACCCATTCCGGAACATTGCCTTTTCTGCATTGACGGCGTGACGCCGTCGCTCTCGCTCGATCCTCCTGGATTCGCCGCGAATGGGGCCAAGTCGGCCCCCAACCCGGCACCCTACTCGCCGCCGGCACTCTCCCGGCGTCCGGCGCTGGCATCAGCAAGGGGGCCGCCCCACTTTCTCCTGTAGCCGTTCCCACCGTTCGACCCAAAGACCACTTACAGGAGCAAAACGTGAAGAACCTCCCGTGCGCGGCATTGGCCGCGCTATTGCTATGGCCCGCCTACGGCACAACGGATGCTGGCCGTGCGGACGACCACGCACCGATCGGCGTCATGGCCGATCACCGGCACGACAAGGGGGAATGGATGTTCTCCTATCGCGCCATGCTGATGACCATGGAAGGCAACCGCGACGGCACCAACAGCCGCTCGACTGACCAGATACTGCGCAGCGGCAGCGGCGCCTACCGCGTCGCCCCCCTGGAGATGACGATGACCATGCACATGCTGGGCGTCATGCATGCGCCCTCGGACTCGATCACGCTGATGGCAATGGCACCCTACTACTCCTCCCTGAAAATGGACCACGCCACCACCATGGGCGGGCAGTTCGAGACCTCGTCAGACGGCCTCGGCGACCTCCGGCTATCGGCCCTGTTCCCCATGGTGGGCAACGGCACGGCGAGCCTAGGCATCGTCGCCCCGACCGGCAAGACCAGCCACCGGGATGTCACGCCGATGGGTGAGTCGGTGCTGCCCTATCCGATGCAAATCGGTTCAGGCTCCTGGTCGGCCGCAGGCTCACTCACTTGGAACCGGCAGCGCGTCGGCGGCTCGTTCGGCGCCCATATTCGCGGACTGGTGCGGTTGAACGACAACAAGCACGACTACCGGCGGGAAGACCGCGTTGAGGTCACGGCTTGGGGCGCTTGGCTGCCGCGGCCCGACCTATCGCTGTCCTTGCGCGCCAAGTACAGCGCCTGGAGCGACATACGCGGCGCCGACCCCCGATTCGCTGGCGCGCTTGCGAGCGCGATGGTGCCAACGGTGGACCCGCATCTGCGCGGCGGCAACCGCCTCGAAGCCATAGCCGGCCTGAACCTCGTGGTCGGCGGGCATCGCCTTGGCGCGGAGCTGTCGCTGCCGCTGCACCGCGACCTGGACGGACCGCAGCTTGAGACCGATAGCGTTTTGACCCTTGGGTGGCAGTATGCGATTGAGTGAGTCGGCAGCATCCACCAAGGGTCATCCTCAAACGCATTTCCCAACAGATGGCCGCAATACTCAGTTTTTTAAAAAACCCGTGTTGAATGCGCCAAATCACCTCTCTATAATCCGCGCCGCCTTCACGGGACCCGCCTGACTTGGCTTTCGATTGGTCCCGCGCAGCGCGCAAGCGAAGCGTGGGAAGCATCAGTCTGGTTTGCGCAATTGTGGTCATGCAGATCGGCATGGCCGGGGTGGCTGTGTGCCTTTTTGCACTGCTCGGGGCCGAGCAGGCTGTGGCGGCGGCTTGGGGCGGCGCAGTGTGCGTCGTGCCAACGGCCTTGTTCGCATGGGCTGCCGAACGGGAGCCCAAGGCGGGCCGGGTTTTGGCCTACGGGCTCGGGCGGTCGCTGGCCACGGTGGCCTTGATGGCGGCAGCCTTCGCTTGGGCGAGGCCCGCGCCGCTGGGGTTTTTCGCCACGTTGGGCGCGGTGCATCTGGCCTACGTCGCGGCGCCCTTGGGGCAGACGCTGGCCCGGCGGCGGCGTTGAAGGCGATGGAGACTTGAAGACAGGACGGTTTTTGCTCAGGTATGGCATCCGCAGACAATCCAACCAGTGCTGAATACATCAAGCACCACCTGACCAACCTCACCTACGGCCAGCATCCGGACGGCAGTTGGGGCTTCGCCCATTCGGCGGAGGAAGCGGCCGAGATGGGCTTTTGGACCATCCACGTCGATTCCATGGCCTGGTCCATCGGCCTGGGCGTGATCTTTCTGGCCATCTTCCGCCGCGCCGCAAGCCGCGCCACCGCCGGCGTTCCGGGTGGCCTACAGAACTTCGTCGAGGTGATCGTCGAGTTCATCGACGACACCACCGAGAGCATCTTCAACCATAAAAACGACCTCATCGCCCCCTTGGCCCTGACCATCTTCGTCTGGGTGTTCCTGATGAACCTCATGGACTTGGTGCCCGTGGACTGGGTGCCGGAGTTGGCCAAGCTCTTTGGCATCCACTACATGAAGATCGTGCCGAGCACCGACCCCAACATCACCATGGCGATGGCCCTTTCCGTGTTCGCGCTCATCCTCTACTACAGCATCAAGTGCAAGGGAATTGGCGGCTTTTTGGCGGAACTGTCGTTCCATCCCTTCCCGTCAAAGCTGCTGGTGCCGGTGAACTTCGTGCTGGAGTTCGTCACCCTGATCGCCAAGCCGCTGTCCCTGGGGCTGCGCCTGTTCGGTAATCTGTACGCCGGTGAGATGATCTTCGTTCTCATCGCGCTCATGTTCTCAGCCGGCATCGTCTTCGCGATGGCCGGCGGAGTGTTCCAGTTCGTGTGGGCAGCGTTCCACCTGATCGTCATCACCTTGCAGGCGTTCGTATTCGCGGTGCTGACCATCGTTTACTTGGCCCAGGCCCACGACACGGACGAGCATTGATCCGCTTCAACCAACCGTCATAACCGGGAGTAACCATGGAACTAGCAGTTCTTTTGTATGTAGCAGGCGGCCTCATGCTGGGGCTCGGCGCGGTCGGCGCCGCCGTCGGCGTGGGCGTGCTCGGCGGCAAGTACCTTGAAGGCGTCGCCCGCCAGCCGGAACTGATGCCGATGCTGCGCACCCAGCTCTTCATCGTGCTCGGTCTCGTGGACGCGGTGCCCATGATCGCTGTCGGCATCGGCCTGTACGCCATCTTCGCGGTCGGCTAGCGCCACGGTTCCGGCCCGCAAGGCGCGGAACAAGCACCCAACCATCACCCAACTAGCCGGAAGTCGGACATGAACATAGGACTGACGCTGTTCGCGCAAAGCCTGGTTTTCCTGATCTTCGTCGCGTTCTGCATGAAGTACATCTGGCCGGTCCTGAAGTCGGCCATGACCGAACGCCAGCAGGCCATTGCCCAGGGCTTGGAGGCGGCGGAGGAAGCCGAGCGCAAGCTTGGCGAGGCCGAGAGCGGGGCGGAGGAGGAGCGGGCCAAGGCCCGGGCGGAGGCCGCTCAGATCATCGAGCAGGCCCGCCAGCAAGCCAATCAGATGGTCGAGGATGCCAAGGGCAACGCCCGCGCGGAAGGCGCGCGGCTGCTCGAAGCGGCCCAGGCGGAGATCGACCAGGAAGTCAACCGGGCGCGGGAGAGCCTGCGCCGCCAAGTCGCGGCGCTCGCCCTAACGGGCGCGGAACGGGTGCTCGAGGAGAGCATCGACCCCGGCCGCCACGAACGCATGCTCGAGCGTTTGGCAGCGGAGCTATAAGCCAGTGGCGGAACTCGCAACCTTAGCCCGGCCTTACGGCAACGCGGTGTTCGCGTTGGCCAAGTCGGCCTCGGCCCTGCCCCGTTGGTCACGCCTGCTTAGCGTGTTGGGCGCCGCGGTGGGCGAGGCGCAGGTGCGGGCATTGATCGAGTCGCCGGAGATTGCCGCCCAGACCAAGGCGCATCGGCTGGCGGAACTGTGCGGCGATGACATCGATCCGGCGGGCCGCCAGTTTCTGCAGGTCCTGAGCGCCAATGGCCGGCTGGCGCTGCTCGGCGAGGTCCAGCGCCGCTTTGAGGAACTCAAAGCGCTTGAGGAGCGCACCCTGGACGTCGAAGTGCGTTCGGCCCAGCCGCTCTCCGATGCCCAGGCGGAAACCTTGAAATCCGCCCTGCAGCGGCGCTTCGACAAGGAGGTGACCCTGTCGAGCACGGTGGACGGCGATCTGCTTGGCGGCGCGGTCGTTCGCGCCGGGGACATGGTCATTGACGGTTCGGTGCGCGGCCGCCTCGCCAAGCTGGCGGAAACGATGGCGCGGGCCTAAGCCGGCGCGGCCTTGGGCCGCGGGCGCAACCAGCACGCAATTTGAAATCAGCCTCAGCAGGCAAATAGGAAGAGCTAAGGGAAACCCAATGCAGCCACTCAATCCCTCGGAAATCAGCGACATCATCCGGCAGCGCATCGAGAGCCTCGATGTGCATGCCGAAGCGCAGAACGAAGGCGTCATCGTCGGCGTGTCGGATGGCATCGTGCGCATTCACGGGCTGGCCGACGCCCAATACGGTGAGATGATCGAGTTTCCCGGCGGCCTCTACGGCATGGCCCTGAACCTGGAGCGGGACTCCGTGGGCGCCGTCATCCTCGGCGACTACCTGGACCTGTCGGAGGGCATGACCGCCCGCTGCACGGGCCGCATCCTCGAGGTGCCAGTGGGCCGGGAACTGCTCGGCCGGGTGGTGGACTCCCTCGGCGCGCCCATCGACGGCAAGGGGCCCATCAATGCGGCGCAAGCGGCGCCCATCGAAAAGGTGGCGCCCGGCGTCATCGCCCGCCAGTCGGTGGACCAGCCGGTGCAGATCGGCCTGAAGTGCATCGATGCCATGGTGCCCATCGGCCGCGGCCAGCGGGAGCTCATCATCGGCGACCGGCAGATCGGCAAGACCGCCATCGCGGTGGACGCCATCATCAACCAGAAGGACAGCGGCATTAAGTGCGTCTATGTGGCCATCGGCCAGAAGATGTCCACCATCGCCAACATCGTGCGCACCTTCGAGGACCACGGCGTGATGGACAACACCATCGTGGTCGCCGCCAGCGCCTCGGACCCGGCGCCCATGCAGTTCATCGCCCCCTACTCCGGATGCTCCATGGGCGAGTTCTTCCGCGACGAGGGCGAGGATGCCCTCATCATCTACGACGACCTGACCAAGCAAGCTTGGGCGTACCGGCAGATTTCCCTGCTGCTGCGCCGCCCGCCGGGCCGCGAAGCCTATCCGGGCGATGTGTTCTACCTGCACTCGCGGCTGCTTGAGCGGGCCTCCCGGGTCAATGCCGAGTACGTGGAGCGCATTACCGACGGCCGCGTCAAGGGCCAGACCGGCTCGCTGACCGCCCTGCCGATCATCGAGACCCAAGCCGGCGACGTGTCGGCCTTCGTGCCCACCAACGTGATATCCATCACCGACGGCCAGATCTTCCTGGAGACCGACAACTTCAACGCCGGCCTGCGCCCGGCCATGAGCCCGGGCATCTCGGTTTCCCGGGTGGGCGGCGCGGCCCAGGTGCCCTTCATGAAGAAGATCGCCGGCGGCATCAAGCTGGCCCTGGCCCAGTACCGGGAGCTGGCGGCCTTCTCCCAGTTCGCCTCGGACCTCGACGATGCCACCCGCCGCCAGCTTGAGCACGGCCAGCGGGTCACCGAGCTGATGAAACAGAAGCAGTACGCGCCGATGACGGTGGCGGACATGGGCGTGGTCCTGTTCGCCGCCAACGAGGGCTACCTTGAGGACGTGGCCGTTGAGAAGGTGCTGGACTTTGAGCAGGCGCTGCTTGGCTACATGAACGCGGAGCACGGCGACTGGATGGCCAACATCAACGAAACCGGCGCCTACAACGACGAGGTGGAGCAGCACATGCGCGACGCCATCGAACGGTTCAAGAGCACCCAGACTTGGTAGCGCAGGTCGCGGCGAGGTAGGGCAGGACAGAGCGGAACAATGGCGGTCGGCAAGGAAATTCGCAAAAAGATCGGCAGCGTGGAGAACACGCAGAAGATCACCTCCGCCATGCAGATGGTGGCGGCCAGCAAGATGCGCCGCACCCAGGAGAACATGCGCCAAGGCAAGCCCTATGCCGAAAAGATGCGCCAGATGATCGGCCACCTTGCCAACGCCAACCCAGAGTACCGCCACGTGTACATGGCCGAACGGGAGGTGCGCCGCGTCGGCTACCTCGTGGTCTCCACCGACAAGGGGCTGTGCGGCGGCCTGAACGTCAACCTGTTCCGGGAACTGGTCAAGGACATGGCCGGCTGGCACGCTAAGGGCGTCGAGAGCGACCTCGGCCTGATCGGCAACAAGGCGGCAGCGTTCTTCAAGTCCGTGGGCGGCAACGTGCTCGCGGCGGTCAACCAAGTGGGCGAGACGCCGGTGCTGGCCGACCTGATCGGCGGCGTCAAGGTGATGTTCGACGCCTTCGAGGAAGGCCAGATCGACAAGCTGTTCATCGCCAGCAACGACTTCGTCAACACCATGACCCAAGCGCCCACGGTACGCCAACTGCTGCCCCTCGACCCGGAAGTGGACGAGGCGCTCCAGCGCCGCTGGGACTACATCTACGAACCCGACGCCCGGCAAATTATCGAGGGCTTGGTGCTCCGCTACATCGAATCCCAGGTCTATCAGGCGGTGGTGGAGAACGGCGCTTGCGAACAAGCGGCGAAGATGATCGCCATGAAGAACGCCACCGAGAACGCGGAGAAGCTGATCGGCGAGTTGACGCTGATCTACAACAACGCCCGCCAGGCGGCGATCACCCAGGAAATCGCGGAAATCGTAGGCGGCGCCGCTGCGGTGTAGCGGCATCAATCGAGAAACACTGAAACACTAATGAATCAGGCAAGGGGCTAAGAGCATGTCGAGTGGCCGAATCGTACAGATCATCGG
>CAZRBP010000105.1:0-12765 GCA_964598305.1 uncultured Pseudomonadales bacterium | reverse complement strand
GATGGATGCGCTCCTCAATGTGCTCGGTGGCAAGAATGGGTGCGCCGGCCGCCACCCTTCCGACCAGCGGCAGCCCATCAGGCTCCGGCAGGCGAATGCCCCGGGAAGCGCCGGGCACCATCTTGATGGCGCCCTTGCGGGCCAAGGCCTTCAAATGCTCCTCGGCGGCGTTGGCGGACTTAAAGCCCAAAACTTGGGCGATTTCCGCCCGGGTGGGCGGGTAGCCGTAGTCGCTTAAGGATTGCCGGATGACGTTGAGCACGTCCGCTTGCCTTTTGGTGAGTCCGTCCATGTGGGTCTCCTTGTCGGCGGTCGGCCGACACCGCGCCAAGGGCTACCTTGGAATAATGTTCAAACAACCAGTCAATGGGATTTTATACAGCATCCGGCGGCGAATGCCAATTTTCTCTCGAATCCGCTGCCAATCCGGTTAGAATTTTTCCGCTATGGAATTCCTTGAGAATCTTCTGGCGCGAGTTCCCGATTACCGGCTGACGGTGCAATCGTTCGCCGTTTTGGCAGTGGCCGCGTTCGTCCACTACGCGGGCCAGCGCGTCTTTGCTCACCTCAGGCGGCGTTCGCAAGTCACGCACAATCGCTATGACGACGCCCTGATTGCCGCCATCGGCAAGCCCTTTGGCTGGTTCGTCTGGGTGTTGGGCGTCTCTTGGGCGCTCGAACTCGCTGATGGCGCCTTTGAAGCCGGCTTGGTTGAGGAGGTCCATCGGCTGCGCGAGGTCGCGGTGGTCTGGGTGCTGGCCTGGTTTGCGGTGCGCTTCATCCGCGAGGTTGAGGCCCAGGTCATCCACGCCGCCCCCGGTGAAGGGCATATGGACGTGGCTACGGCAGCGGCCATCGCCAAGATTCTGCGCATCGTCGTCTTGGTCGTCGCTGTGTTGCTGGCCATGCAGGCCTTCGGCTTCTCCATCGCCAGCGTGCTCGCTTTCGGCGGCCTCGGCGGCCTTGCCGTGGGCTTCGCGGCGCGCGACCTGCTTGCCAACTTCTTCGGCGCCCTGATGATTTTTCTGGACCGCCCTTTCTCCGTGGGCGATTGGATCCGGTCGCCGGACCAGGAGATTGAAGGCACCGTGGAGGACATCGGCTGGCGCTTGACGCGCATTCGAACCTTCGACCAGCGGCCGCTGTACGTTCCCAACGCCACCTTTGCCAAGCTGACCGTGGAAAACCCCTCGAAGATGCTGAACCGGCGCATCTACGAGACCATCGGCCTGCGCTACGACGACTTCCCGGTTCTCCCCGCCATCGTCGCCGATGTGGAGAAGATGTTGCGCGAACATCCCGACATCGATCAAGAGCGCACCCTAATGGTCAACTTCGTCACGTTCGGCGCCTCCTCCCTGGACTTTTTTGTTTACACCTTCACCAAGACGACGGACTGGCAGACCTTCCATGCCGTCAAGCAGCAAGTGCTGTTTAAGATCGGGGAGATCATTCAGTCCCACGGGGGGGAGATCGCCTTTCCGACGCAGGTCATGCATCTGGAGAGGCCGACGCGGTGACCTTGGCGTCCGAGGACGTGCTTGCCGCGTGGCAGCGTTCGGAGGTCATCGTCGATGCGGAGACGGTGAGCCGCGCGGTGGACCAGACCGCGGTGCGCATCAGCCTGGCCCTGAAGGACGCCAATCCGCTGCTGCTGTGCGTGATGCACGGCGGGCTGCCCTACTGCGGCAGGCTGCTTGACCGGCTGCACTTTCCCCTTGAACTCGGCTATGTCCATGTGGCCCGCTACCGGGATAGCACGGCGGGTGGTGCCCTGGACTGGATCGCCTCGCCGGTGCAGAACGTCACCGGCCGACAGGTGCTGATCGTCGATGACGTGCTTGATCAGGGCGACACCCTGGCGGCTGTGTGTGAGTGGGCGGCGGCGGCCGGTGCTGCCAGGGTCTGGTCCACGGTGCTGAACCGCAAGGACGTGCCCGGCAACCGGGCGGTGGAGGTGGACTTTGCCGCCTTGCAGTGCCCCGACCGCTACCTGATCGGCTGCGGCATGGACTACAAGGGCTATTGGCGCAACCTCCCGGACATCCGCGCCTTGCCCGAGGACATGGAAGACGGCGGCTGATGGCCACTGGCCTCATCATTGGCTCCGGTGAGGTTTCCCTACCGGGGGGGTTCGAACGCATCGGCGTCCTCGACACGCCATACGGCCCCGCTTCGGATGGCGTTTTCAAAGGACAGGTGCGTGGCCATGCGCTCTTGGTGTCCTATCGCCACGGCGAGCCGCGCCGCTTCGCGCCGCACGCCATCAACTACCGAGCCAATCTCTGGCTGCTCAAAACGCTGGGTGCGAAGCGCCTGATCGCCGTGTATGCGGTGGGCGGCATCGACCGGGCGTTGCGGCCCGGGGATTTGGCCGCTCCTCATCAAGTCATCGACTACACCTGGGGCCGGGAGCACAGCTTTGATGAAACCGGCGCCACTCACGTTGACTTCACCCGCCCCTATGACGATGAACTTAGCAACGCCGTTGCGGCCGCTGCCCGGCAGGCTGGGGTTGATTTGGTTGAGGGCGGCGTCTATGGCGCCACCCAAGGGCCGCGCCTCGAATCCGCGGCCGAAATTGATCGCTTGGAGCGGGATGGCTGCACCGTCGTGGGCATGACCGGCATGCCCGAAGCGGGCTTGGCCCGAGAACTCGGGCTGCCTATGGCGAGCCTGTGCATCGTCGTCAACGCCGCCGCGGGCCGGGGCGATGATCCCGGGCGGATCGACATGGCGGGCTTTGAGCGTGCCGCCGAACGTGGCTTCGCGTCGGTCATGCGGCTGCTTGAGGCGCTGCTGGGCTAGCCTCCAACCGATGCCTCCCAGGCTTGCAGCGCCCGCACGAGGGGTGGCGAGGGGGGCAGCGGATCGATGCGAACCAGAACGCCCATCCTCGGGTGGTCGAGGTAGTGCAGTTCGCCGCTGCGCATGGTGCGGGCCTGCTTGAGCTGCATGTAGGGGGCGGCTGCCGCAGGGCCCTGCGGGGGTTGTTCCAGCCACAGCTTGGCGTCAAAGTGGAGGTAGCGGCCCAAGGTGACTTGGAGCGTCCCGGAGAGGCGGCCGCGGCTTGAAGCGGGTTGCATGGCCAGCATCAGGGGTTCACCTGCCGAGCGGCTCGGCACGGGCTGCATCCAGCGCCCGTGCCAGATGATGTCCAGATCCTCGGCGTTGCGCAGACGCCGGGCCTCGGTCTTCAGAACGTGGGTCTGGGCTGGCAGCCAACGATAGCTGTCGCGCCGCTGTGCCTCTTGCTGCCGGGCAGCGGCGCTAAGCAGATCGAGCAGGGGGTGCGGTGAAAGACGCGGATCGATGGGCGGGGGCGGGACCGTCGCGATTGGCTCAAGCGGGGCCAAGCTGTCCAGCGGTACTGCGTCCAGTTCTGCTTCAAGGGGTTGAATTCCGGGTGCTTCGGGGTCGAACCCTTCGGCCTCGGGTTCTAGGGCTGGCGCCAAGTTAAGGCGGGGAAACTCGAGGCAGGCGCGGGTCAGCGGGTCTAGGCTGGCGATGCGCCAAGGCGCCGGCTCGGCGAAGGCGCGCACCCTGGCTGGCCAAGTCCGTCCGCGCTCCCAAACCAACTCTTCGGGTCCTGGACCAGCCGGATCGGTTCGCTCAAAGATGATGACTTCGGTGGCGTACCACTGCCCCCGAATCAGGTCGTTCGGATCATCGACTTTGGCGGTGGCCGATAGCGCGGCCAGCGCCGCCAATGCGCCCAGCCAATAGCGATGGCCCTTCATCCGCCGGCGGCGGCCGCGTTGACGGTTGGGGTCTCCGGCGCCAGTGCCGCCAGCAGTTCATCGGCGAACGCGAAGCGCGCCGCCAAGTCTGCCATGCCGTGGGCGATGCGCAGCACCGTGCCGCCGGTCAATCGATAGGTTGAGGGGTTTCGTTGCACTAGGGCGATGACGCTTGCCGGGCTGACGGGAGTGGCGTCGCTGAACTCGACCTTGCCGCCCCGCTCGCCGAGTTCGAAGCGGGTGATGCCCAAGGGGTGGAGGCGCAGTTTCAAGGCGGTCACCTGGAAGAGCTGCGCCAGCGGCGGCGGCAGATGTCCGAAGCGGTCGATCATCTCTGCGCGCAGCTCGTCGAGTTGGCCTTGGGTGGCGGCGGCGCTGATGCGCTTGTACATGATCAGCCGCAGGTGGACATCGGGCAGGTAGTCCTCGGGAATCAGCGTGCCGCAGTGCAGGTTGACCTCCCGGCTGACCGGCGTGAACGGCTTGGCCATGTCCGGCGGGTTGCCCGCCTGAATTGCCTTGACGGCGCGGTCGAGCATTTGCATGTAGAGGCTGAACCCCACCGACTCGATTTGCCCGGACTGCTCCGCGCCGAGCAGTTCGCCAGCGCCGCGAATCTCCAGATCCTGGGTGGCCAGCGTAAAGCCAACGCCCAACTCGCCCGCCGCCTCGATGGCCAAGAGCCGTTTGCCGGCGTCGGGGGTCATGGCGCTCGGATGGGGCGTGAGCAGATAGGCATAGGCTTGCCGGTGGGAGCGTCCCACCCGCCCCCGCAGTTGGTGCAGTTGGGCGAGGCCGAACTTGTCGGCGCGCTCGATGATGATGGTGTTGGCGTTGGGGATGTCGATGCCGTTTTCGATGATGGTGGTGCAGACCAGCACATTGACCCGCCGATGGTGG
Source organism: uncultured Pseudomonadales bacterium (assembly GCA_964598305.1). Lineage (GTDB taxonomy): Bacteria > Pseudomonadota > Gammaproteobacteria > Pseudomonadales > Azotimanducaceae > Azophilus. Next base: position 8,125 of record CAZRBP010000105.1, on the reverse strand, counting down.
AAATCGCTCATCACCCCTTCGAGCTGCCGCTTGCCCATCCGGCCGTGGCCGACGCCGACTCGGGCTTCGGGAACCAGCGCCTTCACGGCATCCGCGGCTTGGTGGATGGTGCGCACTTGGTTGTGGACGTAGAAGACTTGGCCGCCGCGCATCAACTCCCGGTTCAGCGCTTCGCGAATGATCTGGTTGCGCTTCTCATGTACGAAGGTGTTGATGGACAGCCGCTTGGCGGGTGGCGTGGCGATGATCGACAGGTCGCGCAAGCCCCCCAAGGCCAGGTTCAGGGTGCGCGGGATGGGGGTGGCGGTGAGGGTGACCACGTCCACTTCGGCCCGCAGCGCCCGCAAGCGCTCCTTTTGGCGGACCCCGAACCGGTGCTCCTCGTCGATGACGATCAGCCCGAGGTTCTTGAAGTCGATGCCGGCCCCGAGCAACCGATGGGTGCCGATGAGGATGTCGAGCCGGCCTTCGGACAAGCGTTTGCCGATGTCCTTGGTCTCCCCGGCACTGCGCAGCCGGGAGACCACCTCGATGTGGACGGGCCAGTCGGCGAAGCGGTCCTGAAAGGTGTCGAAGTGCTGCTGCGCCAGCAGGGTGGTCGGGGTGAGCACGGCCACCTGCCGGCCGCTTTGCACCGCCACGAATGCCGCCCGCATGGCGACTTCGGTCTTGCCGAAGCCCACGTCGCCGCAGATCAGGCGGTCGGTGGACTTCTCAGAACCGATGTCCGCCAGAACCGCATTGATCGCTTCGGCCTGGTCGGCGGTGAGGTCGAAGGGAAACTGGCCGGCAAAGCGCTCGTACTCCGCGGGCTCCGAGCGCAGCGCCGGTGCTGTGCGGGCGGCCCGCCGGGCGGACAGGTCGAGCAGTTCCGCGGCCACGTCAACCGCCTTCTCCGCCGCCTTGCGGCGCACCCTTTCCCACTGGTCCGAGCCCAACCGGTGCAGCGGCGCCAACTCCTCGTCCGCACCGGCGTAGCGGGAGATCAGGTGCAGCGAAGTGACCGGCACGTAGAGCTTGGCGCCATCGGCGTACTCCAAGGTGAGGAACTCGCTCTGCGCCCCGTCGATGTCCAGCGTTTGCAGCCCCCGGTAGCGGCCGATGCCGTGCTCCTCGTGCACCACCGGGGAGCCGATGGACAGTTCGGTGAGGTTGCGGATGACCTGCTCGGGGTCCACCGTGCGGGTGCCCATGGCGCGGTCGGTGGCGGGCCGATGGCCGAAGATCTGGCTTTCGGTGATGACGACGGTGTTTTTGAGCCGCAGGCCCCGGTCGATGGGGGCGATGGTCAGACCGCGCGGGCACTGGCGAGCGCAAAAATCCGCCCAATCCGCGCAGTCCTCGGTGGGAATGCTGGCGTGGGCCAGGAATTCCTCCAGCAGGGCGCGTCGGCCAGCGCTTTCCGCAGTGAACAGAATCCGCGCATCAGTTTGCTCCGCAACGAAGGTCAGCAGCGCTTGCGCGGGTTCCTTCAATCGGGCGTTGGCCTCCAGCGGCGGCAGCGGCGGGCAGTCGAATTGCTGGCGATGCTTGAAGTCCGGCCCCAACGCAATTCTTGGCTGCTGGTTCAGTTGCCGGTTGAACGTCTCCGGGTTGAGGTAGAGCGCTTCGGGTGCCAGCACGGGGTGTTCGATGTCGTGGGCCAAGCTCTCATGGCGGCTCTGCACCAGGTTCCAGAACTGATCGACCGCATCGGCCATCCCCGCCTGCTGCAGGATGAGGGTGTTGGCGGGCAGGTAGTCAAACAGGGTGGCCAGGCCGTCGGCGCCGAAGAACAGCGGCAGGTAGTACTCCACCCCGTTCGGCGACAGGTTGGCGGAGACGTCCTGGTAAACGCTGCAGCGGCGCACGTCCACGTCGAAGGCGTCGTGCCAGTTGTTGCGGAAGCGGGCGATGCTGGCGGCGTCGAAGGGGAATTCCTTGGCGGGCAGCACATCGATGCTTGGCACCTGTTCGATGGTCATTTGGGTCTCGACATCGAAGGTGCGCAAGGTGTCGATCTCCACGTCAAAGAGGTCGATGCGCACCGGGTTGTCCAGTCCCATGGGGAAGATGTCCATCAGCGAACCCCGAACGGCGAACTCGCCGCGATGGGTCACCGTGTCCACCGCCAAGTACCCCGCCGCCTCCAGCCGCCTGCGCTCGGCGTGCAGGTCGAACCGCTCCCCGACCTTAAGCGAGAGGGCTTGGCCGTCGATGAAGGCGCGCGGCGGTAGCCGCTGCATGAGCGTCGCCGCCGGCACCACCAGAACGCCTCGTTCGATGCCGGGCAGTTGGCGCAGGGTGGCCAGCCGCTCGGAGATGATGTCCTGATGCGGTGAGAAAGCATCGTAGGGCAACGTCTCCCAAGCCGGAAAGTGCAGGATGTCCATGCCCGGCGGGGCATAGAAGCGCACTTCATCGAGGCACCGAACCGCAGCCGCCGCATTGTTGGTGGCGATCAGCGTCAACCCGGGATGCGCTGCCGCCGCCTGGGCAGCGAAGTAGCTAGCCGCCCCGTCCGCCAGGCCAACCCACGCCAAGCGTTCGCCGGGCTTCACGGCCAACGCCTCGGCAGGCAGGGCTTCAAATGCAGACGCGGTCATTTCATGTCCGGGGTCATTGAAAACGGCCGGGAAAAGTCCATGGCGCGGACGGGGCGGGCATTCTAGCACTCTGGTTTCCGGTCGGACGCTGTGCTTGAACTCGGTCGAGTTCCTACAGCGGAGCGGTGGATTGGGGCGTAGCCTTCACATCACGCCCCCCCCCCCAACCAACGAAATCAACGGCTTGCGGTGTCCCGGGGGCGCATCAACAGCGCGCCGAGTGGCTTCCAAAGTGACGCGCAAACGGGTAGAGTGCGCCCGTGCTGAACCATTGCCGCCGATGAGGTGCCTTGAACCTTCCCCTGCCGGGGCTGCCTTGGCGCAGTCCTTGCTTGGCCTTTTGACGCCATGAAGCCCACCAACATCCAAGATCCCAACTACTTCCACAAGGTGGTGGACTGCCAGTGGGCTTGCCCGGCACATACCCCTGTGCCGGAGTACATTCGCCTGATCGCCCAGGAGCGCTACACCGAAGCCTACATGCTCAACTGGGACAGCAATGTCTTTCCCGGCATTCTCGGCCGCACCTGCGACCGGCCCTGCGAGCCGGCCTGCCGCCGGGTGCGCACTGAGGAAAAGCCGGTGGCGATCTGTCGCCTGAAGCGGGTGGCCGCCGACCACAAGGGCGACATCCGCCCGTACATGCCCCGGGTGCCCACCGCCAAGAACGGCAAGCGCATTGCCCTGCTCGGGGCGGGGCCAGCGTCGCTGGCGGTGGCGCGGGACCTGCTGCCGCTTGGCTACGAGGTGCATCTATTCGAGAAGGATCCAGCGGGCGGCGGCATGATGCGCAGCCAGATTCCCGCTTTCCGGCTGCCTGCGGACGTGCTCGAGGAGGAGGTGGACCTAATCCTCGACATGGGCGTCGAGTGCCACTTCGGCCACGAGATCACCAGCATGAAGGCGATGCTGGAGATGGACTTTGACGCCTACTTCGTCGGCACCGGCGCCCCTCGGGGACGGGACCTGAAGCTGCCAGGCCGCGAGGAGGTGGACGAGCACATCTCCATCGGCATCGATTGGTTGTCCAGCGTCGCCTTTGGCCACACCGATTCCATTGCCGGCAACGTCATCGTCATGGGCGGCGGCAACACCGCCATGGACTGCTGCCGCACGTCCAAGCGGCTCGGCGCGGACAGCGTCACGGTGGTGGTGCGCTCCGCCTTCGAGGTGATGAAGGCCTCGGATTGGGAGAAGGAGGATGCCATGAGCGAGGGCATCCCCATCATCAACAACCGCCCGCCCAAGGAATTCGTGCATGAGAACGGCAAACTGACCGGCGTCGTCTTCGGCTGCGTGAAGCCGGTCCGGGGCGATGACGGGCGGCTGCGTTACGAACCGAGCGGCGAGGACGACGTGTTCCTGCCCGCCGACCACATCCTGATGGCCATCGGCCAGGAAAACCACTGCCCGTGGATCGAGCGGGACGCAGGCATTCAGTTCGACAAGTGGGATTGCCCAGTGCTCGATGAGGTCACCTTGCAATCGACCCATCCCAAGGTCTTCTTCGGCGGTGATTCGGCGTTCGGCCCGGAGAACATCATCTGGGCCTCGGCCCATGCGCACCAAGCCGCCATCTCCATGCACCTGTTCTGCCAAGGCCAGGACTTGAAGGCCGACCGCCCCCCGGAGGGCGTCAACCTCATCAGCACCAAGATGGGCATTCACGAGTGGAGCTACGACAGCGAGCACGACCCGTCGGTGCGCTATCTGGTGCCCCACGCGGACAAGCGGCAGGCCTTGGGCAACATCAAGATCGAAGTGGAACTCGGCTTCGACAAGCGCTTGGGGGCCAAGGAGGCCCAGCGCTGCCTCAACTGCGACGTGCAGACGGTCTTCACCGATCGGCTGTGCATCGAATGCGACGCCTGCGTGGACATCTGCCCGATGGACTGCATCTCGTTCACCGAAAACGGCGACGAGGCGGAACTGCGCCAGCGGCTGATGGCCCCCGCTGTGAACGGCGATCAGGATCTCTACGTTTCCGGCAACCTGCCCACCAATCGGGTGATGGTCAAGGACGAGGACGTCTGCCTGCATTGCGGGCTGTGCGCGGAGCGCTGCCCGACCAACGCCTGGGACATGCAGCGATCCGTGGTTCACATTCCGCAGCTCGGGTCCTACGCGCAATGAACGTCACCTACAACGACTTCGTCATTCGCTTCGCCAACGTCAACGGCTCCGGCTCGGCGAGCGCCAACGGCATGTTCGCCAAGGCGCTATTCCGCATGGGCATCCCGGTGGCGGCGCGCAACATCTTCCCCTCCAACATCCAAGGGTTGCCGACGTGGTTCGAGGTGCGGGTGAACGAGCAGGGCCACCTCGGCCGCCGCGAGGGCGTGGACATCATGGTGGCCATGAACGCCGAGACCTACGCCGAGGACATCGCCGGCATCAAGCCGGGCGGCTACCTGTTCTACGACAATTCCAAGCCCTTGGCGGCGGCACTCAGGCGCAACGACATCAACGAAATCGGCATGCCCATCGCCACCCTGCTGCTGCCGGAGTTCACCGACCTGAAGCAGCGCGGGCTGTTCAAGAACATCGTCTATCTCGGTGCGCTGTCGGCGCTGCTGAACATCGAGTTCGAGGTCATTACCGGCATGGTGGCCAAGCAGTACCGGGGCAAGGACGACCTGATCGCGCCCAACATCCACGCCTTGGAGCTTGGCCGCCGCTACGCCCTCGACTACCTGAATGGCCCCATCGAATACCAAGTGCGGCGCTCGAGCGCCAATGGCGACAAGATCCTCATTGACGGCAACACCGCCGCCGCCTTAGGGGCGCTCTACGGCGGAGCCACGGTCTGCGCTTGGTATCCGATCACGCCCTCCACCTCCATGGCGGAGTCCTTTGAGCGCCACGCCAACGCCCTGCGCAAGGACAAGGCCACCGGCGCCAACAAGTTCGCCGTCATCCAGGCCGAGGACGAGCTGGCCGCCATCGGCATCGTCATCGGCGCTGGCTGGAACGGCGCCCGGGCCTTCACCGCCACCAGCGGCCCCGGCATTTCCCTGATGTCGGAGTTTTTGGGTCTGGCCTACTTTGCCGAGATTCCGGCGGTGGTGTTCGACATTCAACGGGCGGGGCCCTCCACGGGCATGCCGACCCGCACCCAGCAAAGCGACCTGACCGCGGCGGCCTATGCCTCCCACGGCGACACCCGCCACGTGCTGCTGTTTCCGGCTTCGCCGAAGGAGTGCTTCGACTTTGCCGTCGAGGCGCTGGACCTGGCGGATCGGCTGCAAACGCCCATCATCGTCATGAGCGATTTGGAGCTGGGGATGAACGACAACGTCTCCGAGCCTCTGGCTTGGAGCGACCAGCGGCGCTACGACCGGGGCAAGGTGCTGGACGCGGCGGCGCTGGACGCCGCCGAGGAGTTCGGGCGCTACCTGGACGTGGATGGCGATGGCATCGGCCAACGTACCTTGCCGGGCGCGCACCCCGAGAAAGGCGCCTTCTTCACCCGCGGCACCTCACGCGACGAGTTTGCCCGCTATACGGAAAACCCAGAAGCGTACCAGCGCAACATGGAGCGGCTGGAGCGCAAGTGGACCACCGCGGCGGCGCTGATGCCCGAGGCCGAAATCGCCGATGGGGGCCGCCGGAACGGCATTCTGTACTACGGCACCAGTGCCATGCCCATGACCGAGGCGCTTGAGCTGCTTCAAGAGCAAGGCATCGCCCTGGACCGCATCCGTGTGCGCGGCTTTCCGTTTGGCGAGGAGGTGCGCGATTTCATTAGCCGCCACGAGCGGGTGTTCGTGGTGGATCAGAACCGCGACGGACAGATGCGCTCGCTGCTGATCAACGAAGGGGTGGCCGACCCCGCCAAGCTCGTCTCGGTTCGCTACTACGCCGGCCTGTCGATTTCCGCCGACACCATTCGCGACCAGGTGCACGAGCACTACAAGGCCGAGCGGCTGCCGCGGCTTAAGGAAGTGGGCTCGTGACCTTCGTCGTCAAGCCGCGCATTCGCCATCCGCAACTGCCGGTCAACGAGCTCGGCCTCACGCGCCGGGACTATGAGGGCGCCGTCTCCACGCTCTGTGCCGGTTGCGGGCACGATTCGGTCAGCGCCGCCATCGTCGCCGCCTGCGCCGAGCTTTCCCTGCCGCCGCACCGTCTCGCCAAGATTTCCGGCATCGGCTGCTCGTCAAAGACGCCGAGCTACTTCCTCAACAAGTCCCACGGCTTCAATTCGGTGCATGGCCGCATGCCGTCGGTGGCCACTGGCGCCAACTTGGCCAACCGGTCGCTCTACTGCGTGGGCGTCTCCGGCGACGGCGACAGCGCCTCAATCGGCCTCGGCCAGTTCGCGCACATCGTCCGCCGCCGCATCAACATGGTTTACATCGTCGATAACAACGGCACCTATGGGCTGACCAAGGGCCAGTTCTCCGCCACCAACGACCGCGGCTCGACCAGCAAAAAGGGGGTGCCCAACCTCTACGAGCCGATCGACCTGGTGAGCATGGCGCTACAGATTGGGGCGGGCTTCGTGGCCCGCAGCTTCTCCGGAGACAAGAAGCAGCTCGTGCCGCTCATCAAGGCCGCCCTGGCGCATCCGGGCATGGCGTTCCTGGACGTGATCTCGCCCTGCGTGGCCTTCAACAACCACAACGGCTCCACCAAGAGCTTCGACTACGTGCGCGGCCACAGCGAACGATTGATGGAGGCGGACTTCGTGCCGCCGGCAGCGGAAATCACCGCGGACTATGACCCGGGCACCACCGAAGACGTGCGCATGCCGGACGGCTCCATCCTGCGGCTGTCCAAGGTCGCCAGGAACTTCGACGTCCACGACCGCATCGGCGCCCTAGAGTACGTGCAGCGCAGCCAGGAACGGGGCGAAGTGGCCACCGGGCTACTCTACGTGGACCCCGACGCCGCCGATTGCCACGACATTCTCGGCACCGTGAAAACCCCCTTGAACGCCTTGACCGAGGCCGACCTCTGCCCCGGCGAAGCCGCCCTCGACCGCCTGAACGAGAGCTTTCGCTGACCCAGAGTCCTAGTCGGATCTCGGATCTCGGATCGGGAGTGGGTGTGCGGTGCGGGCGTTCGGCACCTATAGGGCATCACTGTGTCCTCGAATTCCAGCACAACGCCCCCGCCAGGCGTGCCGAATGCCCGCGCCGCACGCCCACGCGCTACGGACATTGCTTTGAGGCAAACTGAATCACGGCCTCACTGGGTCAGCCACACCGCAAATCGCACATTCATCTCATCGCGATTGTCACTCCACCACTGCCAGTCATTGGGCAGTGCGCGGCGCATGTTCTCTGGACTGCTTGGCATGTGCGGGCGCATGTCAACGCCGGTTGCCGCGTGGGTGGTCACCAGCGGTTGGGCGGATAAGCGCGTGGGGCCGTAGGAAATGTAGCGCGCTACGCCCGCCATGGAGGATGGACGCGAGGCGAAGGCCACGAACTCGCGCGCTGCCTTGAGATTGGGGGCGCCGTAGAGGATGGCTAGGTACCCGGTGTCGAGCACCTGTCCGTCCCAGACGATGACGAACGGTTGGTTCTCGAGAA
>CAZRBP010000104.1:0-12872 GCA_964598305.1 uncultured Pseudomonadales bacterium | reverse complement strand
AACTCACCGCCAAGCACAAGGTGGCGACGCCGGTGAACTGGAAGCAGGGCGAGGATGTCATCATCGTGCCCGCCGTGTCCGACGAGGAGGCCAAGGCGAAGTTTCCCCACGGTTGGAAGGCGCCCAAGCCCTACCTGCGCATCGTTCCCCAGCCCGAATAGGACACGCCTGCAGCGTCCCGCCGCCCTCGGTGGCCGGGGCGCCGTACCGTCTACAACAGCCATCCAAAGCAGCGGCAAGGAGAAAGGGCCATGATGACCGGCGATGAGTACCGCGCTTCCCTGAACGACGGGCGGGCCACCTTCTTTGAAGGCGAGCAGGTCTTCGACCTGGCCGGCCACCCCATTCTTGGCATCACCGTGGACTCCGCCGCCGCTGGCTACGACCGTTTCTACAACCCAACTCCGGGCGCGGTGGGCGCCTTCATGGCGGTGCCGGGTTCGGCCAAGGAACTGCGCGAGCAAGTGGAACTGCACGAGTCCGTGGACCTGCTCACCCACGTCACCTACGCCTCCATCATGACCCTGCTGACCGCCGCCGACCGCATCGAAGCGAAGCTGCCCGACGAGGCGCAGCGCATTCGGGCCTGGGTCAAGGATGCCCAGCAGCGGGATGTGCGCATCACTCAGTGCATCACCGACGCCAAGGGCGACCGCAGCCGCCGGCCCGGCAACCAGGACGACCCGGACGCCTACGTGCGGGTCATTGAGCGGCGTTCGGACGGCATCGTCATTCGCGGCGCCAAGCTGCACATCTCCGCCGCCTCCATGGGCCACGAGCTGATGACCATCCCCACCAAGAGCATGAAGCCCGGGGAGGATCAATATTCGGTGGCCTGCATGGTGCCGGTGGGTGCGCCGGGGGTGAAGATCATCAACACCACCTACGCGCCACGCCATGCGGACACCCGGGACTTCCCGATGTCCGGCAACCACCACACCCCGGAGGGCTTCGTCATCTTCGACGATGTGTTCGTGCCCAACGAGCGGGTCTTCCTGGCCGGCGAGCACCCGGAATTCGCCGCCGTCTTCGCCCACTCCCTCGGACTTTGGGAGCGCCTCGGGGGCTTGGCCGCCTTCGTCACCGGCTACGACCGGCTGGTGGGCTTCGCCCAGCTCATCGCCGAAGCCAACGGCCTGGAGCGGGTGGGCCACATCAAGGAAAAGATCAGCGACATGATGATCAACGCCACCTTGATTCGGGCCAGCCTCGAAGCCGCCATCGAGAACTGCAGCGTCACCTCCGACGGTGCCGCCTTCCCAAGCGAGCTCTACACCAATGTCGGCAAGTACCACGGCGCCGCCAACTACGCGCTCATGGTGCGCCACCTGCACGACATCGCCGGCGGCAGCATCCTCACCGCACCCGGCATGGCGGACCTGGACAACGAACAGACCGGCCACCTAGTGCGCAAGTACATGGGCACCATGCAGTCGGTGGACGGCATCTACCGCTCGAAGCTGTTCCACGCCATCCGCGACTACACCGCCGACGCCCTAGGCGGTTGGTACGCGGTGACCAACCTGCAGGCCGGCGGCGGCCTCTACGCCCAACGCATCGTCTCGCGCCTGCACTACGACCTGGAGCACGCCAAAAAGCTGGCCTTGGAGGCGGCGCACATGGGGGAAAACGCCAACGGAGCTGAGCGGGCCTGAGCGTTGAAAATGAGCAAGCGACCGCGCATCGATCTGTTCAGCGACACCCAGACCCGGCCGTCGCAGCCCATGCGGGAGGCGATGGCCAATGCCGAGGTGGGCGACGAGCAACTCGGCGAAGACCCCACCGTGTGCGAACTCTGCGCGATGGTCGCCGATCTGCTCCGCAAGGAGGACGCCCTGTTCCTGCCCTCCGGCACCATGTGCAACGAGGTGGCCTACCGCGCCCACACCCGGCCGGGCGACGAGATCATCCTGCACGAGACGAGCCACGCCGTACACTACGAAGCGGGCGGCCCGGCCGCCCTGTCCGGTGTGGCGCTGCGCACCCTGCCCGGCGAGCGCGGCATCTTCACGGCGGCGCAAGTGCGCTCGGCGCTGCGCGACGGCGCACCCCACACCCAGCATTCACGCTTGGTTTCGGTCGAGAACACCACCAATATCGGCGGCGGCGCAGTTTGGCCCATCGACGCGCTCGACGCGGTGGCGGAATTGGCCCACGAACAGGGCTTGGCCACGCACATGGACGGCGCCCGCTTGATGAACGCGGTGGTGGCCTCAGGCCAGCCAGCGGCCGCTTTCGCGCGCGGCTACGACTCGGCCTGGATCGATCTGAGCAAGGGCCTCGGCGCACCCGTGGGCGGCGTATTGGCGGGCAGCCGGGACTTCATCGCCGAGGCCCTGCGCTTCAAGCACCAGTTCGGTGGCGCCATGCGCCAAGCGGGGATCATCGCTGCGGCTGGCATCTACGCCCTCCAGCACAACGTCGATCGCCTAGCCGAGGACCACGCCAATGCCCAGCGCTTCGCCCGCCTGATCGCGCCCATCGACGGCATCGAGGTGGAGGCGGACGCCATCGAGACCAACATGATTTACTTTGACGTGTCCGGCACCGGACTGAGCGCACCCCAAACCGCCGAGCGGCTCCTTGAACACGGCGTGCGCATCGGCGCCATCAGCGAAAGCCGAATGCGGGCGGTCACCCACCTCGACGTGGATGCGGATGGGGTGGCGGAAGCGGCCCGAGCCCTAGCTGCGGTGGCGCAAGCAGCCCGCCGCCACCCGTCCTGACCTCATTCGAGGGCTTTCAGCGCCGGGCCACCTCTTCCTTGAGCTCCCAGTAGCGCTCCAACCGGTGCGGGTCGAGTTCGCCGACGGCGATGGCCGCCCGCACGGCGCAATCCGGCTCGCTGCCGTGGCCACAGTTGGCGAAGCGGCAGTTTTTGGCGAGGACTTCGATGGCCGCCAGCACTTCCGCAACGTCCCCCGCTTCGGCGGCGGGAATCTTCAACTCCCGCAAGCCCGGCGCGTCGAGCAATAGGCTGCCATCGGGCAGCGGATGCAGGGAGCGCCGGGTGGTCGTGTGGCGGCCCTTGCCGTCCCCCTGGCGGATGGTTCCCGTGGCCTGAACCGGCGCGCCGCTTAGGGTGTTGACCAAGGTGGATTTGCCCACGCCGCTCGGGCCGGCAAGCGCAATCGTCGCGCCCGGCCGCCGCCACGGGCGGAGCGCCTCGACGGAATCGGCATTGCGCGCATCCACGCAGGCTATGCTCAAGTCCGAGCGCAGAGCGCTGGCCTTTCGGACTTGCTCCTTCGGTGCTGCGGCTAAATCCCGCTTGGTCAGCACCAGCACAGCCTCGATGCCCCCCTGTTCAGCGAGATTCAGGTAGCGCTCGACCCGGGCGAGATTGAGGGTCTCATGGCAGGCGGCGACGATGAACAGCGTGTCGATGTTGGCGCCCAGCAACTGGATCTCGCCCCGGGTGCCCGCGCCGATGCGCTTGAGGACCGATTTGCGCTCCAACAAACGCTCAATGCGCCCCGCGGACCGATCAAAGGCCACCCAGTCGCCAACGGTGGGCCGATCTTCCGGGGATAGCCGGTACCAGCGCCCGCCCAAGGGCGCCGTGCGCTCATCGTTGGCCAGCGCGATGCGCACGCCAGTGCGCTCCATGGCCATGATGCGCCCCGGCGCACCGTCCCCGGCGCGCATCTGATCGGCAAAGAAAAGCCCCCAGCCGAGGGTGGTCAAGCGGTCCCGAGCGCTCAAAAATCCCAACCCGTTCGCGGCGGCGGCAGGCACAGGGCCTCGTCCAAGCGGTTCAGCAGGGGGGCGGGGGAGGCCATGAAGTCATCGCCGTGCGCTGGCGCCTCGACTTCCAAGCCGTCCGTCACTGCCAAACCCGTGGCCGGCGCCACCCCAAACCAGAGGCGGCTGAAGGCGTTCACGGAGGCCCGCAGGGTGGGCAGATCATCGTGATGGCCGGGTTGGACCCATGAATTCGGACCCACCGAAATCCAATAGTCCCCCGCACAGCCCCGCCAAGGGCCGTCCGGCAGAAACTCGGCCACCGGATCGGTCAGCTTCAAGTTGAACTGCACTTTCTCGCCCGGCCAATGCCGCGCCGCCACGCACGCGTCCACGTCAAGCATGCGCAGTTGCCACCACGCGGCGGTGCGGTGATAGGCGGCGTAGTCCGAATTGCGGGTGTTGCGCCGATGCCGGAACGGCTCCTTGAGCAGGGTTTGCAACTGGATGCCCGGAGGCTCGTGCATTTCGATCAAGGAGACCTGATCGCCCAAGGACTTCAGCAACGCGAGCAGTTCCAACAACTGCGGCCCGTCCTGATAGGCCAGCATCTGGATCTGATAGGGACCGTGTTCCATCTGCTCGGCGGTGAGCCAAACGCAGTGGGTGAGCGCTCCGTCGCGCTCGTAGCCGAAGCCGAAGCCGTTGGGCCGAAAGCCAAGCTCCGCTTTCATCAACCCCGCCTCGGGGAGCAGGCAGCCACCGTGGCCCCGGCGGCGGTTCATCATGGCGCCATGCACGGCCTGCCAGTCGTCCTTGGTCAAGCGCTTCGGCGGACGAAAGGCGGCATCCACCCGTAAAGTCGCTGGGTCGAAGCGGAAGGTATGCTCGTAGCTGCCGGTGCCGAAGCCAAGCCGGTCGTAGAAGCCTTGGTCGAAGACGCCGAGCACGGCGAGCGCTGCGCCGTCCTCGGCCCCGGCGGCCAGTTGGCGAGCCGTGATGCGCAGCGCCAAGCCGAGCTTGCGGGCTATCCGGCTGGTCATGACCGCGGTGACCGCGCACATGGACAGGTCCTCATTCACGCCCGGCACGAGATTGGGAACAACGCTCTGATTTCTGGCGGAATTCTGATAACGCATCGCGCCTAGGGAGGTGTGCGCCATGCACTCCGCCTGACCGTCGAGCGCCGCCGTCAGGCAGCGCCCCGTGGCGAGCATGTCGGCCACCGCGGCCTCGCCTGCTTCGCTGTCAATCCAGCCGATTTCCCGCCAGATGCGCTGAATGGCCTTTAGATCCCGTTCGGGTTCGAATGGCCTGATTTCGATGTCCATCGCCGCAGCCTGCAATCCACCCACTAAGCTGTCAATGACTTGGCGGCAACACGGGCCGATGCACTGGGAACTGGCGATTGGCCGCCGCTGCATCGATCGCCGCCTGTGCGGAGCGATGGCGGGCCAACCCCTCCAACTGCACGCGGGTCACGTTCATCAGGCCAAAGGTGCCCTCCCGATGGCGGCTCAAGGCCTCGTCCGGGGCTACCCAGACGCTGTCCACGGTTTCGTGTTCATCGTGGCGGCCCACCTGCCCTTCCGGGGCGGCGGCGATGAAGAAGCGGGTGTCGAATCGCCTCGGACGGCCCAAGGGGGTGACGAAGCGGCTGTGGAAGTGGATGCGATCCACAGCCAGTTGGAGTCCCTCGCGCTGGCAGATGTCAAACAGCCGCAGGTCGCGGCCATGCAAGGGCTGGCGATAGGCGGCGAAACGGTGGCGCTCCTCGGCATTGGCATAGGACAGCAGCGTCCCGTCCCGATAGGCGAGCAACAGGCCCGCCTCCTCGAAACTCTCTCGGATGCCGGCAATCCAATAGCCGCGCCACTCCGCGCCCAAGGCCTCGGCCTGCGCGGCCTGACGCTCGTCCGGCCCTGCGCGTACGGCATCGTACTTGTGCAGGTGGTCGTCGCTGTCCACCCGTCCGCCGGGAAACACGAACATCCCGCCAGCGAAGGAGGCCCGGCTGGTGCGCTTGAGCATGAAGATCTCGAACCCGCGCACCGCCTCACGCAGCAGGATGACCGTCGCCGCCGGGCGTATCGCCTGCACCTTGCCCGAAGCCGGCGCGGGCAGCGGGCTATTCAAGGCCCACCCGCCGACGGTAGTGGGACTCCAGCAATTCCAGCTTAGCGGCGATAACCCCCGTCTCGGCACGATCTTCGTTAGAGAACACCATCCAGCGGTCCGTTTGCCGGTCATGGCGCGGCCAAGCCGGCTCGCCATCGCCATTGGGGTCGCCGGTGCGGGCAAATTGCACCCAGAACCCCTGCATGCGCGCCGCCAAGGCCCGTTCGGCCGGGTCTGTCGATTGTGCGCCGGCGAAGAGAATGGCGGCATCGTAGCCATGGGGCGTGCCCAGCCACTCGCCGCGCCGTTCAGCGGGCACGAAATCGAGGTAGTAGAGCCACGCCGGGCTCTCCACATGGCCCATGCCGGCACCCGCCACCCGCGCTGCGAGCAAGTAGCGGTTGTCGCCGAACATGCGCGCCACACCCTGTTCACGGCCCAGCCGGTAGTCTTCGGCGTACAGGCGCTCGGCCGCCGCTTGGTCGGATTGATAGTAACCGGCGAATTGAGCCGTTGATACGCCGGAGGCCGACATCACCGATCCTTCGTTACTGTTGCCGCCGGTGATCAGCGGCACGTCGTGCTGGCGTCCTTGGACAAACAACAGGCCCGGTTCCTCCGGCAACGTCGCCCCATCGACCACGGGCAGGTGAAACCCCTCCACGGCGTCGGCCAGCGCCGTGGCGTCCAGCGCGCGAAGCCCCTCTGCAGCCGCCGGTTGGCTGCTGACCTTGGCCACCAAGCCTCGGCTGATGTCCTCTGCCGATGGCGACGGCGCCAAGGCCATGCTCAACACCTGCGCCTCGGGTGCATGGCGGGTGCGCGGCAGCGCCCAGGTGCCGTAGCCGCTCTGGGCAATGGCGCGATGGAAGAGCCCTTCGGCTCGGGGGCTGACCATCAACAGGCTCACCGCCATGCCGCCGGCGGAGACGCCGAAGATCGTCACGTTGCCGGGGTCGCCGCCAAATTGGCCGATGTTGGCCCGCACCCATTGCAGGGCCAAAACCATGTCCAGCAGGCCGAAGTTCGCTTCGCGGGAGTCCAGCGCCTCGTGGCTAAAGAAGCCGAGCGGACCGAGGCGATAGTTAAACGAGACGGTGACGACGCCCTGGGCAGCGAACCCCTCGCCCGCGATCCGCCCCGAGCCGGCACGAAATCCGCCGCCGTGGATCCAGACCATCACCGGCCGCTTGCCGTCATCAACGCCCGGCGTCCAGACGTTCAGGGTCAGGCAGTCTTCGCTGGCGCCGGCAAGCCCCCGCTGACCAGCCTGCGGCTGCGGACAGGCCGGGCCGTATGCCGACGCGGCCCGAATGCCCTCGTGGACCGCTGCGGGCTGCGGCGGCCGCCAGCGCAAATCCGCCAGCGGGGGACGGGCGTAGGGCATCCCCAGAAACGTCCAGCCCCAATCCGCCTGCGTGCCACGAAACTGGCCTTGCTCGGTGCTGACCACCGCTGCCGCAGCAGTCCCCGAGAGGAGCGCTACAATCCCGGCAAAGAAAAGTCCGCGCATTACTTGCTCCAAATAGGAGATTATGGGCGGTTCAAGAGGGGGATGCTACTTGAGCAATGGCGAACAACCCGCCGGGCGGCTGAAACGATCGACCTTGCTGTACTTCGGCCTGCCGGACTATGCCGTGTACCTGGCGGCCATTCCCGTGTCCCTCTACCTGCCTTTCGTGTACTCCCGGGACTTGGGGCTGGAGCTCACCGACATCGGTTTGATCCTGATGCTGGCCCGGCTCAGCGACGTGGTCACCGACCCCTTGATCGGCTACCTCAGCGACCGCACCCGAACCCGCTTCGGCAAGCGCAAGCCTTGGCTCGCCGCCGGCACGGTGGTGATGATGTTCTCCGCTTGGCAGCTGTTCGCCCCAAGCGGCGCGGTGGACAACTGGCACCTGCTGATCTGGTCGGTGCTGCTGTGGCTGGGCTGGACCATGATCAACATCCCCTACTTCGCTTGGGGCGCTGAGCTCTCCGAAGACTACAACGAGCGCACCCGCATTACCGGTTGGCGGCAGTTCTTCGGCTATCTCGGCAACGTCAGCGTGCTGCTGGCGCCCACCCTGTCGGGCGAGCTGTTCGGCTACGGTTCGCTGCCCAAGGAGGGGCTGACCATTGTCGGCTTCATGGCCCTGATTCTGCTGCCCACGCTCATGGCGCTGGCGCTGTGGCGGGTGCCCGAACCCACCAAGCACCGCACCACCGAGGCCAGCCTGCTCAAAAGCAGCGGGCAGATGTTCTCCAACGGCTCGTTCATGCTGCTGTTCACCGGCTTTCTCATGCTCTCCATGGGCACCACCTGGGCCTCGTCGATGTTCATGATGCTGGCCACCTTCGTGGTCAATGTGGAGAGCGGCATCCAAGCCATCCTGCTGGGGTTTTACATCATTCAACTGCTGTCGCTGCCGATTTGGCTGCAGGTGTCCTACCGCATCGGCAAGAAGGAGACCTGGCTGCTGGGTGCCGCCACCTACTGCCTCGCCAGCCCCGGCTACATGCTGCTCGGCTCCGGATACGTGGTTGAGCTGTGCATCGTGCTGGCCCTGTACGGCGTGGCCGGCGGCAACTTCGCGGCCATATCGCTGTCCATGAAGGCGGATGTCATCGACGTGGCGGCCATGCGCACCGGCAACCACGTGGCCGGCTCCTACATGGCCGTCTGGTCGCTGGGCACCAAGCTGTTTCAGGCCATCGCCATCGGCGCCGCACTGCCGGTGCTGGCCCTGTCCGGATTCGACCCCAAGGGCGAGAACGGCCCCAGCGAACTGCTGGCGCTGTCACTGAACATCACCGTGGTGCCCATGATTCTCTATGGCTCCGCCGTCTTCGTGATCTGGCGCTACCCGCTCTCCGCCGAGCGGCTGGTGAGCTTGCGCAGCGCCTTTGCTCGACGCCAAGCCCGCCGCGCCCGGACACTGGCGCAGGCGGACGTACACGGCTAGAGTGGCGTTTTTTTGGGAGCAGTGAATCCATGAAGCTATCGGTTGAGTTTCCGAGCATCGCCTACCGGGAAGGACCGACAGCGGTGGCTCGGCTAGCCCGCGCCATCGAGGAGATCGGCTTCGATCAGCTCGACATCTTTGATCATGTTGTCATGGGCTACCCGACGGAAGGCCGCGACGCGCCCATCTATCCACCCAAGATGCCGATCATGGAGGCGTTGATGGCGCTCGCTTACGCCGCCGCGGTCACCGAGCGCATCGGCCTCGGCACGGAAGTGCTGGTGCTGCCGCAGCGGGAGCCGGTACTGGTGGCGAAGCAGCTCAGCACCCTGGACACGCTGTCCGGCGGCCGCGCCCGCTTGGGCGTCGGGGTCGGCTGGCAGGCTTCGGAGTATCACGCCTTGGGCGAGGACTTCAGCAACCGGGGGCGGCGCATGGACGAGGCCATCGATCTGATCCGTGCCTACTGGAGCCAAGGGCAGGTCGATTTCCAAGGCGAGTTCTACCAAGCCGACGCCATGGCCATGGAGCCCAAGCCGCCCCAAGGCGGCAACCTGCCCATCTGGGTCGGGGGCGGCGCGCCCCAGGCGCTCAAGCGCGTTGGCGAACGGGCCGACGGCTGGCTGGCCCCCGCACTTGAGGCGCCCGAACAGGCGGCGCGCATGATTGACACCATCCGCAGGCACGCCGAGGCGGCGGGCCGCGACCCGGACCGCATCGGCCGGCAGATGATGCTCGGCATGCCGCCCCGGGACGACGCTGGCAAAGACTTCTACGGCGACGCCAGCCGGGTGGTTGAGCGGGCAAACGCGGTCGCCGAAATGGGCTTCGAGTGGATTTCGCTCAATGCCACGGCCATCTTTCAGGCGGGCTTTCGCAGCGTCGATGCGATGATCGACAAGCTGGGCGAACTGCATGGGGCCCTTCGCGCCGAAGTCGGCGCCACGACGCAAGCTGCGGGCTAGCCGACGCGAGATGGAATCATGAGCCAGCAGCCCCCGTCCGACGCCAACCACCAGCGCTACTGGCGCGCCAACCTCAAGCTGATGGGCGTCCTGCTGGCGATCTGGTTCATCGTCTCCTTCGGCTTCGGCATCCTGCTGGCCGAGCCCCTCAACCGAATTGAGTTCTTCGGCTTCAAGTTCGGCTTTTGGTGGGCCCAGCAGGGCAGCATCTACGTCTTCGTGGCGCTGATCTTCATCTACGCCGCCGCCATGCGCCGCATCGACCGCAAGCACGGCGTCAGCGACAGCGTCACCGGCGATGCCGGTGACGGCGACCCAGCGGGAGCCGACTGACCCCATGGACGTGCAGGCCCTGACCTATCTGTTCGTCATTGGCAGCTTCGCCCTTTACATCGGCATCGCCGTCTGGTCGCGGGCGGCTTCCACCGGGGAGTTCTACGTCGCCGGGGGCGGCGTGCATCCGGTGGCCAACGGCATGGCCACCGCCGCCGACTGGATGAGTGCGGCCTCGTTCATTTCCATGGCCGGCATCATCGCCTTCATGGGCTACGACGGCACCGTTTACCTGATGGGCTGGACGGGGGGCTACGTGCTGCTCGCCCTGCTGCTGGCGCCTTATCTGCGCAAGTTCGGCGAGTTCACGGTGCCGGACTTCATCGGCGCCCGCTACTATTCCAACGCCGCCCGGGTGGTGGCGGTGGTCTGCTTGATCGTGGTGTCCTTCACCTACGTCGCCGGCCAGATGCGCGGCGTCGGCATCGTCTTCAGCCACTTCCTCAACGTGGACATCATCTGGGGCGTGGTGATCGGCATGGCGGTGGTGTTCTTCTACGCGGTGCTGGGCGGCATGAAGGGCATCACCTACACCCAGGTCGCCCAGTACTGCGTCCTGATCTTCGCCTACCTCGTGCCAGCCATCTTCATCTCGTTGCTGGTCACCGGCATTCCCATTCCGCAGATCGGCCTCGGCGCCGCGGTCAACGACGGCAGCGGGCTAATGGTGCTGGAGAAGCTCGACCGCACCCTGGTGGACCTGGGGTTTGGCGCCTACACCGACGGCAGCAAGGCCATGATCGACGTCTTCGCCATCACCTTGGCGCTGATGATCGGCACCGCCGGGCTGCCCCATGTGATCGTGCGCTTCTTCACCGTGCCCAAGGTATCCGATGCGCGACGTTCAGCCGGCTACGCCCTGCTGTTCATTGCCCTGCTCTACACCACCGCGCCGGCGGTCGGCGCCTTCGCCCGCCTGAACTTCATCGACACGGTGCAGGATGCGCCCTACGCCGAGGTGGCGGACTGGTTCAAGCGCTGGGAGGACATCGGCCTGGTCGGCTGGCAGGACAAGAACGCAGACGGGGCCATTCAGTACGCGCCCGGCGTGCCCTTCGATGGCCCGCCCGTGTTCACCGGCGAGCGCGGCGAACAGGGCCAGCGGACGTTGGCCAACTTGCCTAGCGCAAGCGCCAACGAGGTCTATGTGGACCGCGACATCATGGTGCTGGCCAACCCGGAAATCGCCGCCCTGCCGGGCTGGGTGATCGCGCTGGTCGCCGCTGGCGGCTTGGCGGCGGCGCTCTCCACCGCCGCCGGGCTGCTGCTGGTGATCTCCACCTCGGTCTCCCATGACCTGATGAAGAAGACCCTGGCCCGTGGCATCAGCGACCGGCAGGAACTGCGCTACGCCCGCATCGCCGCCGCCACCGCCATCGTCATCGCGGGCTACCTCGGCATCAATCCACCGGCCTTCGTCGCCCAGGTGGTGGCCTTCGCCTTTGGCTTGGCCGCAGCTTCGCTGTTTCCAGCCATCCTGCTCGGCATCTTCTCCGTGCGCGCCACCAAGGAAGGCGCCATCGCCGGCATGTTGGCGGGCCTGGTGTTCACCTTTGCCTACATCGCTTACTTCAAGTTCATCGAGCCCGGCCACAACAACGCCGACCACTGGTGGTTCGGCATCTCTCCCGAGGGCATTGGCGCGCTCGGCGCTGCCCTGAACTTCGCAACCGCCTTGATCGTCAGCCGCTTCGCACCCGCCGTGCCGGCGCCGGTCAGGGCGCTCATCGCCTCCATCCGGGTGCCCGCCGGGGTGGAGCGGCCCCACGACCACCCATGAACGCCCAGCGCATCAAGGCCCACATCGAACTGCTGACGCCCTTTGTCGGGCGCGAGATCGGCGTGTCGCCCTGGGTGCGCATCGACCAGAAGCGAATCGACGCCCACGCCCGCAACACCGGCGACGATGCCTGGATCCACACCGACCCGGCCCGAGCGGCCAGGGAAACACCCTTCGGCTGCACCATCGCGCAGAACTTTCTGCTGATGTCGCTGCTGACCGACATGGCCCAAGCCACCAACCTGCCCACCGACAGCATGGCTTACCGCACCAGCTACGGCTTCGACCGGCTGCGCATCGTGCAGCCGGTGCCCGTGGACAGCCGGGTGCGGGGACGGTTTGAGCTGCGCAAAGTCGAGGCCAAGGGGCATCACGGCGTATTGGTTTACTTGGACGCCTCAATCGAAATCGAGGACGATGACTTGGCACCCGCCTTGGCCGCCGAGTGGTTGATCTATCGACGGTTGGAGGATTGATGAAAGCGCTTGGGCCTGCACCACAGGTCAACCCGCCAGGAGACTGCCATGGATGAACCGCTTGACTACGTTGGCTTTTGGGCCCGGGTGCTTGCCGCGCTCATTGATTCCATCTTAATCGCCATCGCAACGGCGCCCCTGCTGTACACCATCTACGGGGCCGGCTATTGGAACTCCGAGGACTTGATTCAAGGCGGGTGGGATTTCCTGCTGTCCTGGCTGTTTCCCATCGCGGCGGTGATCCTGTTCTGGACGTACAAGTCCGCGACCCCCGGCAAGATGGCGATTTCCGCCGTGATCGTGGACGCCCGCACTGGCGGGCGACCCAGCATCGGGCAATGGATCGGACGCTACTTCGCGTACATCATCGCCTTTGTTCCCCTGGGGCTCGGGGTGCTCTGGGTGGCGTTCGACCGGCGCAAGCAGGGCTGGCACGACAAGCTGGCCAAGACCGTGGTGGTATACAAACATCGTATACGGACCCACTCGGACCAGCTTGTGGAGTAAGCCACGCCACACCGGGCTTGGACTGGACGGTTGATTTCGTTCAATATCGGGCTCCCATCGA
>CAZRBP010000103.1:0-13131 GCA_964598305.1 uncultured Pseudomonadales bacterium | reverse complement strand
TCGCCGGGGGCGAGGACGGAGTAGCCCACGCTGTGGGTGCCCGCCTCGGTGGGGTAATCCAAATGAGTAACAACGGTTATCCGCCTCAGGCGGACAGCCTGAGCTGGGTGTTCACCGCTGTTCTCGGCTTGGTTCTCCCTTCATCCGGGGCAGTTCCACCGGCGATGGCATCGCCGCCGGCCAGCGCTCCCCCGTCCAGGAGCATTACATCCTCGCCTACCGCGAGTAGCGCAAGTTTATGCAGGTTGCGAGCTGCGTTCTCGTTGCGGTCGTGAGTGACGCCGCAACTGGGACAAGACCACATGGGTTCCCGGGCCAGCGCTGCGTTCACCGCGCCGCAGGCGGAACAGGTCCTACTGCTGGGATACCACCGGTCGGCTTCCACGATCTCGGTGCCGTACCAATCCGCCTTGTAGCGGATCTGGCCCAGCAGGCTGGACATTCCGGCATCGGTGAGAGCCTTGGATTGCAGACCGGCCCTGATCATGCCGGCAACGTTCAACGTTTCGATACCAATGGTGTGGTACTTCCCGACCAATGATCGGCTGACGTGATGGTGGGCGTTGTTCCTGAGCCCGATAATGCGGCGCTGGGCGGCGTCGATACGCCGTTGTGCCTCCCACCAGCCGCGGCTGCCCGGGGTACGGCGAGCCTGGGCTCGCTGCCAATGGCGCAGTCCCCCTAAGGCGCTGGAAAGCGCCTTAGGGTTCTCGTAATGCACGCCGTCGCTGTCCACCGCTAGAGGGTTGATGCCCACGTCAACGCCGCCCACCGATTGGGTTTCTCGGCAGGAGACCTCGATGGGCGGTTTCCAGTAGGTGACGCTGGCATACCAACGGCCGTTGCGCTTCCTGATGGTGACCTCGTAGGGGATGCCATCCGGCAACGCCCGGGTCATCTTCACGCTGCCCAGATACGGCAGCCGGATGCGCCGGTGGCCGTCGTAGCGGATGAGCTTCACCCCCGATGCGGCCAGGAATGATCCGGCGCCGGTGCGCCTCTTCCGGTGGAAGACCGGCCGGCGCGCCTTGAGCTCTTTGCTCAGCCAGCGGGACCGGGCGTTGCGGTAGTTGCGGCAGGCCCCCTGGGCCACGAACTTGCTCACCTCGGTCACGAAGTTCAGCGACGGATTGGCGTGCTTGACGGCGTTGAACTCCTTCTCCAGCTCGTGTGGTGTGAGCCAGAGGCCGATGTCCCGCCCAACCTGATCATTGGCCACCATGCGGTTGTAGACGAAGCGCGAGATGCCCACGCAGCGCTGGGCGTAGCGCTCCTGCCGGCAGGTGAGTTCAAGTTGGACCACCACGGCTGCCGGCAGCCAGCCCTCGGGGCAGGAACTGTGTTGCCTGCGCTTCTTGCCTTGCAGCTCAACCACTGACCACCTCAATGGCTCTACGCGCCCGATTGGCTGCTGAGCGTTTGCCGTAAAGGCGGGCGCAGAAGCAGGTCAATATCTCGGTCATGTCCCGCACCAGGTCGTCGGGAACCTCGGCATCGTCAATGACGATCAGCGAGCCACCGCGAGCCTGCAACATGGCCTCGACCATGCCCACTCCAAACCGGGCCAACCTTTCCCGATGCTCCACAATCACCGTATGCACGGTGGGATCGCCCAGCAGCTTCCGCAGCTTCGGCCGGCGGTCGTTCAGCCCGCTGGCGATTTCGGAAACCACCTGATCCAGCAGGATGCCGCGCTGTCCCGCGTAGGCCCACAGGCGGTTCGCCTGGTTCTCGAGATGTGGCTTCTGTTCGGCGCTGCTGACCCTGGCATAGCCCACAGCCCGTCCGGTTGGCGCTCCCGGATTGGCCAAGACGTAGATGATGTTGCCGATCTTCTTGGGCTGGAGTTCCGGCGGAAGCGTTCCAGCGTTGTAGTGGCGCCACGCCGTCATGCGGTGCATGCCGTGCTGGGCCGCCCAGTGGGACAAGCGTATGTAATTGCTGCTGACCACCGTTAGTCATTGTTACTCATATTGCCAACTTAATGCAAGGCTTTAGCCAATGCCCTCGCTTGAGCGCTGGACAGGTGGCACGGGCATTCCAGCGGGCCTCGGTCGGAGTAGATGCGGCAACCGCACCCGGTGTGGGAACAATCCACCTGGACCACGACGTCCAGGGACATCGTGGTGGACATCAATGCCGCCAGGGGATGCCGGCATGGGCCGTGTTCTAAAACGGGCGGCAATATTGCCGACGCCAAGGGTGTCCAGGTCGACTCAGCCGATTTCAGGGCCTCTACGGACCTCTGAGGGCGACGGATTTCGTCAGAATCGGGCGAAACGGCCGGATTCGGGGGCTGTTCTAATTTCAGTGTCCGCTCCGGTGGCGAAGACGTCGGAGCCGATCGACTCGGTGTGACATGCGCATCGGGAGGTGGTGACGATTTTAGAAATTCCTGATTAACTAATTCAGGGTTGATAAGGTCGTCACCCCGAACCCCGATGCGGATGTCACTAAATTCGGCGGGTTCGACTGCCTTGGGCTCAGGTTCTTCCCAGGGCAGGCGTCCGAAACGCCGGCGGTAGGAGTCGACGAACCTGCTCCGCTCGCTTTCGATGGCAGCATCCTCCGCGGCGAAGGCTTCCGAGATGTGGGTGATCACCAGGTCAGGATCCTTGGCCCACTGGCGGGCGATGTCGATGGCTCTCCTGACCCGGCGGCCGCGTGCGGGACGCTTGCCCTCCGCGATCGCCGTGGCCAGTGTCCTTCGCAGATACGGTAGCAACCGGTCCGCGTACAGTAGCGCGTATTTCAGGGGATCCTCTCCGGCCCAGCCCAGCACGTCGGCCAAGAGGTGGGCCGGCACGGTCCAGGCATCGCCGCGGTTCACCATGCAGCGTTGCAGGTAAGCCCATCGGTCGATCTCAGCGTCGGCGCTGGCCCTGATCTGCCGCATCAACTCGCCCTCGCGACCCTCCGCTTCGTAGCACTGACCCTGGGCGGCCATATCGCGGGCCTCGTCGGCGGTGAGATCGCCGCCGGTTTTCAGGAAGCGGACCACCGGCCAGCGCTGGGACGGCGGAATGTCCGGGGCAGGGAAGGGCTTTTCCAACGCCTCGGGAGTGACATCGGCATCGGAGGCGGCGTCCTCTTGGCGGATCTGAGACAGATACCGGTACACCGTGCGGACATCGATATTGAGGCGCCGGGCCAGGTCCGCCTTGTCGGTGACGCCGGCGTCTAAGAGTGCGCGCAGTATCTGCCGTCGCTCCTGGGCGGTTTGCTGCTGGGTCGCGCGACCCTTATCGCCGGTGGCCTTGCTGTGCTTGCCGAGGCCTTCGCGGGACGGCCGAAAGTCGGGATCCCCATCCATATCCTCGAGGACACGTGTGACGACGTGGTGGACCGCCAGGGCGGGAACGTTGGCGCGGCCGCACTTCAGACCGGCCAGGTTGGCTTGGCGGATGGCATCTTCGCGAACCTTGGCCGATAGCAGGTCCATCGAACAACCGGAGCGGAAGTCCCCCCAGTGGTAATCGTAATCGTGGCGTGCCACCCGGTTGACGGTGCGGATCGCGAGACTGCGCAACTCGTCGTCCGATACCATCCGGACGTCGCCCAGGATATCCAGCTGGAGACCTTCGACCGGCGCGCCGTACTCGGGAGACGTGGGGCTGGCCAAGACGTCGGCTGCGGGCAAAAAAGAGCCCCCGCCGGCGTTGCCTCGGGGGACGTGGGGTACGGGCGAAGCGGCGCGATCTACGGCGACGGCCGTGGGTTGCGGATTGGTGGTATGGGTAAGGGCGGATGCTTGGCCTGTGTCTACACAAGCCGCCGCCAACGCGGTGGAATTCAACTGAAGCCTCAGGGCCGGATGATGAGTCCAGCAGGGGATTACAACTGTTTTACCCCGGCGCGCGCGCGCCCGTCAACACCAAAAAAAACGTTGCTTCATGGCGGTGTTATGTTGCCCTACTAGGCCGCTCCCGGAACGGGACAGAATGCTCTGGCTTCTTCCACCTGATGGGCGCCTTGACACGTCTTCTACCCGGCAAAGTTGCAACTGCGACTCAGCTTTCGTGGGGACGGTATTAAACGCCGAACCGCGCCCTTGTCGCCGGTCATCACTCCGGCAGGCGCGGAACGGGTTCAGTTGACAGCCGCCGCGTTAGCGTTGCTGTTGCCCCGATTATACAGGTGAAAAGAAATCTTTTCACCTGCCTACAAGGGCAATTTGAGCAACGTCGCGGCAGCCACCGCTGGATTAATTCTAGCGCGGTTTGCCCCGCCACGGCGTTATTAGCAAGCGCAGTGAGCTCTTAATTCCTCCCTTTACTACCGTGCCCCGGCCTCCTTTATCGCGTACGCCAAGGTTGTTGCGCTGGGGAGGGGCGCGTGGACACACGGACCTGGGTTCGCGCGGTAGTCGATTCAACGCACACAAATGTGTGCGCTCATTTCCACACAGGTTTGAAACCGGCAATGTCCAGGGCTTCGCGGTCGCGGTCGCCGTCGCGCTGAAACGGGCGCAACTTTCGCGGCGGCATTGGCGGCCGGCGCCGGCTCACCAAGCGGTTCACCACCAGCAACCTGCATCGCCAACAGTAAATCCGCGGCTCCTCGGTGGACGGATCAACGACCATGTGAACGACCCGCCGTAGTGCGCCGCAGTCCTGGCACGCGTAAAATTCCCGCTCCGGTCGCTGGGCAAGGATTTCGCGATTGTGGCCGGTTTTCCACGTCCCGCACCGGCACCCAGGCCGGCAGGGTGCAACACTGTAATCCCGACCGTCGCGAGTGTAAAGGTGGTGCTCGGAGCGGTCACCGATCAGGCCGCGTCGGATGGCCGAGTTCGCGGTGTTGCGGCTGGTGAAGCATCGCTCAATCGCGGCGCGGGCGTGGGTGCCACTCCACGCGATCACGTGGTAGCAAGTCCCTGGAGTGGTATCATCATGGTGAGCTGACATCGCCTCTCCTTATCGTCGGTGTCGGCACAGGGGTTAGGACGGTTGCAGCCGTCCGGCCCCATTGAACGCACACATTTGTGTGCGTTCGGACATTATAGCGACGACCCACGCATAATGCACACAAATGTGTGCGCAGAATCGGCGGCTTACCGCGTGGCCGTCTGGCGCGCCGCGCACACGGCGATATACCAACGCAAGGCGGCCCGTCGTCGTGAACGCAAGGCCAATCACGAAGCGGATTTCGAAGTCAGGGTCGAAGCCGAGGTAGCCCGACTGCTTGCCGCAGGTGCTACCAACGCTATGCCGCCTCGGACCGCTTGTCCAAGATGTACAGGCCGGCGCCGCTGCGCTGCTGGCCGACGATCAGTGGCGAAACGACCAGCGGATCCGCGTCGGGTTCCGGTGCGATCTCGAACTCGGCGCCTTCTCGCGCCCCCAGCAACTTGCCAAGTTGAATCCGCTTGCCGCGGTCGTCGTCCGTGACGAACGGCGCCAAGTCCGCGACTCCGGGACGCTCGACCAAGTTGGCGACAGACACCCGCCGCGATTGCCAGGCAGACCACCAGCCGCCCAGGAATCCCACCCAGGCTTCGGCAAGTCCGCCGCCTGGGGCAGATGCCAGCTCCGGCAGCGCCTGGGGAGGGTGGGCGTGTAAGGGACCGACCAGGTTGCTCGGCGCGTCGATGCGGACGTCACGCCCTTCGCTGGTGTCGGGCTTCAAGAACGCCACCGACGCCGACACGAGGGCGGCGACCTCATGGCGTGACAGTGGTGTGACCGAGCCGTCAGCGTTGGAAATCACCCACCGGTCACCACGCCGGCCGATTGGCAATCCTTCGCGGCGCACATATGCGAGGGTCGCCCGCTGGCAAATGGCCAGGCGTTGCGCGAGTTGCTGAAATTCAGGATGCCGAGGGTCCGTGTACAGGCGTCCGGTTGGTTCGGGATTCAGGGTTTCGAAGAAGTCAGGCATGAGCAGCACTCCTGCGGAAATTAGCAGGGGGCGTCATGATACCCCATTCTTCTTATGCGTTTCAGTTATGGCCGTGGTTGGTCATTCATTCTATGTATTTCATGCCAGAATCGAAAATTGTCATTTATGCCATGCTTTTTATGAGCGTTTGCGGCGGCCGGTGGCCTCGGTATCGTCTGGGCAGTCATCATGTGGGAGTTTCCTCATGTGCCAACCCGCCCGCGCCAAGAAAACCACCAAAGCCGGCAAGTCCAAACGGCGCCGGCGGCCGGCCCCGAAAACCAGCGAATCCCGCGCCCTGGCCAACCAGGTCGCCAACGCTTTCGCCTGGAACTAACCGTTAGCCATATCGTCCTCCTGTGCATACGACCTGTCGGCCGGCGTAGTACCATACGACGGTCTACTCGATTGCATTATAGAAGGCCGCGTATGCACCAGGTAATTACGCGGCCTTCACTCTGCGGAGGAGTCCGTCGTGCTTGTTTTCATCGATGAGAGTGGTCATCCCCACCCCGAGGATCCGACCACTCGTCCAGTGTTAGCTGCCGTCTGCGTTCCTCAACAGGAGTCCCGGAACATCAGTCGCCAGATGTTCAGTATCAAGCGTGGATTGCTGGGAGATGAGCGAGCCGGATTGGAGCTCAAGGCTCACTCGATTCTGAACCGGCGAACTTTCCGGAGGAGGCAGGATCTCCCTGAACTGCTGGAGGAGATCTTTGAGCGGATCAGGAACCTGCCGATAACCATCTTCGCGGTGGTCATGGAGAAACCGACTGTAGCAGTATCGAGGGACGACAGCCGCCTGCCTCGTCAGTACCGCTACATTTTGCAGCGTGTTAACGCTTTACTGTCCGACCAACCGGGAAATGGCGTTGTCCTGGTTGACGGCGACGGGAGCCAATACGGCGGCTTATCAAAAAAGTTTGAGAGATACCTCAACCGGTTCCACGAAGGGCAATCAATGACAAAGGTTGTGGATACGCCCTACTTCGTCGATTCCAAGTACACGATGGGCATCCAGCTCGCCGATATAGTGGCCGGCGTGGTCAGGCAATATCACGAGCATGATCTCTCCCGCGGTCTCCCCTCTGATCCCTATCTCAGGACCGTGGCACGATACTATCGGACCGTTGAGAGCAAGATGCAGGACCTGACGTCGCCCGACGGTTTCTCGCTGCCCGGCATCTACTTCATGGCCGAACGGCTCCACTACCTCGGCTCCGAGGAAGAGAACGCTGACGCTGGCTAGGGTTAAAATCAAAGCGCCAAGGACGTAACGCTCACAAAGCGTCACAACCTGGCACTGATCATAGTGTAAGCATATACGCTGATACTGTCAAACCTGATAGGTAAGCATCGCTTCCCTTCTGACCACCTGGGCCACCGCCGGCGTCTCGGCCCGTCGAGGGCTCAAATCGGGGATTCTGGCCGGATCCGGCCGTCAGGACCGGCGGCGCTCATGTCGAATTAGCCCCGGAGAGCCCCGAAACGGGGTCAAGACGCCCTAGAACCCTTCGGGCTGGGGGAATCGCGCCACCGTCGCCGCTGGCCGTCCCAGCGTTGCCGTTTTGTGGCCTTCGCTGCCGCCGATCCGCCCGCCGTCGCCCTTGCCCTTGAATCCGTGCCAGTAAGGGGGTGCCGCAGGGCAGGCGTCAACAGTCGCCGTCAACAGTCGTGGGTCATGACTCGATTAGCGATCTGACCGACGTGGGCATTGCTGGCCAGCCACACGGCCGGAGCAGGCGAGGTGGCCTGCAGGCACCAGGAACGGCCGCAGCCGAGGATGGTCAGGGCAACGCCAAGAGTCCACCGGCGCCCTCGCCTCGCGCCGTGCTGTTCGTCGTCGCCGGTTTTCCTGGGCGGCGCAGGGGGCGCACCTGGCCGGCGGCGTGGTCCCTTCGGATGAGACCGGCTGGCCACAGTCCACACACAACCCAGCCAGCCGACGGCGACGACGTAGCGCGCCCTGACGGGTCAAGGTTCGGTATGTCGCGCGCGTTTCGGTCATGTGTGCGAAAAGGGGGTGAAAGGGTGACAAGATTCATTGTGATATTGCGCGCGTATGGATGCAAATAACTGTGTTGGAACGCACACACCCATTTGAGCACGGTTTGAGCGTCGGCGCGGCGGTGGGAACGGGGCGCGTTTCCGGTTGGAACGTTCCAACGCGCGGTCACGCCTCATCCTGGCGGGTTTCCTGCTGTTTTGCGCGCCGAATCCGTGCCATCTCCGCCTCGCATGGACGGCACCTGGGCGACCGCTGGCGCGTTACCTTTCCGCCTTTCTTCAGGCGACCACGCTGATAGGTCCCGAAGTCCGACACCGGCTTTACCTCGGCGCACACCGTACACGTTTTCAGCGGTTCGGCCTCGATGTCCAGCAGGTTGACCGGCTTTACCAGTGAGTAGTCGATGCCGTCGTCGTCGTCCGGCGGGATGGGGGTTAGGGTTGGTCGCATCATCGGCGTCCCCCACGTCGGCGCAATGCCTTCCAAATGGATTGCCCCTTCGTTGTCTTCGGCGCAGCAGCAGGGCGGGCGATCCTGCTGCGAGCGATCTTTCCCGGACGCTGACGCTGGCCACCGTCTTTACCCTTCAACTTGTCCCACCACGAAGAAGATGTTCCTCCGCTTCTGGTATCAGCCGCAGGCCGAGGAGCATCTTCAGGGTCGTAGTGTGATGATCCCGTTGATTCATGCGGGCTTTCGTCGTATTCGGCGGGGTGCGGGACCGGCATGGCCTGGTCGTCGTCGTCGTTCTCGATTTCAGCAGCATCACCAGGTCGGGCCGGTTCAAAGACGACGTGGTCACCGGTGCTGTCCAATTCAAGATGTCCTACCAGTTGCCTACCGGCCGGACGGGGCGTCGGTTCATCGACCGGCGCCATCGCCCCGGAGGTAAGCGATGGCGCGGCCTGGGGATCCGCCTCGGTCGGCGTCGGTGCAGCGGCCGGCCTGGGCATGGGTTCGGGTTCTTGTGCATCGTCGTTGAAGGCGTCGATCCTGGTCAGCATCGTAGTTGCTCCGGGGGGTGGTGGTGGGCGGGCAGGTATCCTCGGCGCAGGGTGCCGATCAACCGGCCTGCTTCTCTCGCGGTCAGGTCCTCGCAACGGGGCGGCGCGTCTGGCCACCGCTGTCGCACCACGGCCCACGTCGTGTTGTGCCCCGCCAACAGGTCGGCCAGGTAGATTAACTGCGTCGTGGTGGCCATCGGCTCGGTCATGCTCCCACCCTCCGGCTGCCGTCGTGGTAAAAAGCGGGTCCGACACGACCCCCCCGAACCAGGGGCGGCGCAGGCCGGCGCCGGTGGGGTGTGTGGCCACAAGCCAGGCATCGAACGTCACCATAAACCACGACGACGGCGCCCCCACAGTTTTGGCGTTCACATCTCACCATTGGCGCACCCCACAATGTGGGCATGGACTCTTGACCGCCGACGACCAGGCGCGCGCGGTCGTTGCGTAGATCCAACCCTTGCACCGGAGACACCGGCCGGCGGCGTGGGTGTCTGCCGGTAATCCGCGCTCGGCCAGCCAGGCGGCGCGGCGAACCAGGTGGTCAGCTTCGGCGATCAGGGTTTCGGTCACTCGGTCCATGCGCTGCGGCTCCAACGACAAACACCCCGCTAGACTAGCAGGGCGTGGTCATGCTAGATTTCATTCTCCTTTTCGTCAACCGCATCCTGTCCAGGCGTCCGCCCGGCCAGCGACTGCTCAACCCGATACTCCTCCCCCATCTGGTTCACATGATCCCCCCAATCGAGCCGCTCTTCCAAAGTGGTCGCGTTGTCCAGTTGAGCAACCACCGCATCCCTGTTCCGGCGCAGCCAGTCCAGCAACACCCTTTGCGCGGTGTCCACCTGGTCCGGCGCGACCCCCTCGGCATCGAGTACCGCCGGCCCACCTTCGGCCAGTCGAGCCAAGGCAGGCGACACGGTGCGCGGCCTTTGAACCGTCCGGGGGTCTTGGTCCGGCTCATCGAGCACGCACTGCACGCACAGGCCGGCAGGCGTCAAGGGATTGCCGCCGTTTTCGCCGCCACACAACGTGCAGGTCGAGGGTATCAACTCTGGTTCTGGTGCGTACCATCGCGTCGCCTCTTTACCTCGGACCATACTGCGATATTTGTACCAACCCGCCGCGATCAGCCCTTGCGCGAAGTCCATTTGCTTGCGCCGGTCGGTGCCCTCGGCCAAGGTCGTTATCCAGCCGGCACGATACATCAAGTCGCCGATGGGTTGGCCCGAATCCTGCGTTCCCAGATTCGCTATCAAGTCCGCCAGCACTTCGTTGCCGGAAGCGTGCCCGCGGTTCGCTTCTCGCTGTTGCATCGTCAAACGGCGGTCGATGAGATGCGCCTCAACCTTGTCCTCGGCGGATTCGTACCGCGCCACAGCTTCAGCCCAAAGTTGCAGACGGTTGGAGTCCAGATATTCACGCATCCGCCGTGGTTGGTCACAGCGACACGCTTCGGCAATCGGGGTGTCGCAGTCACAAGATAACGCGATGCTCACGTAACGCCGATAACCCGATGGGTCATAAGGCAAAACCCCGGTGCCTGTATCGTTTGCTGTTCCGATTCCGACGAAGGACCGGAGCACCTGGGTTGCGTTCCGCTCGTAGGGCCTACGGTAATTTGCCGTCGTTTTAGTGATGTGGCTTTTGAGGGCATCCCGCTTCGCGGTCATTGCGCCCCGCATTTCGGCATACTCCACGATCAGCGAGTTCCCGGCCTGTTCAACCTGCTTCTGTTCGGGATCGTCCAGGTTGATGCTGTCTGAAAACCAGTCCAACCGGGACTGCTCTGGCAATAGTGAGCGGCAGAAAGACGACTTCCCACATCCCTGACGACCTATCAACACCGGGATCCAGTCATGGAGACATCCCGGATCACGGGTTCTGGCCACGGCCCCAATTAACAGTCCTCTGGCTGCGTTGCGGTTCAATGGCGTGTCCTCTGCGCCCAGCGTGTCGATGAACAGCGTATCTAATCGGTCCTTTCCGTCCCACGCCGGCAATGACGCCATCCAGACCTCTACCGGGTCCGCCGCCCTCTCAAACAACGTGGACAGGATGCAATGCCGCCAGCGGTCATCGGTGAAGCGGAGAGGATTACCCCCGGCTGAACGCAGCCGATACGCCATTGAGGTTTGTAGCCACTCCTCAAACTTGTCACTGCCGGCCCACCAGCCTTCTGCGTCTGGTTTGGCCTTGACCTTCAAAGCCCATTCCCGAGCGGTCGCGGTATCCCATTCCGTCCGCCTCCACTCAATCCGGTTGGCTCTCACATTGTCCCTGATCTCAAAACCCAGGGCGGCAATCGCCGACTGGAATCCATACGTATCATTGCGAAACGTCGCGCCGGTTAACACGTCGCCGGCTGCAGGGTCCGGCAACGCCATATGATTTGGTTCTATCCAGCGGGTCGGTTCGCTTCGCAAGTGGGCGAGAATGGCCGCGCCGTCAGGCAAGTCAGCGGCGTCATCTCCCGTTCCTTGCTTTCCAACGGGCGGCAACACGCCGACAGTGAATCCCAACCCAGCCAAGTGTCGGCCCAATGCATCGGCCGCGGACATTTCCTGCGGCGTGTTGTCGGGCCATACCAGCATCCGCGCACCATCGGCGGCTTGCGCCCAAGCCGCGTTGACCGCGTTGGCGTGACCGCCAATTGTGCTGATCGCAACCGCACCGGCGATCATCACGGCCTGCGCGGTTTTCTCCCCGTCTACCCACACCTGCGGAATATCCGGCGCCGGTTCCTTCGGCGTCCACGACAACGGCAGATACCCGGCCAGACTCCCACCGCGTTGATTGCGTACTTCCTTGCCTTCCGGGGTATCTCGCCGATAAACGCGGCGCGGGTTCCCCGTGCTCCCATGCAGGTACACGGCCACCGTGCGCCACCCTTCGCTCTCCGAGTACGGATTGACGGTTCTGGACCTGCGCCGAGTCGGTTCGATTCCCAGGGCCGCACACACAGCGTCAAGGGCCGGTTGCTGGCACTTGTGGCAGTACGCTCTCAAACCGTCCGGTCCGTCTGATATGGACAATGCCGGATTCGTACCTGGACGACGGTTGATCTGCTGGCCGGAGCAACCGCAATCAGCAAGGCGATAATCATTTTGCGCCACGGTCGCCGCGCCGAGTTGGTGGGCCACCGTTGCCGCGTCGGGTAGGTTCTGGTATGTTGAATGTGTCATTGCTGGTCCTCAATATCCGGTCGTGACAAGCCCCGGTGGTAGCCCCGCCGGGGCATTTCTTTGGCAGGTCGCACACCTATCGCATACCCCTTATACCACATCCCCGTTGAGCCTATTGCGCTTAACCGTACCATAGCCGGTATGCGATAGGTATGCGACCCAATTTTCACGCTCAAAGATGACGGCCGGCGATCTGTCAATTCCGTACCGAGAAGATCAGGGCGGCGGCGCGGCGCATGGTGTTAGTCTGGAGTCCATGAGAGTCGCCGCCGAGGTCGTCCAAGAATTCGCCGCACCGCTGATCGTCATGGGTGTGATCGTCGGCCTGGTGGCGCTGGTGGTCCTGGGGCGCCAACAGCCGGATCCCGAGGACGACGGAAGCCAACTGCCGCGGCCGGCGGAATCCGTCGCGCCGGATTTGCGATCGCGGGATTTGAGCGACGGAATCCGCCACCTGCACCGGACGGAATCCGTCACCGGCCGCGCCGAAAAACGCCCGACGAAAACCGGAATCACCCGGTGAACAATTGTCCCCGCACAAACGGGTTTACGTAACAGCCCTTGTGCGAATGTGTGGCGGCCGGATTAAAGCGTCACCAGGACACCTATCGTCGGGCTCGCGATCGCTTCTTTCCCAACCCACAGTCCGGCGTTGACGGTCAATTCAATCCGGTCAAACTGGCCGAAATCATCGGACGCAGGACGTGCGGAATGGGGCGAATTTCCGCGCTCTGGCTATCCCTGGCGCGTTTTTCGGGTAAAAAGGTGTGGGTCGTCCCGGGGCGTTGTAGGGCCTCAAATCCCCCAAATTGGCCAGTTTCGCCCCGATCCGTTCCCACGACCGGCAACAGGCCGGTCCAGGTGATCAGAATGATGTAGGGGCGCCCACATCAGATGGGCGCCCCTACTGGTTTGCCTGGGCTGTTCAGCCGCTTACCCTTGGGTTAGCTGGCCGGACGGCGCGCCATCACGACCGCCACCACTGCGATGACCGCAGCAACGATGGCAACGATGAGCGCGATGATGCCCATGGGGCTGGGGGCGCCCGCGGGGC
>CAZRBP010000102.1:0-13141 GCA_964598305.1 uncultured Pseudomonadales bacterium | reverse complement strand
GCTCCATGGAAGCGGACGGCCCGGTGGTCGCCGAAGGCCATGTGCTGGCCAACTCCGGCTATCTCTTCGGCGACCGCATGGCCGGCAACCTGCTGTTCGCCTTCGCTCCTAGCGAGGCTCCCTAGGCGGCTTCGCGGCTGGATTCCTCCGCAGCAATCGGTGCGGCGGCCTCGCTTTCGCCCGGCACTGGGTTGCTGAAGGTCAGCACCCCGTCCTCGACGACACCGCGGCGTACCATCTTGCGATCCTGCAGGTAGTTCTGGGTGTTGCGCCAGGGGTCGCGGTCGCCCTGCTTGGGGAAGCGGTGCATGGCGCGGGCGATGTAGCCGGGGGCGAAGCCGACGATCCAGGGCTGAATGCCCATGTCGCCTTCGTCCTCGCCGAGTAGCGGCACGCATTGGCGCATGCCGAGTTCCCGCATGCGGTTGAGCACTTGGCAGACGTATTCGGCGGTCAGGTCCGCACGCAGGGTCCAGGAGGCGTTGACATAGCCGAAGACGCTGGCGAGGTTAGGCACGCCGGAGTACATCATGCCCTTGTAGTTGAGGGTGTCGGGAAAGTGGACCGGCTCGCCATCGACCTTGAACTCGACGCCGCCGAGCACCTCAAGGGTTAAGCCCGTGGCGGTGATCAGGATGTCGGCGTCGATGTGCTGGCCGGATTCGAGTTGCACGCCGCTGGCCGTTATGCCGGTGATGCCGTCGGTAACCACTTCGGCCTTGCCGCTGTTGATGGCCTTGAACAGGTCGGCGTTCGGGATCAGGCACAGACGCTCATCCCACGGGTAGTAACTGGGGGTGAAGTGGGTGTCCACGTCGTAGTCGGCCCCCAAGTGCTTGCGGACCTGATCCAGCAGCTTGGCCTTGATCTTCTCCGGCGCCACCCGGGTGCGGTGGTAAACGTAGTGCTGCATCAACACATTCTTCAAGCGGGTGAGGGCGTAGGCGAGCCGTTCCGGCAGCAGCTTGCGCAGGCCGTTGGCGATGGCGTCCCGATCCGGGCGCGACACCACGTAGGTGGGCGAACGCTGGATCATGGTCACCTTGGCCGCCTGCTCCGCCATGGCCGGCACTAGGGTCATAGCGGTGGCGCCGCTGCCAATCACGGCAATGCGCTTGCCGCTGTAGTCGAGCTCCTCCGGCCAAAGCTGGGGATGGATCACCGGCCCTTGAAACTGCTCGATGCCGGCGAACTCGGGCCGGTGGGGCTGGTCGTAGCTGTAGTAACCGGCGCACATGAACAAGAAGCTGCAACTTAGGCGGCGCCCGGACCCGGACTCGGCGTCCTCGACTTCAACGGTCCAGCGCGCGTCAGCGCTCGACCAGGCCGCGCCAGCGACCCGCTGGCGGAACTGGATGTGGGGACCGATGGCGTGCTCGGCCGCCGCTTCATGGACGTAGGCCCGAATCGATGGCCCGTCGGCGATCGACTTGGGGTTGTTCCACGGCTTGAAGTTGTAGCCGAAGGTGTGCATGTCGCTGTCGGACCGAATGCCAGGATAGCGGAACAGATCCCAGGTGCCGCCAATGGCATCGCGGCCCTCCAGAATGGTGAAGGTCCGGTCCGGGCACTGCCGCCGCAGATGGCAGGCGGCGCCAATACCGGAAACCCCGGCGCCGACAATGACGACGTCATAATGCTCAATGTCCGAAGGGGCCATGCATCAACCTCAAGTCAACAAGTACAAGAGGCGCGATTTTGGCGGGTTTTGGTCGGTTCATCAATGCGGGCTGCACCGCTCATCGTCTGAGCCAACTTTCGCCCTGGGGGCGTTCCGCCCTCGCACGGCGCGTGGCGCCATATTTCCAAAGCACAGCCGATACCAGAATTGGCTGAAGTCCTTCGCACGGTGAACTGTGGGTCGTTGAGGGTTTCACCGCCATAGACTCTGCCCGTGTGGTGACTCCAGATAGGACCACACCCGGCCACTCCGCCGACGAGTCCGCTCCGCTGCGCTGCGCCCTCAACCAACACCGCGCAAACCCGCAATCAATCGCTGCATTAGCCGAAAACAACAAAACGAGGATGAGCTAACTGGGAATTTTAGGCAATTGGGGTTGATTGGCTGGCGGCAAAGGTATGTTCACGGCATCAACACGAAAGAGAACGGGCACGATCATCGAGTTGGCAAAAACTGTGTACTGCTTCCGCCAGTGCAGCCTATAGCTCTTATTCGCGCCGTTGGATGTGGGCGTACTTGTTGGATCGCCCGGTCCCGTGTACACAAACAACCAATCGCCAGCGTTAACGATTCCATCCCCAAACCAGAAGAGATTGTCGAAGTACGGAAGCGCACCCGTGCTCGTATTGGCATCGTGTTGAGCAAGCATCAGCCCGTACCGCCCTAAGTTGACCGTCTGTTTAACCGAGACAGCGATGCATTCCTTGTTCGCAATGCCGCGCTCCAATACAGTAACGACATCCAGTTCTGTGACGGCTCCCAAGATCAACTTCCGTTTCCCTTTCTGGTTGCGCTGTTGGCTCGCCTTGGCCTTAGCCAAGACACCAAAGCTAGGGCAATTCCGCCAACTATCAACGAAAGGGAAAGACCGCCCGGGCTTGCGGTAAAGTCGCCGAAAATTCCTGCGCTCGCCATAGATGTCCCAACGGTGATTCCGACGTTTTGAAGGTGTCTGTTCCCTCTGTCTGACTCAAGTCGTTCAGCCAACACAGCGTTGCAGCGTCTTTCGGATTCCAACACATCGCGCTGATCGTCCAGCGCCCTCTGTAGCCGGGCATTGTCAGCCCTCAGGATCACGGCCTCGTTTCCAAGTTGGCGCGTGTAGCTGGCTAGTAGCCCAGACGCAAAATCGTCTTTCGTTGTCGAATGAGTAGCAAGTCCTCTCTCGATTGCTTCAATGACTGGCAATCCCGGCTCTGGGTCTGGGGGAAGGACTTCAATGGTGGGTTCCTGCTGACCTGTGTGGGCAGAACTATCCGGGACGGGTATGTCGGTATTGGCCATTGGGCGCGAAGTGGCGGTGCTGCTATGGCTGCGGATTATAGTGGTTTCCATCAAAGGTCCGCACGGTAGAAGGTATCAAACAGTGGAAGGGCTTCGAAATGCGGGCCTAGGAACATTTCCAGCCGCACGTCGAGCCAGCAGTACCAATGGATTCCGCTGGCTACTTTGTTCCTGATTACCCGGAGTTGCATTGGCCATCGGAAACCATAGTGCTGATGACGGCTCCTGCTGTGGGGATTAAATGTGTGATCTGAAAAACCGCTTTCCGAAAGCCGTTCATGGACAGAGGCAAGTGGTTGCGAAACATCAGCCCAATTCAGCACGCCTTGCCATGTCCTGCCTCTACTTTCACGCTTGGAAAATAGCCGCAACGTAATCGTACCCGGTTGACCCCCGCTCCTCCTGAAACAGGATGTGTTTCTCGGCAAAGTGTTCTCGGGTCCAAGATCCGTCTTCGTATCGGGGCTGTAGATCAGCGAAGGGCGTTGCGGACACGATGAACGAGTCAAGGGTGACGCTGGAAACACTTGGCGGAAGCATCATGGCTTCGGACAAAGCGGGAAGTCGTTCGTGCAGTTTCGCCTTGTCGTCTCGGGCGTAGGCGCGGGCGTGCAACATGCCGTGGGGTTCGATGAAGACGATTCTTTGGGCGGTTCCCTCCTTGATCCAGAGTATGAAGTCTGGGTAGAAGCCGGACTCCTCGAAAAAGCCCACACCGCGGCCTTGGGACAGGTTACGGAGAAGGAATATCTCAGTCTCGTCCCCGGACGGCGTTTCTCTCAAGTCCCAGTAGTCCCGCAGATCTTCCACGAAAGTTCGTTCGCTTTCGTTCAAGCTGGGCGGAAATGTCTTGATTTCGCCTGTTTGGAACCCCGTCCGCTCGATCAGCAGCGGCTGGTACAGGTGGCGGTCGAAGTGGATGCGGGGCGGGAGGCCCTTGTCGGATTCGTAAAGGGCATCCGATCCTGCCAGCCGTTCGATCTCCTCCACCATTTCCGCTTGGCTTTGGGGTGCGCTGACGATGTACTTCGGCCTTGAATCGCCCACCCCCAAGTTGAGCTGCAGATTGGGGTCCGCGTCATCCAGCGTCCGGTAACGCATGTGGTTGGACTCCCACCGCGTCCGGCGACTACGGTACTGACGGTCAGTGTACTTGCGGAGGATGGTGACGACCGTGTGCTGCAGGTCCTCAATATCCATCACTGTTGACGGATGGACCAAGCGTTCGTCCGCGAACAGCTCGTACGCAGATGGGTCCTCCATGACTCCGCGCAACTTTTGCGGCTCAATCGCCAAGTTGTCAAAGCCGCGCCCGCTGGCGTGACCGACCACATCCAAGTACGCGGCGTTCCAGTCAACAAGGTTGAGGGCTTCCTTAGGGACCGGGCCGCCCCTGCCGGATGTAGCCTCAGCAATATCAATGACGTTGCCACTTGTGATCGCCTGCGCATGGCCAGCCACGTCGAGGCTCACTCGAGTTTTCTCATCAACTTCAAGCACCGATACCTGTTCAGCCTTGAAGTCCCTGCCGTCGTCCAGCCGCGGAACTACCAGATCCTTCTTGAGCCAGTTGTCATTGGCGCGGATGGGCAGGTGCAGTTCCAATGCATCCTCAGTGGTCACGCCCTCGCGCTCCAGATACTTGCGGAACTCTGCCATGTAGTTGGCGCGCAGCGCAAAGATGTTGAGCGTCTCCAGCTTCTTGATGTGGGCCGGATGGCTGCCGTTCAGCGCGGCGCTGCGCTTGAGCGTCATGTCCAGGCCGCGAAGGCGCACACCCCGCCCGAAAAGCTGGATGATCTGCGCCCCTGCCCTATGCCCGATGTTCAGCAAACCCATGTTCGAGACGCGCCAGGAATTCCAGCCTTCCATGAATTTTTTGGCGCCAATGAGAATTTCGATGGTCGTGCCCGGCCGGTTGACGTCCTCGAAGAGCGACCCTGACATGGCATCAAGTTCCACCATGATCCCGGAATCGTCTGCCATGACCAGTCTCTTGAAGGCTGCGGTATCGCCGATGTAGATCACGCCAAAGTAGTCTTGGGCTCCGGCGACTTTGAGACCAAGCTCTCCGTCAGCGTTCTTGATGTCGCACAGGAGCAAGCTGCCCGTGTAGGGAGCGTGCAGTGTGTTGGCCATGATGTCGTTGTAGATGGCCGCAGGCTCTTTCGTCTCGAAGTAGTCAAACTTGCCCTCAAGCAGGTCTCCTTGTGCGCCCCTGAGCCCGGAATTGCCCGCGAGTAGATTGCTGATGGCAGCGATGGCCCAATCCCGTTCGCTTAGGAAACGATGCAGGAGGCGGATGGCCGTCAGCACGTCGCTGCGCTTGCGCTTGTTCTCCGAATAGACTGCATTGACGCTGGCGCCCACCAAGGTCCACAGCGGCTGTTCGATGTTGTAGTGCCGCATTTGCTCGGCTTGTTCCTGGAACACGGCCTGCTGCTCGTGGAATGCAAGCAGGTTGGCCAGCAGGAGCATGTCCGTGTGCTCGCCGGGATCCTGCAGCAAGTTGAGGATGTTAAAGTCCTTGCCGTGCCCGTCGTTGTAGAAGTGACGGTAGGAGTAGTCGAACACAATGGCCTTGCCGTATTCGGCAGTCAGGGCATCGTTCTTGGCCGCGGTGAGGGCTTGGCCGAATGTGGCGCTGTACTCGAAGGTGAAGCCAGTCTCGCCGATGGCATCGCGCACTTGGCGCCACGCTTCGCCGCCCGAGCCCTTGTGGCCTTCGTCCACGAACATCAGGTTGTTGCCCTCGAAGGCATCAATAGGGACGCTCAGTCCTTCGCCGCGCTTCTCCATGACCAGCTTGGTGATTTCGGTGACCTGGACCGTGTGTCCGTCAATTGCCGGGCGACCGTTCAGCTCGAACCGGCGGCATGGAATGTTGGACGCCGCCATCTCGGCCAAGTGCTGTTCGCTCAGCCCCTCGTTAGGCGTGATGAGGATGATATTGTCGAGTGAACCCCGGTAGTAGTGCAGAAACTGGCGGTAGTTTAGGTGCAGCAGCAGCGTTTTGCCGCTGCCGGTGGCCATCCAGATCGCTAGTTTGTCGAGGTCCGCCTCGTCAAACCGGACGAACACCGGCTCGGACGGGCTGCGGCCAAGATTGCGATCCCGCAGCATGTCGTTCAGGGAGTCAAGAAATGCCTCGGTTCGGTTCCAGCGGTGGTCCAGAAACATCTCCGTGTACAGGGCAGCAAGGTACTGGAAGTAGCGCAGCGTGATGGGTTCGGCCCGCCCCGCGTTCATCTGGGAAAGGGCGGTGCGAATGTTCGCATCGTAGCCTTCTAGGTCGGCAGTGCTGATGCCATTCAACCGCTTGGACCTTGAGCTAAGCCGAGCGAGAGCGTGGCTGAGCCCGTCCGCGTCGAAGCCCTCATCCACTTGGCCGAAGTCTGCCAGCAGCTCCTGGGTGTCTTGGTATCCTAGCCGCTGGTGCAGCCAAGCAAGCAGTGTCAGCCGCCGCTCAAGCGCGATGGCTTGGCTGGCCCCGTTGCCCCCCTTAGCCGTTCGTCTTGGCATTGGTAGGCCTGCCTGGGTACGACACCCCGGCGAACATCCGCTCCTTGAAGAGGGGTTCGATGGGCTTGCCGCCGACAATGCCGGACATGCCGTTCACGAAAACGGTGTCGGCACCCTCAGTGATTCCGTTCTCCGCCACAAACTCCCGGTCACGCTCGAGGTCGGTTTCGCTCCAATCCACGGTGTGGCGCCAGATCACCACTGTGGTGCGGCCCGGCTGCTCGCGGGTTTCCCCACGAAAGACTAGATAGCAGCGGTCACCGTCCATATACACTCTGCGGGTACGCACCTTGAGACCAAGCAGATAGTTGAAGGTCTCCGCGACATCCACCGGGCGGTCGACAGTGTCGCCATTTGAATGAACTCGAAGCTGGTAGTCGAATGGGGCAGTCAGCTTTGAGGGGTTCAGAAGGGTTTCGCTGTCTTTTGTCTCCCACTTCAGCATGTAGTTGAGCAGATAGCCCTCGATTCTGTCCTCAAGCTGTAGCTCGCCTGCCCGCTGGTCGAATTGAATGCTGTCCAGAGCATCTTCGTAGGATTCTAGGCGAATGTACTTGATGATCTTGGGCGACCGTTCAGCTTCCTCTGCAGTTGCGTTTCGTGCGGGCTTTCCTTCGCTCCATTCGGGCGAGAACGCGATCTTCTTCGCGCGGGGAAGCACCGCCGTATGGAAGTGATCGCCCATCTCCACCAGAATGAACTTTCGCTTGCCCCCATCCTCGCGATTCAAGTTGATGACGGCGTGTGCTGTTGTGCCCGAACCAGCGAAGTAGTCTAGGACAGTTGCCCGTCCATCACAGCCGGAGGCCCGAAGGCAGTCTTCAACGAGGCCCACGGCTTTTGGAAAGTCGAAGTTTTTGTCGCCGAACAAGTCCTTCAGCGATTTGGCGCCCCGATTCGCCGAGGCGTACCGGGAATCGTCCCACCAAGTCTTTGGCATCGATTTATCGTCGATGTGAATCTTGAAGTCTATCTCTATCCCGGGCGTTCCCTCCACGCGTCGAACGCGGTACTCATCCAA
Organism: uncultured Pseudomonadales bacterium; assembly: GCA_964598305.1. GTDB lineage: Bacteria > Pseudomonadota > Gammaproteobacteria > Pseudomonadales > Azotimanducaceae > Azophilus. Next base: position 5,633 of record CAZRBP010000102.1, on the reverse strand, counting down.
TGTGCGGGCGATTCGCTCTGGTCCTCGGTGCCAGTTCTTCTCGATTCGCTGTCCATCCACAATGCGTACGGGCCAAACAGCGACTTCGTTGGGTGCTGGGTTCTTCAGGACCCTGTACTCTCTGTCTTCCTCATTCCACTCCATAATGGGGACGTCTAGCTGGTCGTCCTCGTCCACGTAGATCGGAAAGAACAGCTTGGGACGATCCTCCCTCCGGTCATTGGATCCATGACGCACAAGGTTGTTCCAAGCATAACGCCCCGACTCGTCCGCAAAAGGATATCGGTTCAGCTCTTTTTTGGTCTTTGGCAGCGACCCAGGTGCCGCCTTACCTGCGCCATAGAAGTAGGCGTACTCGTGCGCGGGCGAGAATTGTCCCTTGGATTTACGTCCCGCCGGATTCGAACGTACTGTCACAATGCCCAGCTCACTTTCGAAGGTGCTTTGCATGAGAGAGCGCAGCTGCCAAGCTTCTTCATCATCGATGGCGCAACACAAGATGCCATCAGACGCCAGCAGACTTTTCGCTGTGGTAAGGCCATCCGCAACTAATGACAGCCAACTTGAATCCTTGTAGCCATTCTTGTAGAGAATTGCGGAAGCATCCGTGTTGTACGGCGGATCGATGTAGATGCACTTGATCTGATTGGTATAGCCGCTTTGCAGGAACCGAAGGGCTTGCGAATTCTCGGATTCGATCAGCAGGCCGTCCATCAACGAATTGATGTCGCCAAGTGAGCCCATCAGCCGATCAGTGAAGGCGGAATCAAAGCAAGCGGTGTCCAGCATCAGTGTGCCGTTCGCTTGGAGGTGGGCTATTCGCTCCCCATTTGTGCTAGATGAATCAACTGAGTTTGCCAGTTCCTCACCGACCAGCGAAAGGGATAGCCACTCTGCCCATTGGTCTTCGTTGGTTGCGATTTCAGCATAGAACTCTTGGGGAACACAGCGCAACGCAATGCAGTAGTTTGCTTCCGTGATTAACTTCCGCTTCTCCCAGAGCATCTTCTGAAAGCCTTCGATTTGGGCCAGAAACTCGATGATCTGGCCACCGATGACTTTGATCAGGCGCAATTGCTGAAACCAACCTTCTGCGGCCTGCTCGCCAGCAGTCTGGAGATTGTCGAGGTTCAGGACTTCGTTCTTCAGATAGAAGTCGAGTTCCCGCTGAAGGAAGGCGCGTAAGTCCTTGTGAATGAAGAAATCAGAGTCGTTTCGGCGCGTGTATCGGCGCAAGTGGTGTTCAAGAAAGCTGATTGGCTGATCGTCGGCGTTGCGGCTGTGTTCACCCGTTAACGCGGCCAGAACTTCCGGCTCTTTGATCTGCGCCGGCAATTCCTCCAGCGCGGCGGCGATGATCCCTTCTTGTTGCCTGCTGTTCTCGGTCTTCTCGTTGGCAGATAGAGGGCGGTAGCTGAACGGCAAAATGAGGGTGAGGGTCCCTGCGTCCCACTTCGCATCCGCCCCCCGAGGCAGGAAGTAGCGGCTCTCTCCCTTGACATTGTTCTGCTCCACGTCGGCCGAATCGACCCGAAAGTGGATGGTCACCCCCAGTGGAGACTTCCATTGGTAGCTGTGGAAGTGCTCGGTGGTCTTGATGTAGTACTGGTCGCTGTTGGCCCAGTGCAGATGGACCTCCTCCCCGTTGTAGGGTATGGCATAGCGGTGATTGCGGGAATACCGGCGCTTGGAGATGAAGTCACCGTCTTGGTAGTAGCGGTTGAAGAAGGTATAGAGATGGTTGTAGATGTCCTTCTCCAAGGCGTCTCGGCTGCGACTGATGCCAGCGAGGTCCCTTGCGGCAAGGTACGCTTTGGCTACGGGTGTGCTGGCCAGCGCGGGTGTCACGTCCCCGGTGGAATCCAGGGCATCGGCACCGAGCAATTCGATCACTTGCTTCCGTGCCTTCTCCAAAGCGGCCTTGCTCTCCGCCTGATCGGCCAACGCTCCGCTGCCCAACTCGGCATCAACAGCCTCCGGCAGTTTGGTTGAAATGAACCTCTCCACTACTTCCCGCTTGTGGTTCATGATCCGGTAGATGCCGAAGTCCAAGTCCGCGCAGTCGAACTGGAACAGCTCGCGCAGCAAGCTCTGGAACTTCTGGATGGGGCTGCGTTTATCGCCGTTCATCGCCTTTTACCTCTGGCTGTTGGCTGCGCTCCGGCAGATTGGTGAGGCTCGGCGTTGCCGACCCTCCGATGCCGCCCGGTTTCACGCCCGGTGCATCTTCGCCACTGCCCGGCAAGCATAGCAAAAGGGCTCCAAGTGGAGGTTACTTCCGCCCCGATGACGGCAGGCATGGAGCCGGTTCGGGAGACGTGCCTCCGCGCCACTCTCTTCGCCGCGTCGAACTGGCGGGGAATCAACAAAGCCCCGGGCGCATACCGAAGGCAGAGGCGGGTCCGGGGCGTACGAGCGGTAGAATGACCAGCAAACTTGAGAAACGCAAGGAAAAGCTGGCCTTGAAACCAAACCCAACGGACATGCAAGGATGCTGAAGATCTACGGCGTGCCCAATTCCCAGCCCGTGAGGGCGGTGGTCTGGGCCTGCCTGATGAAGCGGCTGCCCTTCGAGTTCATCATGACCAGCCAGAACCGGGACGCGAAACGGCCTGGCTACCTGGCCTCGGTGAACCCGCGGGGCACCATCCCGGCGATCGATGATGAGGGCACCGTGCTGTGGGAGAGCCACGCCATTCTCATCTATCTGTGCGAGAAGCATGGATGGAGCGATCTTTGGCCTGCGGATCTGCAACGACGCGCCGAGGTGAATCAGTACCTCCACTTCCACCACCGCAACACGCGGGAAGTGGTGGTGCAGTGGAGCCGCGCCATCTGGCCGGCGCTGTTCGGCGTGTCAAACCCCGACGAGGGCTGGTTTGAGCGCAACACCTTTCCGGGCTTGCGCAACAACGCCGAGATCGTGGAGCGCACGCTGAACATCATCGACGGCATGTTGGGCCGCAGCCCCTTCATCGTGGACCCGTCGGCGACGCTGGCCGACATCAGCGCCTACGAGGAACTCGGACAGAATCAGGCCAAGTACGCTAATTGCACCGACTACGCTCCCTACCCCAACATAGGGCGTTGGCTGCTCGACATGGAGGGGCTGCCCTTCCACCACGAGGCGCACGCCATCTGGAGCCTAGTCGGCAACCACCGTGAACTGAATGGCGGCATGCCGCGAATCGCCAAGGCGAACAAGGAGGCCGCCCGCATTCTCAAGGAAGCCGTGGCCGCATTCACCCACCCATAAGTCAAGGAGGACGACGCAAGACATGAAAAGAGAGGTTATGGCCAGCTTGGCGTTTGTCGCGCTCGCCTTTGGGGCACTCGCGCAAGCTGAGCAAGTTGGGCCTGGCGTGCTGCGGACGCCGGACGCGCGCTTCGAAAACTTGGAGAACTGGCCCTACGCGCCGAACTATCGGCAAGTCGGCGACATTCGCCTGCACTACGTCGATGTCGGCCCGCCGGACGGCGAGACCCTGCTGCTGATCCACGGCGAGCCGACTTGGAGCTATCTCTTCCGCAAGATGATCCCGACTTTAACGGCGGCTGGATACCGCGTCGTTGCGCCGGACCTCCCGGGTTTCGGCCGGTCGGACAAGTTCACCGACGAGGACGCCTACAGCTACCCGATGCAGGTGGAGTACATGCTGGAGCTGGTGCGCGCCCTTGATCTCAACAACGTCACGTTCTTCGGCCAGGACTGGGGCGGCCTCATCGGCCTGCGCGTGGTGGCCGCGGCGCCGGACCGCTTCGCCCGGGTGGTGGTCTCCAATACCGGCCTGCCCGCCGCCAATGGCTTGCAGGGCTTCCTGGGCTATCCACTGTTCAAGCTGGCCGTCTGGTGGGAGGGTGCGCTGACCTTCGAGGAGCTGCGGGCCGATTTGACCTTTCCCCGCTGGGTGGCCTACAGCTACCACGTCGAGGACCTGCCCATTGGTCAGATCATGTCGTTCTTGGGCGGCAGCAAGGGCGTTCAGACTGCCTACGAAGCGCCCTTCCCCGATCAACGCTACAAGGCGGCAGCGCAGATCATGCCCTATCTGGTGCCCTCGCAGCTGCGTGAGAACGAGGCCGCGTGGTCCGTTTTTGAGAACTGGGACAAGCCATTCCTAGTAGCCTTCACCGACTCGGATCCGATCACCCGCGGCGGCGAGCAGGCGTTCCTCGACCGGGTGCCCGGCGCGGTCAACGTTCAGATCCGCGGCGCGGGACACTTCGTTCAGGAGGATGCCGGCCCGGCGCTCGCGAAGCTGATGGTGGACTTCATGCAGGGACGCGACCTGCCAGCGGCCATCAACGCGGACGGTTCGATTCCGGGGGGCTGACCGCGGCAGTGGTTGAAAATCAACCACGAACTGGTTGATTTTGTGAACGGAAAGGGCGTGGTGCGGCATCCCCAACGGGCGGGGGCTTCCGCTAGCTGACATTCCACTCCGTGCCCGCCCGCAGTCGTTCCATGAAGGCCTCGCCGTAGGCTTCTTCGGGCGCCTCGCGCACCATGCGGTCGATCAGGTGGGCGTCATCGCCGACCAGGATGCGCCAACGTTCTTCGCGCACGCCATCGAGGATGATGGCGGCCGCCTGCTCCGCCGTCATTGGCGCATTGTCTCGGAAGCCACGACCGGCGGCCTCGACCATTTCGAGAAGCTCTTCGTCCGTGGTGTCCTCATTGACCAAACCGAGCGCCACGAAGCGCTCGCGCATCTGCGCTGGGTCGCCATCGCCGATGATCCGCCGCGAGTTGATGGCGATGGATGTTCCGATGTGGCCCGGCATGACCACCGATGCCTTGACGTGCGGCGCGTTGTTGGCGAAATCGGTGACCAAGGCCTCGGTGAAGCCCTTGACTGCGAACTTGGCGGCGCTGTAGGCGGAATGGGCGCTCTGCGGTCCGAGGCTTGCCCAGAATCCGTTCACGCTGCTCGTGTTGATCATGTGGGCGTCGGGGCTCGCGACGAGCAGCGCAATGAAGGCGCGCGCGCAGTTGTACACGCCGAACCAGCAGACGTTGAACGTGCGCTCCCACTCGTCCCGGTTGCCGTCCACGAAGCTGGAGCCGCCGCCGATGCCGGCGTTGTTGAACAGGAGATCGATGTGGTCGGTGTCGTGGGCCGAAATGACGGCGTCGCGGAAGTCGTTAACCTCGTCCTCGTTGGCGACGTCGCAGCGGTGGATGCTGATCACCCGGCCTTGTGAAGCCTCCTGCTCGCACAACCGCTTAGTCTCCGCGAGGTTGTCCTCAAGCACGTCGCAGGTCGCCACGTCGCAGCCTTCCGCGACCAACTGTCGACATAGCGCGCGGCCCATGCCCGTGCCGCCGCCGGTGACGACCGCGAGCTTGCCTCCGAAGTCCTTCATGTCCTCTCCTCAAAAGATGGTTGACTTTACAATACCCTAAAACAGCAGTTCTCATTTTGACTCTTTCGCTGATGTCGAGCGGAACTCCTCGGAGCGGGCGACCCGCCCTCGATGGGATCCCTCGGTTCAATGCGAGGGCAAGTTGCCCTCGTTCCGGGAGGGCGTGCCTTCGTTCCGGGAGGGCGTACCCTCGGTCCGCGAGGACGGGTCGCCAAAAGACAAACCGCACGGGCGGTGCTATATTCAGCCGCCAGGGAAGAAACTCC
>CAZRBP010000101.1:6025-13203 GCA_964598305.1 uncultured Pseudomonadales bacterium | reverse complement strand
AGCACACCGTTGGCGATGCCTTGGTCGATTTGCTCTCTGGACATCCCCGCCCACTCCTCGAACACGGCGACGGTGTGCGCCCCCAGCATAGGGGGTGGTGCAAAGGTCTCGGCGGTGTTGACTGAGAGCTTCACCGGGTTGCCCGGCACCCTGGCGCTGCCGCCGAGTGGATGGTCGAGCTCAACAACCATGTTCCGATGCAAGACTTGGGGGTCGCTGAGAGCCTGGGCAAAGTTATTGACCCGGGCGCTGGGCACACGGGCGGCCTCCAGCTTCTCCAGCCATTCGGCGGCGGGGCGGGTTTTCAGTTTTTCGGCGATAAGGCCTTCGATATGGGCCTGCACCTTGAGCCGCTCGGGTGCCGTCGCATAGGCCGGGTCGCGCAGTTCGTCGATGTCCACAACGTCGAGAAAGGGGGGCCAAAAGGTATCGCCGATGACGGCAATGCTGATGGTGTCATCGGCGGTCGCAAACGTGTTGTAGGGGGTGTGCACGAAGTGGCCGTTGCCGATGGGCTCGGGAATGTCTCCGGACATCAAGTGCATGGTGGCCATGTAGTTGAGCAGGCTGATTTGCACATCGAGCATGGAGATGTCCACGTGTTGGCCGACGCCGGTACGCTGTCGCGCCAGCAATGCTGCCTGAATGCCCATGACCGCGAACATGCCGCCGCCAAGGTCGCCGATGGGGATGCCGGCGCGCACGCTCCGGCCCGGCCCCTCGCCGGTGATCGACATGCCGCCGCCTAGGCCCTGGATGATTTGATCGAATGCGGGCCGCTTGTAGCGGGGGCCGTCTTCGCCGAATCCGGTGACCGTGCAAGTGATGATCTTCGGGTTTTCCGCGGCGAGGCGCTCGTGGTCGATGTTCAGGCGCCCGGTAACGCCGGCGGAGAAATTATCGAGCACCACATCCGCGTGGCGCACCAGTTCATAAAAGAAGCGGAGCCCCGCTGGCGACTTCAAATCGATGGCCACGGAACGCTTGTTGCGGTTCAGGGTGAAGAAGTAGGCGCCCATGCCGTTGAGCGAATTGCGCGGGTCGCTCTCAAGCAGCCGCCGCGTCCCTTCGCCCTGGCCGGGCGGCTCGACCTTCACCGTGTCGCAACCGAGATCGGCCAGGATCATTCCCGCATAGGGCCCGGCCACCATGTGGGTGAGGTCGATGAGGCGGATGCCCGCCAGCGGCTTGGATGCGGAAAGCTCAGTCATTGGGCGGTTGGATGGGAATCGATGCCGGATTATACGGCGCGGCCCGACCCGTGTCTGAGCCACTACCCCTTTGCGCCGTCCTTCTGCACCGCCCGCCGCAGGCCGAAGCTGCCCGCCAGCAGCAGGCAGGCGACGGCGGTCAAGGCGGTCAAGGAGGAGTGGAAGCCGCCGCTTAAGTCGTAGAGCACACCCATGCCCAAGGGGCCGAGCACACCGCCGACTTCGGCCGCCGAGAAGAACAGGCCCGTGGCCGCGCCGGCGCGTCGATCCCCAACTTCGGGCAATTCCACCAGGGTCAGCACAAGTACGGTCATCAGGCTGGATTTAGCCACGCCTTGCAGGATCAGGCCGGCAGTCAACGGAACGGACTCGGTGAAGCGCAGCAAGATGCTGGCCGCGAGCGCCAAAACGCAGAGCGCGGCGAGGATCGCGAAACGGCGCTCGCCCACTGCCCAGCGGGGAATCAGCAGCGAGCCGACAATGCCGACGATGGTCGGCACCGTGGCCCAATAGCCGGCGGTCGAGGCCTCCATGCCGCCGACCCGCAGCATTTCCACCAACCAGCCATTGAGACCGTGATTGAACAGGAAGATGCCCACGCCCATGAAGAGCACCAAGCGCACTGCGGGAGTGCGCCAGAGTTCGGCCATAGGGGCCAATTGTGACGAGCCGCCCCTTGGCGCAGCGATCGGGGCGGGTCGGGACGAAGGCTCGTCCGGCTCGATGGGAAAGCGCCGGCCCAGCACCCACCAAATCGCCGCCGCCACCAGCGCCGCCCCGGTCCAAAGCAGCATGACTTGGCGCCAGCCGCCCAGTACGGGCAGCAGCCAACTGTTGGTCAGCCCCAGGCAGACCACGCCGCCGACTGCGGGTCCGGTCATGTAGATGCCCATGGCCATGCCCCGCTGACTGCCAGTGAAGAGGGCCGCAACCATTTTGGGGGCGCCGGACGAGATGATTGGCCCACCCAGGCCAAAGAGCATGACCGCCAACAGAAAGGTCCAGTAGTCGGCCGCCACGGCCCGCCCGAGACCGGAGGCGGCGATGAGCGCGATGCCGATCAGCAAGGCTCGGCGCCCACCCATGCGGTCAAGCAGCAAGCCGCACGGCACTGCCGAGAAGATGTACACCAATTGCCAGGCGCCCATGATGCTGCCCATGGCCGCGTGCGTCAGGCCCAGTTCCGCTTCGATCGGCGCCACCATCGGCGCGATGCTGGCGGCAACGAAGCCGAAGCTGGTGTAGGTCAACCAGAGCCCGGCAAGCAGCCACCATCGGGCGGCGGCCAAGTTCGCGTCTTGAATTGAGGTTTGACCCCGGATAAGTTCCACTTTCCACCCTGATTCAGGAAAGCCCATGACGCTGCAGACGCTCGACGCCGCCGCCACCGCTCAGGACGTGTTGGACGTAATGGAGCAGGACGGTGCAGCCATTGTGCGCGATGTCATCGACCAGGACGCCCTTGGGCAGTTGGTCGCCGAACTCACCCCCTACATCCAAGCCACCCCCATGGGCCGCGACGACTTCACCGGACGACGAACGCAGCGCACCGGCGCGTTGGCCGCCCGTTCGCCGAGCTGTCGGGCGCTCATTATGCATCCGCTCGTTCTAAACGCCGCCCGCCGCTTTCTGGCACCGTTCACCGACCGCATCATCCTGCACCTGACCCAGACCATCCACATCCATCCCGGCAGCCAAGCGCAGCCCCTGCATCGAGACCGCCTAGCTTGGGGGAAGCACATCCCGAAGCCAATCGAGCCGCAGTTCAACACCCTGTGGGCGCTCACCGACTTCACCGCCGAAAACGGGGCCACCCGCTGCGTGCCGGGCAGCCACAAGTGGGATTGGGACCGACGCGCCGAACCGGACGAGATGGTGCAGGCGGAAATGGCCGCCGGCTCGGTTTTCCTGTACAGCGGCAGCGTACTGCACAGCGGCGGCGAAAACCGCGCCGCACAATCGCGGCTCGGCCTGAACCTCACCTACACCTTGGGCTGGCTGCGGCAGGAAGAGAACCAATACCTGTCCTGCCCCCCGCACATCGCCAAGGGCTTCGAACCGGACCTGCAGGAACTGCTCGGCTACACCCAAGGCAACTACGCCTTGGGCTACTTCACCGATCCGGAGTGCCACACCCCCGGCCAAGACATCCAGCCGCCGGAAGCGGCGCTCGGGCGCAAGCCGCGCAAGGACGGCTCCGTTAGCTTCACCGAAATGGAAGCGCTCGACTTTTCCGCCGCGGAGCAGCTTTAGGGGCCGCTTCCGCCAACCCTTGCGGGTGGAAGGGTTCGTTAGGCGCGGCTTCCGGAAAAGCTCGCGTTGCCAAAAGCGCCAAGTTTGACGTCGCCGCTGATGCTGTCGCCATCCACGGTGGCGCTGAACTCCAGGGTCATGGCCATCGGCGTGGTGATGTCCGCCTTCCAAGACAGGGAATCACCGTCGGCAGCGCCGTCCTTGAGTTCGATTTCGCCTTGCGGGCCACTCATTTTGCCGCTTAGCGCACCGCCGTCGGTGGCCAGATCCAAGGTTGCGTTCTGGGCACCCATGGGGGTGTTCATGGTGATGCTCCACGTGCCGTCTGCGCTCATGGTTCTCTCCGTATGGGGTTGTGGGGATTGAGTGGGCGCGGAGTATGTCACAGGAACCCGGACGGGTCATCAACTGATTGATCAAAGCGCAGGGCCGGTGATGAGGGGTCGGTTCAATCCCAGATCAAGGCTAGTTGCAGTTCGTGGGCTCGGTGGTCGGCGCGCAAAGTCACCGGCCGCGCCTCGAACGGTCCGGCGCGCAGTTCGCCCAAATCGATGTAGCGGTAGCGCAAGCCCAGCCGCCACCGCTGGCCGATGGCCCGGCTGACGCCGGCAAAGAGGCTCCAAGCCGCGCTGGTCTTGGTGTCCGAGCGCTCGAACCGCCGCTCGGGCCGCATCCCGGAGACCGCCCGTTCGATGTAGTCGCTGCGCATCCGGTTGCGGACTGCGCCTGCGCCCAAGCCCGCCTCCCAAAGCCAGTGTGCGCCGAATGGTCCGCTACGGCCCGCGTTGAGCATCAGCGTGGAGGTCTGCACATTGGTGAAGATGTTGGTGATCGCTTGGATGGTTGGCGTGGGGGCGACAGCGTCCCAATCCATGCGGTAGCGCCAAACGTACTCCGCCTCCAGCAACCACGGGCCGAAGCGGCGGCCGATGCCGGCGCCCGCACCGGCGGTCACGTCCTTGGTGCGACGCTGCTTCAATTCGCCGTCGATGTCGATGCCGATTCGCTCTCCGGTGCCTAACGTGCCCCGATGGGTGATGCCGCTCATGGCGGCGAAGCCTGCGTTCAGCTTGACGGCAGCCTGCCAGTCGGCGCCCTCGGCCGGTGCGGCTAGAACGGACGCCAGTACCGCCAAGGCGGCGGCGAGCGCTTTCAAGAGCCCGCCCGCTCGTCAACCTCCGCTGGCACTTGAGGCAACCACAGTTTGAGGTCGCCGTGACGTTCGCGCTCGGCGCGGTGGCTAGGACTCGGCGGAACCGAGCACAGCACGGCAACGCTTGGTGCCGGCATCGGCGCAACGGCGCTGCGGATGCCGTGGTGGCGAAAGAGGTAGGCCATGAGCACTTCCGGCCGATTGGTGTTTGCGCAGACTGCGATGGTCCCGCCCAAGCCCATCCCCGCCAGTGTCTGTGCCCCGACAATGTGTGGCTCGTTTTCAGGAACGGCTTGCCAATTGTAAGCGAAGCGCAGGCCGCCCGCGAATGCGAGGACCAAGGCCAAGGCGCGGTAGGGCAGGCGCGGCAGGCGTGGGGTGGTCAGCAGGCTAAATCCGATGGCAAACAGGGGCAGCGACGGCAGCAGATAGTGCTGGTATTGCCGCGGACTGACCAGCAGGGGCAAAGCGGCGCACAAGGCCACCGCCAGGACGGCGCCTGCCTGTCGCCGATGCGTCTTCCAAGTGCCGTTCCGCCATCCGCCAAGAACAAGCACCGCCAATCCGGCGATGGCGAGGTTCAAGCCCAAGTGGCCGAGCAGGTAGGCGCGGCCGTGGTCCGGTAAACGTTCACCGGCAAAGGTCGGCCCGATCTGACTCTGCCAATAGGCCTCCGCTGCCGAGAGGGCCGGGGTATGCAGCAAAGTCGCTGAAAGGCCTGCCGCAACCAAGGCGCCGGCAGCGAGGCTGGACTTAAGGCCAGCGCGGAATTGACCGGCAGCGAGCCAGCCGAAGAGCCAGGGGGCGGCCAATGGAAACAGTCCCACCGGACCCTTGACGCCCACCGCCAGCAGCACGGCGAGCGCTGTGAGGACGGTCCAACGCCAACTGTTGGGCGCCCGCCAGGCGCACAGGCAAGCAGCCGACGTCAGCAGGGTCAGCGGGTTTTCAAGAAAGTTGTTCTTCAAGGTGTGGCTGGCCACCGGCATCAGGGCCAGTAGCGCGACGGGCAGCCAATAGTCGCTGCGGCCGCTTAGCGCCCGGTAGAGGTGGCAAATCACGGCGGCCCAAAGCACCGCCAAGGTCAGGCTGTAGGCCTTTTCGGCCCAAAGGGCATTGCCGGGCAATCCATCGGCGACGAAGAGCCATCCGCTTAGCAGCCAGATGCCCAAGGGCGGCTGGTCGGCGAATACGGCCCGGTCGTCAATGTAGTAGGGCAGCGACCAAAAGCCGCCTTCTCCGGCGGCCAGCAGCTTGGCGACGTTGGCGTACACCAAGCCGTCCAGCCCCAGGCCCAAACCAGCCAAGTCCGCTGCCAGATAGCAAAACAGCGCCGCAGCAGCGGCCAAAAGGGCGCCTTTTTGCATTGAGTCGTTGTCGCCGCTCATGGCGTTTACTCCGGGACCAGCTAGCACCTCCGTCCAAGCGAATCGATGTTTCCAGTCCCCAGAACGCTAGGCGCAATTATAATCTCCACCGTGGAGCAGGAAGACGGCGCGTGCACCGAACGCTGATTGATGTTGACGCCTTGCGCGAGCTTGGCGGCCAAGCGCGGCTGATCGATTGCCGGGCCGGCCTCGGCGACCCCGGCTACGGGCGGCGAGCCTATGAACAGGGTCACATACCCGGCGCCCAGCACGGCGACCTGGACCGCGACTTTGCCGCCCCGCCCGGTGCGGGGGGCCGCCATCCCCTGCCCGATCGGGCCGCGTTGGCGGAGCGCTTTGCCGCTTGGGGCGTCAACGACGAAGACCAACTGGTTTTCTACGATGATGCAGGCGGTGCCTTTGCGGGCCGGGGTTGGTGGCTGGCCCGATGGTGCGGCCATGAGGCCGCAGCGGTGCTCGACGGCGGCATGAGCGCTTGGGCGGAGCCGCTGGCCACCATTCCCGCCGCCCCGGAAAGAGGCAACTTCTCATTGCGCGCCCCCTTGACGCGAATCGTTGGCGCCGCCGATATTGAAGCCGATCCATCCACGATGACCTTGATCGATGCCCGCGCCCAACGCCGCTTCGACGGCCTTGAAGAGCCGATCGATGCAGTGGCAGGCCACATGCCCGGCGCCCACTGCCGGCCCTTTCAAGGGAACTTGGATGCCGAAGGCCGTTTTCTGCCCGCTCCGCGATTGCGCGAGCGCTTCGCCAGTCTTGCGGAAAACCCGGTTTGCTATTGCGGGTCGGGGGTGACCGCCGCCCACAATGTGCTCGCCATGCGCTTGGCGGGGTTTGACGAGCCGGCGCTCTATCCGGGTTCCTGGAGCGAGTGGATCGGCGACCCTAGGCGCCCCATCGCTCCGTGATTGAACCGGCCGATCTAACTTGGCGGGACGGCCAGCCCTTCGCCCGGAACTTCAACGACATCTACCACGCCCCGGACGGGGCGCGTGAGGTCCAACGAATGTTCATGGCGCCGGCCGAGATCGAGCGCAAGGCGGCGAAGGCGGCCGCCGCAGGACTGTGGCTGCGGGTCGGCGAGTTGGGATTCGGCACGGGCCTCAATTTCGCAGTGGCCGCCGCCGCAGCCCTCAAGGGCGGCTGCCGGCTGCATTTCATCAGCTTCGA
>CAZRBP010000101.1:0-5925 GCA_964598305.1 uncultured Pseudomonadales bacterium | reverse complement strand
TGGCCGCCGCCGCAGCCCTCAAGGGCGGCTGCCGGCTGCATTTCATCAGCTTCGACTTGCGCCCAATCGCTACGGACGACTTTGCGGAGATCGCCCGCCAGCGCCGCACGGTTTGGCCGATCTACGCCGATCTCCAGCGCGCCTATCCGCCGTTGCTGGCAGGCTGGCACCGGCGCGCGTTTGCTGAAGGCCGCATCACGCTCTCCCTGTACTGGGGCGAAGCCGGAGACGGCTTGGCTGACTTGGCGAACCGGCAGCGCCAGCCCGTCGATGCTTGGTTCCTGGACGGCTTCGCGCCGACCCGGAATCCGGCGATGTGGCGCGAGGGCCTGTTCAAGCAGGTGGCCGGCCTGTCCACCGCGGGGACCTCCGTCGCCACCTTTTCCGCCTCCGGAGCCGTTCGGCGACGGTTGCAGGCCTCGGGCTTCAGCATGCGGCGCGTGGATCAGCGCCCGCACAAACGCGAGAGCCTGGCCGGGACTTTCACCAAGCCTGGCCTGGCGCGCCAACCAGTGATCCAGCGCGCAGCCGTTGCCGGCGCGGGCATTGCCGGCGCCAGCATCGCCCGCCACTTGGCCGAGCAGGGCGTGGCCGTGGATGTGTTTGACCCTGCGGAGTCCATCGCCGCCGGAGCCTCCGGCATTCCAGCGGCGCTGCTGCATCCAAGACTGCTCGGCGACGGCAGCTTAAGCGCCGCTTGGCGCGCCCACGCCTACGCATACAGCCAGGCGTTGATGCGACGTTTTCCCGGTTTTATCGAAAGCGGCGTGCTGCAAGCCCAAGGGCCAAACTTGGACGCTGCCAAAATGCGCCGCATCGCCTCGGCGTATGCTCGCAGCGGGTTGGTGGAAGCCTTGAGTTCCGCCCAGGCAACACGGGCTGGCGGCTGGCCCATAAACGGCGATGCGCTTCGCTTTCCGCACGGCGGCCTCGTGGAACCCAAGACGTTGACGGAGGCGCTGCTTGACCATCCGCTCATCAACGTTCAACTCCGGCGCCTCGTCCCGTCCGCCACCCGGCCGCTGGCATTGGCTTGCGCGGGCGCCGTGCGCCACTGCGTTGCGGGTTCCTTTTTGGAGCTGGTGGAGGTGGCTGGGCAGATGGACATTGTGACGGTGGAGAACCGGCCCCGCCTGCCAGTGGTCGGCGATGGCTATCTGGCGCCCATCGCTTCGGGGGTTGCTGTCGGCGCCACCTTTGAACATCGGCCTTGGCCAGTCGAAGAGGCCACGGCTCACAATCTACGGCAGTTGGAAGGGCGCCGCCATCGATGGGCCGGACGGGTTCGGGCCAGTCGAGCCATCGCTTCCGACCGCACCCCCATCGTCGGTGAATTGGCCGAGGGCCTCACCGTCAGCACCGCCCATGGCGCGATGGGCATGACCACTGCGCCGTTCGCGGGCGCCATCGTCGCCAGCCGGTTGACCGGCGACTTCCCGCCGTTGGAGCGCGCCGTCGAAGCCCTTGTCGAACCGGCCCGCTTCCGCCGCCGTCAAGCCCGGCGCGGCTTCCGCCTAGGAGCCTCTGCCTCCGCTTAAGGTTCGCCAGCAAGACTTAAGCGGAGGCGTTGCCGTTGAGAACGCGGACGTTGATGACGCTGTCGATGGCGGCGAGCTCGTCCACCAGCGCATCGTCCGGGGCCGCTTCGATGTCCAGCAGGTTGTAGGCCACATCCCCCAAGCTCTTGTTGAGCATGTCGATGATGTTGATATCGTGCTTGGCGAGCACCGAGGTCATCTGGCCGAGCATGCCGGCTACGTTGCGGTTGGTGATGGCCAAGCGATGCCCCCCGGATGGCTCCAAGGCCACCGCCGGAAAGTTGACCGAATTGACGATGTTGCCGGTTTCGAGGAAGTCGATGAGCTGGTTGGCCGCCATGACCGCGCAGTTTTCCTCCGCCTCCGAGGTGCTCGCCCCTAGGTGGGGGGTGAGCCGGACGTTAGGGCGGCCGATCAGCCCGGGTACGGGAAAGTCTGCCACATAGCTGGCGATGCGTCCGTCGTCGAGCGCGCGAATTAGGGCGTGGCGGTCCACGACCGGCTCCCGGGCGAAGTTGAGCAGTACGCTGCCGGGACGAAACGAGCGCAGGGCTTCCTCGCTGATGATGCCCTCGGTCTCCGGCAGCAGCGGCATGTGCAGGGTCACGAAGTCGGAGCGGGCGAACAGGCTCGGGAGGTTCTCCATGCGCCGCACTTCGCTCGGCAGCCGCCAAGCGGCGTCCACCGAAATGGCGGGATCGTGGCCAAGGACGTCCATGCCCAAATCCAGCGCAGCCCGGGCCACCAAGGAGCCGATGGCGCCGAGGCCGACGACGCCCAAGGACTTGCCCCTGAGTTCACGGCCCTTGAAGCGCTTCTTCTCCGCTTCGACCAAGGCGTTGAGTTCGGCGGCATCGGTCACATCGGCCAAGGTGGAGACGAAATCCACGCCGCCGACCACGTCCCGGGAACTGATGAACAGCGCGGCCAGTACCAATTCCTTCACCGAATTGGCGTTGGCGCCCGGCGTGTTGAACACCACCACCCCTTGCCGGGTGCAGTGCGCCACCGGCACGTTGTTCACGCCGGCTCCGGCCCGGGCAATGGCCCGCAGGCGGTCATGGACGTCGTCCTCGCCGAGCTTGTGGCTGCGCAGCAATATGGCGTCGGGGTCCGTTATCTCGGTGCCCAGTTCATAGCGCTGCCGGGCAAAGCGCTCCAGGCCGCAAACGGCGATCTGATTGTAGGTGCGAATCTTGTACATGGTGGGTGCCAGGGCTCTCACTCTCCTTTGAAGTTCGCGGTGCGTTTCTCGAGGAACGCCGACACGCCCTCCTGGAAGTCCGCCGTCGCGCCGGCTTGGTTCTGCAGGCGGGCCTCCAAGTCAAGCTGCTGCTCGTAGGAGTTGTGCCAAGTGCTCCAGTAGGCATGGCGAATCATGCCTAGGGAGCGCGGGCCATCGGCGAGCTGGCGGGCCAGGGCGCTGGCGCCTTCCATGAGCGCATCGTTGTCCTCGAACAGCCGATTCACCATGCCCCACTCGTGGGCCTTCTCGGCCGACAGCCGCTCCGCTAGCAGCGACAGCTCCACGGCCCGGCCCCAGCCGATCAGGCGCGGCAGCATGAAGGTGGAGCCGCCGTCCGGCACCAAGCCGATGCGGGCGAATGCCTGCAGGAAGTAGGCGCCCTGCTGGGCGCAGACGATGTCGCCGATCAGCGCGAAGCTCATACCGACGCCGGCCGCCGGACCGTTCACTGCGGTGACGATGGGTATGTCCAAGTCCCGCAGCCCCAGCAACAGGGGATGGTAGCCGCCGCGCAGGCCGTCGCCCGCGCCGCTGCGTTCATTGCGGCCGTCGTCCTGCAGGTTGGCCCCGGCGCAGAAGGCCCGGCCCTCGCCGGTCAGCAACAGGCAGCGGGCGCCGTTGGCGGGATCCTTCACTTGGCTGAACGCCTCGTGAAAGTCGGCCAGCATCTGGGCGCCGACGGCGTTGAGCACCTCCGGGTGATTGAATTTCAGGACGGCAACCTTGCCGTCGAAGTCCAGCGACATGCGTTCCATGTTCAGCCTCCAAAAAAGTCGGTAACCTTAACGCATATGCTCGACTGTTTGCATTTGCAATTCATCGCTCCATGAAACGCGCCGAAGATCGCAACAGCGAGCCTAGGAGCCCGTTTCCGTCCTCCCCGGATCACAGCGAGCGTCGCAACCAAGCGGTGTTGGGACGCGCCTTCCTCCTGATCGCGGGCTTTGCCGTCGTGGAAATCATCGGCGGCATCATGAGCAATTCACTCACCCTGCTCGCGGACGCAGGCCACATGGTTCTCGACGCCGCTGCCCTAGGCTTGGCGTGGGGCGCACTATGGCTGTCCAAGCGGCCCGCCACGGCGAGACTGACCTACGGACACCATCGCGTGCAGGTCTTGGCGGCGTTTCTCAACGGCTTGGCGCTTGCCCTGCTGGTGCTGTGGATTCTCAAGGAGGCCTTCGAGCGCTTCTTGGAGCCCCAAGCGATGGCCCCGCTGCCCGCCCTGGCCGTCGCGACAATTGGCCTGATCGTCAATCTCATCGCCTACCGGTGGCTCGGCCATGGCAAGGACAACATCAATGTGCAGGCCGCCGCGCTGCACGTACTCGGCGACCTGCTTGGCAGCTTGGCGGCCATCACCGCTGCCCTGACCGTCCACTTCACCGGCTGGACCCGGGTGGATCCGCTGCTCGCCCTCGTCATCGCCGCGATTCTCACCCGAGGCACCTGGCGGGTGCTGAAGGCATCGGGGCACCTGCTTCTCCAAGGCGTGCCGAACCCGGTCAGCACCGACGAAATGCGCGCCGCTTTGGCGGCGACGCCGGGCGTCATCGACGTGCACCATCTCCACGTTTGGGGCCTCACCGCAGAGCGGCCCATCGCCACGCTCCATGTGCGCATCGCTGACGAGGCCGACCGCCAAAGCGTCATTGCAGCGCTCAAGACGGCGCTGCGCGAAGGCTTTGGCGTAGCGCACTCCACCATCCAACTCGAACGCGGCGAGTGCCCGGACGGCGCTACGCTATCTGGAGTCGGCGAACCGCGATGATGAGCGGCACGATGAGGCCGACAAAAATGCCCAGGCTCAGCGTCGCCAGCATCAGCAGGGTTGTGCCTAATCCCCAGAGGTCGAAGACCAGCCCCACCAGCGGGCCCGTGGCGACGAAGATGCCGCGAAAGCCGAAGCTGGCCAGCGAGTTGGCGGTGGCGCGGAATTCGCTTGGCACCCGGCTGTTCAACGCGTCGGTGAGGATCACCGTGCCGAGCCCGCGGGCGATGAAGAACGTCGAGGCGGCGAGCAGCCCGCCGGCGATGCCGAGGCGGTCAAGCGCCAAATAGCCCAGCACGGGCGCCAAGCCCATGACCGATAAAACGCCTGCCGGACCGATGCGATCCTCGAGCTTGTGGGTCCAACGCCCCGCCACCGCGCTTAAGAAGCACAGACCGGCCCACAAGTAGCCGAAGTGGGCCAACCCGAGGCTCTGCTGCTCCCACAGCTTGGGCAACAGCCACACCGCGTAGAAGGTGGTCAGGCTCCAGATGCAAAGCGCCAGGAACACCAGCCGCAGAACCAAGTTGCCGCGTAGCAGGTGGCGGGTGATGCGGACCATGTTGGCCAAGTGGCTGTCGGCGGACAGCCGCGCGGCCGGCGGCTCGCGCAAGCGCAACGCAAACAGCAGCGGCAGCCAGCCGACCAGTACCTGGGCGGCGACCACGCCGTCGAGGGTGCCCCACACCAGCAGCAGGGAGCAGGCCACGCCTGCCGCGGCTTCGGACAGGGTGCGCACCGCATAGAGCTTGCCCACCACCTGCCGCTGCCGCTTTTCGCTGCTGCCGCGGGCGAGTTCCGTGTCGTAAAGCAGCGCCAGATCGGTGCCGGAGGTCAGGCTGAAGCTGAGCGCTAAGGCGGTCTCGAACAGCGCCAGCGTCCAGAACCCCTCGGCGACCGCCAGCAGGCTGTAGCCGACTCCAGCGAAGGCGGTGCCCAAGATTAGGCAACGGCACCGCCCGATCAGGTCCGCCAAGTAGCCGGACGGCGCCTCGGTGACCATGACCACGAAGGCGAACAGCGCCTGCAGGGTGAAGACCTCCCGCATGGACAGCCCCTTGCTCTGAAAGAAGGGCACGGCCACGGGCATGATGACCAGGAAGGCCTTGAAGAACCCCAGCCACAGCGTACGGCCCACATTGGCCCGCAGCCGCGCTGAGTCGTCTGCCATCGTTTCTGTACTTAAGCTGTTCATTGGTGTCTGCAAGTGAAAACTTGGGAAGCTGTTCGCCAGCCGCTCGCTAACGCCGCCCCAAAAAAGAAAAACCCCGAAGGCCTGAGGCGCTTCGGGGTCTTTCGAATCAGCGGAAGGGCTTCCCATCGGGTCACCTTCCGACGCTGCGCGCACTACCCATGCACCCCCGTCGCCA
>CAZRBP010000100.1:0-13326 GCA_964598305.1 uncultured Pseudomonadales bacterium | reverse complement strand
GAAGCCTACAGAAAACTGTTCGGAACCGGCTTTGCCGATCCGAACGCGGGGGAATTCGCGCCGGACCCTGCCACGATGGTCCGCAAGAGCGTCCTTTCCGGCGTTCTGGAGGAATCGAGGAAACTCTCCAAACACCTAGGCAGCGGCGACAAAGCGCGTCTCGATCGCCACTTCACGGCGGTCCGCGAACTGGAAGGGCGGCTCGCGCTGCTGCTTGAAAAACCGCCGCCCGCGCCGAGTTGCCGGATACCCGCCGGAAGTCCCGAGGAAATCCCCGCCGGTCTCGACGTGCGTTTCGTGGAGCAGCGCCACAGGGCGATGACGGACCTCCTAGTCATGGCCTTGGCCTGCAACCAGACCAAGGTCTTCAACATGCTGTATTCCAATTCCTCCTCGTCGCTCACCCGCGAAGGGCTTGCCAACGTACATCACAACATCACCCACGAGGAGTTGATTGACGACGAACTGGGCATCCAAGTGGTCAGTTCCACCTTCCTACGGGAGGCGTTCAAGGCGTTCGCCTACTTCGTTGGCGCACTGGCAAGCCAGCCGGAAGGCGATGGCAACCTGCTCGATCAGATGCTTGTTTACGCCCACTCAGACAACGAGAGCGCCAAGACCCACGAACTGCAAGGCACCCCGATGTTCACGGTGGGGACTGCCGGCGGGCTGTTGAAGACCGGGCTGCACATCGACGGCGGCGGCGACGTGGCTACCCGCCTCGGCTACACGGCGCAGCGCCTGATGGGACTCTCCATCGGCGACTGGGGCACCGGATCGCTGCGCACCTCGAAGGTCATCTCGGAAATACTCGCCTGATCAGTTCGCGGCTCGGTGCGGTGCAATTACGGGCAAAACCCAGCGCGATCATCGTGGCCCTCGGCATCCTGTGGGGGATGGCGATGGGCCATGCGGACCCCGCTCAGGCTGCAACTGCCCAAGCGCCGCTGCCCAAGGCCATGGCCATCGGCTCTTCCGACAGCGCCGGCCCCATCTACACCACGGCCGAAGGCCTGACCCTGTACGTAAACGGCATGGATCAACCCGAGAACGGGACCTTCGGCTGCCGCGACGTGCGTCACGAGAAAACGCCGGGGGACGAGGGCCACCCCATTCCCGGCGCCGCATTCCGTAGCACTTGCGTGGATCGTTGGCGACCCTATCGGGCCGGCTCCGAAGCCAAGGCGGCGGGAGCCTTCGGCATGGTGGAGCGGCCCGATGGCGACCGGCAATGGACATACGACGGGGTGCCGCTGTACACCTCCAGCCGCGACCGCGTTCCCGGCGAGGTCAATGGCACTATGGGCTTCGGGAGCTACGGGGGCTGGCGTACGGTGCCGGTGGAAGTTTGGTTGCCCCCCGGAATCAAGCTGGTGCGCAAGGTGCAAGGTCTGCTGCTCGCGTCGGGAGACGGCGGGCTGCTGTTTGCGCCCGGCGAGGACGCGGCCACCGGGGATGCCGGTTGGCTTCCCCTATCGGCCCCGGAGCTGGCACAGCCCCGAGGCGAGTTCATGATCGTCAACCTGGCCGACGGGAGCCGGCAATGGGCTTTTCGCGGCAAGCCCCTGCATCGGCCCCGGATTGACGTGCCACGGCACGAAATTCAGCGCATCGTGGAGTCGGGGCGCTGGCAACCCGTGCTATTCCAGCCGGCCAAGCCGCGTCCCGGGTTCGTCACGATGCACATGAGCGTGCCCGAAATCGGCTGGGTGTACGGCGATGCGGCAGGCTGGACGCTCTATGCATTCTATTGTTTTGACCGTGCCCCGGACCGGCTGCACTGCGATGAACCCGGCGATGCAGCGGCCCATCGTTCCGCGGTCTGCGGCACGGGCGAACAATGCGCCCGGGAGTGGCGTCCCGTGCCGGCCGGACCAGACGATGTGCCAGTGGGCAACTGGGGAGTCGCCGACGTACCGCACCCCCCCTTTGCGTCGGCAACCGGCGCCTACGGAGAGGGCGTTGCGACCGTGCGTGCGTGGACTTGGCACGGCCGGCCGGTCTATACCTTCGCCGGCGACCGGATGCCCGGCGATGTGCTTGGGCACGGCATCGAAGCTCGCTCAAGCGGGTTTGGCGCAATCACGGTATTAGGCGATGAATTCCCGGTCATGCCCTAAGGCGCCAAGGAAACTGGTCGGGACTGTCAGCCTGCTGATCGCTTGCTGGGGCCCATGTTCGCTCTGTTACGCGGCCGGATCCGATGACGTCGACTACCGGCAGAACGTCATGAAGACCCTAGGCGCCCAAGTCGAGGCGCTGGAAGTGGTGCTCCAGGGCCGTGCGCCGGCGAATCACCTGGAGGACCATCTCGCGGCACTGACTGCCACCTCCGAACAGGTGGTCTCTGCGTTCGAGCCGGCCGCCGCGGGCGGCAACGCGAAGGCTGATGTGTGGGACAACTGGGACGACTTCTCATCCCGAGCCAAGGAACAGGCCGAGGGGCTGTCCGCGCTGCGCGATGCCGCAGCGTTCGGCGACCTCTCCGCCGACGGGATTCGGGGGGCATTGCAGTGCGCCCGGTGCCACGACACCTATCGGCGCGACGTGCAGGAGTCGAGGCCTGAAACCGGGGACCGGTCTGATCAGGACGCTGTCCTTTATCGCCGTGCGCTCATGCGGGCCTTGGACGCGCAGACTGCGGCGTTAGGGCAAATTCTGGCCTGGGTGGTCGCGGATGTGAACTTCGTGTTCCATCTCGAGGCAATTGCCGCCAATGCGCGGCTGTCGGTGGGAGCTTTCGAGCCGGCGGTGGCGGGTGGTGCGTCCCTACCAAGCATCTGGACCGATCGGCAGGAGTTCACGGCCCAAATGCAGACCCTCGCGGACCGGGTCGGGCAAACTTCGGAAACCGCGCGGCAACTCGGCAAGGATGCCGCAATTGTCCCGCTGATGGATGCGCTAACCTGCGACCAGTGTCACGACCGATACCGCCAAGCGGACTAGCGCGCCCCATCGCGGACCGAGGACTTCCGATGAGTCGAGTTGGCCCCCGCCGTCCGCGTTCCCCCTTGACCCCTGTCCTGTGTTTCGGACTTCTTGCGGTCATGTGGGCGGCCCCGGGTGCCGCGAACCCGGCCACCGATGAGGCTCTGGTGGAAAGAGGCCGCTACCTTGCGGCGTTGGGCAACTGCAGCAACTGCCACACTCGAAAAGATGGCCCGCCGTTCGGCGGCGGCATTGCCTTCCCGATCCCCGTCCCTTGGTCGTGGGAACCTTGGGGCACCCTGTATTCGAGCAACATATCGCCGGACCCGGAAACAGGGATCGGGGAGTGGACGCTGGCGGACTTTTCACGCGCCATGCGCGAAGGGGTCTCCAGAAGCGGGGAACACCTCTATCCGGTGTTTCCCTACCCCGCCTTTGCCGGGCTCTCCGAAGAGGATGTGCGCGCCCTCTTCGCCTTCGTCAAGTCGCTTGAACCGGTTACTTTCAGACCCCCTGCGAACGATCTGCCATTCCCCCTCGGCTGGCGCGGCAGCTTGGCGCTCTGGAAGAGGCTCTACGCCAACGGGGGGATCCATCGCCCCGACGGGACCCGTTCGGCCCAGTGGAATCGCGGCGCCTACTTGGTGCGCTCACTCGGTCATTGCGGCGCCTGCCATTCACCGCGCAACCTGCTGCTCGCCGAGGTGCGGGAACGGGCACTGTCCGGTGGAACCCATTTCCATCCGGTGGCTCCCGACAAGGTGCGCCTGTGGGCGGCGGTCAACCTGACTCCAGCGTCAACGGGGCTGGGCGCTTGGTCGAAGGAAGATATCGCAAGCTGTCTGAAAACCGGCCATTCGGCGAAAGCCGGCCGTTTCGGCCCCATGGACAGCGTCATTGTCGAGGGCACGCAGCATCTCACTGCGGACGATGCCTTCGCCGTGGCGGACTACCTGAAGAGCCTGCCCCCGATTGAGAGCGATGCGAAACCAATGTCCGATCCTGCCCAGTGGGAACCCGGATTGGCAATCTACGCCGAGCACTGCGAGGACTGCCACATGGAAAGCGGCCGCGGCAATCTGTTCAAGGCGCCGCCCCTAGCCGGCAGTGCCGTGGTGCAGGCGCCGACCCCCTTCTCGCTGATCAACATCATCCTCTACGGCGCCTCCGTGCCGGACGACGTTCCGCCCCCCTACCGCCTGTGGGAGGACATGGCTCCCCACCGGGACAAACTCAGCAACGCGGAAGTCGCCGCCGTGGGGAACTACCTCAGGAGCGCTTGGGGAAATCGAGGAGAGATGATCACGACGAAGGACGTGGCGAGGCAGCGATGAGCGCAAGCCGCTTGAATCGCCAAGTCGGCATGCAGCCTGCTGGGTTGCGACTGGGGCGGTCATGGTAAAGTAGGTCGGCGCGAGCGAGTCAAAGCGGAGAAGAGCATGCAGCTCGAAGGCATTCACCATGTGTCGATCAATGTCAAGGACGTCGATGAGGCGTTGGGCTTCTACGCCGATTTGCTGGGCATGGAGAAGCTTGACCGGCCCGATTTCGGCTTCCCCGGGGCTTGGCTGCGCAGCGGCGCGCAGGAGGTTCACCTGATCGGCATCGACTCCGGGCCGCCGCTCAAGGAGCAGCACTTCGCCTTCAAGGTGGCAGACGTGGACAGCGTGAAGGCCACTCTGGAGGGCGCCGGGCTGAAGTGCTCGAAACCCTTCGAGATCGCTGGGGTCTGCCGGCAGGCGTTCACCCATGATCCGAGCGGCAACATGGTGGAGTTCAATCAGCGGCTCTAGCGCCGCAGCGTCCGGCTCAACCAAACACCGGCAGGGTTTCGAACGGTCCTTTCAACACCGTTGACGCAACGCCCGGCTGCATCCAGCCGTCAATGGCCGTAGCGTACACGCGGCGGAAATCCACCGTGTGGGCTAGGTTTTCACCATCGGTCAGTTCCGTCAGGCTGGGCGGCTCGCCGTAGTGCCCACCCTGGACCGGCTTGCCGGCCAGGAACATCAGGTTGGCAGTGCCGTGGTCGGTGCCGAGGTTGGTGTTTTCCGGCACCCGGCGGCCGAACTCCGAATGCACCAGCACCACCACCCTCTCCGCTTGTCCCAGGCGTTCCAAGTCGCGAATGAAGCCGTGAATGCCGTCGCAGGCGTAGCTTAGGAGCCTTCGGTGCAGGGCGCTCTGCTGCACATGGGTGTCGAAGGCGTTGTTGCGGAAGGCGACGTGGTAGATGCGGGCCGGCAATCCCGCCCCGATGCAAGCCGCCACCTTGGGCAGGTCCATCGGCGCGATGCCGTAGTCCACCGGCGAGCGGTAGTCCGACCAAGCTTGGCGAATCCGCGCTGAAGCGCCGAGGGCACTCCTGGCCACATCGTTGAGGTAGGCGCGCGCCGCGTTGCCATCGTCATGGTCGATGCGTGCCATCAGCGCCTGCTGCGAGTGGAAGGCGCGGCGTTGAAAGCGCTCCGGATCGTCGAAGACCACAGGGGTGTGCCGACGGCTCTTAACCGCCAAGGACTGCCCCGACGCGATGTTGATGAGCAGTTCCGCTCCCGCGCCGCCCCGTTCGTCCATGGCATCCGCCAAACGGCCCAGCCAGCCGAACTCATCGCCTCCCCCGGGTACGCCGGTATGCCAATAGGCCATGGAGGTGAAGTGGGAGTAGGACGGCTGCTCGTAGCCGCAGCCGTGGACGATGGCGAGGTCCTCGCTGCGCCAGAGCCGTTCAAAGCCCAGCATGCCGGGGTTGAAGCCGAAATCGCCGTCCAGCTTGAGCAGCTCATCCGCCTTGATGCCAATGGTGGGGCGCTGCCGGTAGTAGGCATCGTCGCCATAGGGCACCACGGTGTTCAACCCATCGTTGCCCCCGGAGAGCTCAACCACCACTAGGATTCGATCCCCTTCATCCCGCTGCGGCGCCGCCCACACACGGCGGTCGAATACGGGCGCCGCAGCCAGCGCTGCCGTCGCCGCGATGCCGCTCTTCAACAAACTTCGGCGATTGAACATTCCTCCCTCCACTCTCCTTCAGCCCACTGTGCCATTCAACCCAACTGATACTCCGGGCGGCTGAGCAACAGGTGCAGCAGGCGCCGCAGCGGCCCCTCCAGGTACGAGGCCGCAGCGCGAATGTCCCCGGTGCCCAGCTCCGCCTCCAAGTAGTCTGCCAGCGCGCTTTGCGTCGCCGGATCCGGCGCGACGGTGAAGAACCGATCCACCAAGTAGCCCACCACTTCCCGAGGGGTTTCGAGGCCTTCCCGAAGCACCATGCCCGTCAAGTCGAGACGGGCGGTATGGCGGGGGATGGGCTTGACCCGCTCAATGGCCATCTGCCAGCCCCGGTAGCTGCCGTAGCGGGTGTTGAAGGCTTCGTCGCGGTCGGCAAGCAGGTTGGACGCTGCCATCTCCCCCATCCCTTCGCCAGCCATGGCGTCGCCCACCAAGGCAGCAGGCCGGGTCGCCCGGCTAATGTCCATGCCGGCGCGCAGGCGCTCATGGACGCTCAGTATCTCCGCCCCGTAGCTCGGATAGCGGTCCGGCGGCACGAAGGCGATGTCGGGAAACGCCAAGTCAAGCACGAAGTTGCCCCGCTCGAAGAGCAGGCTCGGCGTGATCCAACTGCGGCCTTCGCTCCAGCCCGCCACCGTCGGTGGATGCATCAACCGCTGGCCCAGCGACTCGGTGACGGTGTTGAAGTCCGGGGCGCCGGGCACGGCTTCAAGGCCCAGCTTGCGGTAGGTGGAGATGACGAATTCAACGGGGCCCTTGATGCGGGTGCCCAACACATCCGGCGCGTAGAAGCGCCGCGACAGAAAAAGCCGCTCCAAAAATGCGGCGATGTCGTAGTCCGCCGTCTTCAGCCAAGCGCCGAGTTCCCTCCGGCCGTCCGCGTCCAGCGCCTCGCCCACGAAGTGCCGGTGGAGCTTGCCGGCGATGAATTCGGCAGCGGCCTCCTGGGCCAGGATGATGTCGATGACTTCCACGCCGTCGAAGCGTCCCTCCCGGCCCAGGAAGCGCTTGTTGGCGCCATCGTGGGCATCGGCGTTGAAATTGAAGTCGAGCCCCTTGTAGTTCCAGCCGGTGAACGCGCGCGCGGCTTCGCGCACGTCGGCTTCGCCGTAGTGGCCGACGCCCATGGTGAACAATTCCATGATTTCCCGGGCGAAGTTCTCGTTCGGCGAGCCCTTGACGTTGACGCCAGCATCCAGGAACGCCAGCATCGCCGGATCCTGGGCCACGCCAATCAACAGGGTGCGGAAGTCGCCAAGGCCCAGCCGCTGGAAGAGGCGCAGCTGCTTGAGCATCTTGCGGTAGTCGCGCACCTTGTCCTCGTTGGTGGCAAAGTGCCCGTGCCAGAACAACGCCATCCGCTCCTGCAGCGGACGGGAGGTTGTGAGCATGCGGTTGGCCCACCAGTAGGCGACCCGATCGGTCTCCAAGCGGCTGGCGCGCAGCCAGTAGAAGAAGGCGTTGACCACGGGCTGCAGGGGCCGGTTGCCGGACGGCTTGGCCTGGATGCCAAGTGCCTCACCCTGCCGGCGGGCCAATTCGGTGGTGGCCGGACGACTGGGGGGAAAGGGATCCAGCCCTTGGTCAAAGATGCCCGACGGCTCGAAATCCGGCAGCTTCGTCTCCGCCACCCCCTCGAAGTGCACCAGCCGGCGCACGGCGGCCCGGGGCGTCAGAGCCGCCAACGCCGCCACCTCGGCGGGCGTGCCGCCGAAGCCGGCCCGCTCGAGAAGGTGGCGCGCCTCGGCCTCGCCCCAATCCTGAGGATCGATCGGGCTGAAATCGCCCTGCGCCCACAGGGGGGCGGCGGCAAGGCAGATGCCCGTTAGGAAGCGGACGAAGGCGGTCCGCAGATCGACGATTTTGAGCCCCATGCCGACCAGTATAGCCTCGGCAACGTGTATAATGCCGCTCGCCAGCAGTCGCTGGCCCGTCCGGAACTTCAATCCAAGCAAATCACGAGGATACCGATGCTGCAACGCCGTTCATTTTTGAAGAAGAGCGCCCTCACCCTTGGCGCCATACCCGTCGCCAACCTGTTGGCCAGCTCAAGCGCCTGGGCCGCTGGCGAGGTTGAGATCACCGAAGACGATCCCATGGCGATGGCCTTGGGCTACAAGCACGCCGCCGACGACGTGGACACCGCCAAGTTCCCCAAATGGACGGCGGACCAACTCTGCGACAACTGCGTTCAGTACAAGGCTACCAGCGAAGACTGGGGCACCTGCGCCATCTTCCCCGGCAAGCTGGTCGCCGCCAAGGGCTGGTGCAACGTCTGGGTGGCGATTCCCTAATCGCCCCAACTGAAGGGCGTGAAGAACTCCTCGCGGGTGAGCCAAGTGTAGTCGGCCTCGCCGGCCATCAGGCCCACCAGCACGATCAGCACTAGGGTAGGCACGAGGATGGCGTAGATCAGCGCCATCCGCTCCCACATCATGTGCATGAAGACGGCGACGATCAGGCCCGCCTTGAGCATCATGAAGGTAATGACAAGCGTCCAGCGCACATAGCCTTGGAACGCCACGTAATCCACCATGTAGGAGGCGGCGCTGAGCACGAACAGCAAGCCCCATACCCAGAAGTAGATGGAAATTGGATGTTGTTGGCCTTGGTCTGACATCAGTTGAATTCCCTGCTGGTCGTATGAGCTACCAAAGGTAGAAGAAAGCGAAAATAAAGACCCACACGAGGTCAACGAAGTGCCAGTACAGGCCCATCGTCTCAACGATCTCGTAGCGGTTCCTGCGTCCGGTCATGAAGCCGGGCGTCTCCTTGTCCAAATCGCCGCGCCGCACCTTGATGGCGGTGATGATGAGAAAAAGCACCCCGAACGACACATGGGTGCCGTGGAAGCCAGTGATCATGAAGAAGGCCGCGCCAAACTGCGGCGCACCCATTGGATTCTCCCAAGGCCGCACCCCTTCATCGACGATCAGCTTGGTCCACTCAAACGCCTGCATGCCCACGAAGGTGGCGCCAAGCACGGCGGTTGCCAGCAGTAGCCAGAAGGTCGGCACCTTGCGCTTTTCATAGCCGAACTTCACCGCCATGGCCATGGTGCCGCTGCTGGTGATCAGTACGAAGGTCATGATGGCGATCAGCAGCAGCGGTACCGGCGTACCCAAGAACTCCAAGGCAAACACTTCGCTGGGATTGGGCCAGGGCGTCGTGGTGGACATGCGCACGGTCATGTAGGACACCAGGAAGCAGGAGAAGATGAAGGTGTCGCTCAACAGGAAGATCCACATCATGGCCTTGCCCCAGGGCACGTTCTTGAACGCCCGCTGGTCGGAGGACCAATCGTCAACAATGCCCTTGATTCCCGGCGCCAGGGCTACTGATTCAGCCACGTCATTGCTTTCCTTGTGTGATGTGAGTAGATGAGGTATTAAATTCCAGCCGTCCGATGTCGGCTCAGGTCGAGAGCATCAAGCCGAACAGGATGAGCCAGACCACGAACAAAAAGTGCCAGTAAACAGCGCAAAGCTCCACGCCCAGCCGAGTCTTCGCCAGCGCCCCTGCCCGGGCATGGCCCGCAGTTCGAGCCAACGCCACCAGCCCACCGAGCAGATGCAGGACATGCAGTCCGGTGAGCACGTAGAAAAACGAATTGGCCGGGTTGCTGGCCACCAGATAGCCTGATGCGACAAGGCCCTGCCAAGCCATGAACTGCCCGGCCATGAAGGCCAATGCGCAGCCGCCGCCAACCACGAGGCCCAAACGGATGGCAGGCCATTGCTCCCGAGCTGCGCCTCGCCAAGCCCACTGCAGCCCCAAGCTGCCGGCAAACAAAATGGCGGTGTTGACCCACAGCAGGTCCGGCTCCGGCAGAGGCCGCCAGTCCGACAGTTCCATGCGGATGGAGTAGGCGCTGACGAACAGCGCGAACAGCGAGGTGATGACGGCCAGCAGCACGCCCAACGCCACTTTTGGCGGCGCTGGGAACCCCACTCCCTCCTGCGCTCCCGAGGGCGCGCTGGCCACCCAAGGCTTGACGTTGATGGTCTGGCGCACCAGCCACCAAACCACCGCCCCCATGAGAAGGGCCAGAAATACGAGCGTCGCGGTCATGGATCAGCCGTCCGTCTTGGTCTCGTCTTGGGCGCGGGCCTCGCCCTGGGCACGGGCAGCGGCCATTTCCTCGGACGGCACGTTTTGCGGGATGAAGTCCTGCTCCGCCCCCGGCACCCCATAGTCATAGGCCCACCGGTAAACCGACGGCAGTTGGTCCTCATCGAAGTTGCCGTGCCGCGGCGGCGTGTGCGGGGTCTGCCACTCCAAGGTGGTGGCCTTCCACGGGTTGTGGCCCGCCGGCTCGCCGCTGAACAGGCTCTTGATGAGGTTGTAGATGAAGATCAACTGCGCCAAGGCGACGACGATGGCGGCAATGGATATCGCCACGTTCAAGTCCTGCGCCGACTCCGACATGAAGGCGGTTTCGCCATAGGCGTAGTAGCGCCGCGGCACGCCTTCAAAGCCCAAGTAGTGCATCGGGTAGTAGATGGCGTAGGTGCCAAGGAAGGTGATCCAGAAGTGGATCTTGCCCAAGGTCTCGTCAAACATCCTGCCGGTCATCTTCGGATACCAGTGGTAGATGGCGCCGAACACCACCAGCACCGGCGAAACCGCCATCACCATGTGGAAGTGGGCCACCACGAAATAGGTGTCCGACAACGGCAGATCGACCGTGACGTTGCCGAGGAACAGACCCGTAAGCCCGCCGTTGATGAAAGTGAAGATGAAGCCGATGGCGAACAACATGGGCACGGTCAGCTGAATGTTGCCCCGCCACAGGGTCAGCACCCAGTTGTACACCTTGATGGCCGTCGGCACCGCGATGATCAGCGTGGTGGTGGCGAAGAAGAAGCCGAAGTAGGGGTTCATGCCGCTGACGTACATGTGGTGCGCCCAGACGATGAAGCTCAGCGCGCCGATGGCGACAATGGCCCAAACCATCATCCGGTAGCCGAAGATGTTCTTGCGGGCGTGGGTGGCGAGCACGTCGGAGACGATGCCGAAGGCCGGCAGGGCGACGATGTAAACCTCCGGGTGCCCAAAGAACCAGAACAGGTGCTGGAAGAGGATCGGGCTGCCGCCGTCATAGGCGGTCTGCGCACCCTCCGCGATCATGGCCGGCATGAAGAAGCTGGTGCCGATCAGCCGGTCGAGAATCATCATGATGCAGCTCACGAACAGCGCCGGAAAGGCCAGCAGCGCCAGCACCGTGGCCATGAAGATGCCCCAGACCGTCAGCGGCATGCGCATCAGCGTCATGCCCCGGGTGCGCGCCTGCAGCACGGTCACCACGTAGTTGAGCCCGCCCATGGTGAAGCCGATGATGAACACGCACAGCGAGATGAGCATCAGGATGATGCCCGCCCCCGTGCCCGGGGTGCCGCCAATCACTGCCTGCGGCGGATACAGCGTCCAGCCCGCCCCGGTGGGGCCGCCGGGAACGAAGAAGCTGGCCACCAGAATCAGCACCGCGGCCAGATAGACCCAGTAGCTGATCATGTTGACGTAGGGGAACACCATGTCCCTAGCGCCGCACATCAGCGGGATGAGGTAGTTGCCGAAGCCGCCCAAAAAGAGCGCCGTCAGCAGGTAGATGACCATGATCATGCCGTGCATGGTCACGAACTGCAGGTAGTTGGCCGGATCAATCAGGGAGAAGGACTCCGGGAAGCCGAGCTGCAGGCGCATGAGGATGGACAGCACCAGCGCCACCAAGCCGATGCCGATGGCGGTGATGCCGTATTGGATGGCGATGACCTTGGCGTCCTGGCTCCAGATGTACTTGCCGATGAACGTCTTGGGGTGGTAAAGCGGCTCCTCGGCGACCTCGAACGGCCGCAGGTCCGCATCGGTGACTGCATCGTGGGCGACTTGAGCCATGCTATTCCTCCGCTCCTGGGTAGGCCGCGCCAGCTTGGGCTGAAGCGTCGGCGACTTGAGTTTCACCTAAGGTGTTGATGTAGGCAACGACATCGTTCACGGCGCCGTCGTACTTGAGTATGCGAGCCATTTCGGCCATTTGCCAGCCGTACAGGTCGTCCGCATGGCGCCCCCGTATGTCGGCCTTGAAGTTCTCCAGCTGCCGGGCCAAGTACCAGTCGGTCATGCCCGCCATGCGCGGCGCGTTCAGCGCCTTGATGCCCTCGGCGTCGTATCCGTGGCAGGCGCCGCAGGT
This sequence comes from uncultured Pseudomonadales bacterium, assembly GCA_964598305.1. Lineage (GTDB taxonomy): Bacteria > Pseudomonadota > Gammaproteobacteria > Pseudomonadales > Azotimanducaceae > Azophilus. Next base: position 1,196 of record CAZRBP010000100.1, on the reverse strand, counting down.
GACCCAGATATCCTCACCGCGCTCGGCGTCGCCGGTGATGGTCACCTCGGCGGGCTCATCCGGCAGGGTGCCGATGTAGGCGATGACATCCTCCATGGCCTGATCGTTCACCAGCGTCATGACCATGGGTGCCATCTGCTGGCCGAAGGTGTCCTGCGGGTGGGCGCCGCGCACGCCGGTCTTGTAGTAGTTGAGCTGGCGGCGCAGGTACCAGTCCTCCTGGCCAGCGATCTTGGGTGAGTTCATGATCTGCATGCCCTTGCCTTCCGGGCCGTGGCAGGCCACGCACACGGCGTACTGCGCCTGTCCGGCCACCGGATCACCCTGCGGGCGGGCGAGGATGTCGGCGTAGGTGGGCTGCGCGGCGTACCAAGCCTCGTAGTCCGCCGCCTCATCGACCACCACCTTGCCGCGCATGGCAAAGTGGCCAATGCCGCAAAGCTCCTCGCAGAGCACCTCGTACTCCCCCACCTTCGTGGGCTTAAGCCACAGGTAGGAGACCAGGCCCGGCACCAGATCCATCTTGACCCGGAACTGGGCGACGGTGAAGTTGTGCAGCACGTCCTTGGAGCGCAGGTTGATCTTGACGTCGCGGCCAATCGGCAGATGCACCACGTTGCTCTCGATCAGCCGGTCGTCCTGGCCGTGGGGATCGTCCGGGTCCATGCCGAAGGGGTTGTCGTCGGTGATGCGCTTGGCGTCCACGTTGCCGAACTTGCCGTCGTCGCCCGGCAGCCGGTAGCTCCAGTGCCACTGCTGGCCGATGGCCTCGATTTCATCGGCGTCCTCCGGCACGGTGACGAATTCCGCCCAGACGATCAGGCCAGGCGCGAGCATGGCGGCGACGCCGACCGCGGTGATGGCGGTCAGCCAAAACTCAAGCTTGTGGTTCTCCGGCTGGTATTCGGACCGCCTCTGCTTGTTGTAGCGGAACTTGATCACGCAGTACGCCATGAAGGCGTTGACGGCGACGAAGACGATGCCCGTCACCCAGAAGGTGATGTCGATCGTCGTGTCGATCATGCCCCAGTTCGAGGCCAAGGGGGTCAGGTACCAAGGGCTCAGAATGTGAAAAAGGACCGAGCCAACGATCAAAATGATCAGTGCAACAGCAAATGCCATCTATGCAGCTTCCTCAACTAATTTTCTTGCAAGCTCTCCACAACGCTGCGGATGAGCGCGAAGTCCTCGGTCTG
>CAZRBP010000099.1:0-13415 GCA_964598305.1 uncultured Pseudomonadales bacterium | reverse complement strand
CCGCGGTGCTATACTCAATCAAACTCAGTCCCCATATCCACTGCTTTGCTCCCCGAGCTTTCCGTTCTCCAACTTCTCCAACTTCTCCATCGGTTAGCCAACAATGACAGTAGTTCAGCCCCTTTCTTTGCAATCCAAAGCGGCAAAGTACATTTCGCTGCAACGCCTTGAGGCCCAAGCCTTGGGCGGCTCCATTCACTATTCCAAATTCGGTCAGCTAGCTTACAAGGTCTACTGCAAAATTCCCTTTGCAAAGCACCTCTATCGCCAATACTCAATTCATGTTGAGCCCCGCCTTCGAACCAAGACGATTCTCTCGAAGTACGCTCAGATCATGACTCGCGAATTCGATACCATAAAACCCCACTTGCCATCCGGCGTTTCGAAGGTCACCAGCATTGGTCCCGGCATCGGCGGGCTGGAAGTAATCATGTCCCGCTATTTGGATTCGATGCATCAGCCCCGCCCTTACTTAATCCTAGTGGATAAAAGCGGAATCGATCCCATTCACTTTGGCTTCGCCCAACAAGCAGCAACATACAACTCTCTAGGACTGCTCCGGCAAACTCTGGTCACAAATGGGCATCCCGAGGACAAGATGGAAGTCGTGGACGCAGCGGACGCGCACCGACTGCCGAATATCCACAGTGGGAGTGTTGATTTGATCGTTTCGTTGCTGGCATGGGGGTTTCACTTTCCCGTCAGCACCTACTTGCATCTAGCAAAAGTGCTGCTAAAGCCAACAGGACGCATCATCCTCGACTTTCGCAAAGAGACACCCGGCATCGCTGACCTCAATGAAAACTTTGAGTCGATCGAGGTTATACATGACGACCCCAAGTTTGAGCGACTGTTGATATGCAAACCAAAGTAAGGGCGTTCGTCTATGCCACAAGCAAACGAAGATATGATCGAACTGAGCGTTGTTGTGCCGATGCACAACGAACAGGAGTCTGTGGATCGATTCTTTCAACGAATCTTCCCTATATTGGAGCAACTACTTCTATCGTGGGAGGTAGTCGCTATCGACGACGGAAGCACAGACGGAACGTGGAATGCGCTTCATGACATCAAGCATACGCACAGCAATGTCCGTGCCGTTCGTTTGTCTCGGAACTTTGGTAAGGAGATTGCGCTGACTGCAGGCTTGGATCACGCAAAGGGCGAAGCCATCGTGTTTATCGACGCGGACCTTCAAGACCCTCCTGAACTCATCAGTGAATTCATAAAGCACTATCGGCAAGGCTATCAAAACGTATATGGAGTCAGAGTTGACCGGCATCAAGACTCCATCTTCAAACGGACGACAGCTAGTCTGTTCTATCGAGCATTCAATCTGGTCAGCACAACTCAAATCCCGCCACACGGCGGGGATTTTAGGCTGCTTGGGCCTGATGCTGTTGCAGCGCTTCGGGCCTGTCGGGAGAAAAACCGATTCATGAAGGGGCTTTACTCTTGGGCGGGCTTTCCAAGCGTTGGGGTTCCTTACGAAAGACCGGCAAGGCCGAAGGGCAAAACCAGTTTTGGAGTAGTCAGGTTATGGAATTTGGCTTTGGATGGACTGGTTTCACACTCTTCCGCCATGTTGAAGATATGGACCTACGTCGGGATAGCCATGATCTTGATCGCAGCCGCGCTCGGCATTTGGCTGATTGCGGAGTACGTGCTGGTGCGCCGCAACCCACCGGGATTTTACTTGACAATCATGATGGTGTTGGGCTTTTCCTCACTTAACTTCATCATGCTAGGAATCATGGGTGAGTACTTAGGGCGCATTTATGATGAGGTAAAAGAACGACCGCTCTACGTTGAGCGGCACGACAACCTTACGCCATGAGCCAAGGCGGGTCGGGTATCATAAAGTTCGCACGGGATTCGGAGCAAACAGAGACCCTGCAGGAGTTCCTTAGGTTCATCATTGTAGGGGTCGGCAGCACTGGGCTGAACTTCATAATATACGCAGTCTGCGTATCGCTTGGAATGAGCCCTGCGGGTGCAGCCGCCCTTGCCTTCGTAATTCTAATACCTTTCCACTTCAAGGCATACTCTAGCTTTGTCTTCAAATCTAACCGGGATATCGCTGGCGCTTTGAGGTACGGGCTAGTGCTCGCGGTGAGCATGGTCCTAAACGTTGGATTGGTAACGTTCTTCTGGGCCTATCTACTAGCCGATCCGCTACCAGCGCAGGCACTCGGGCTCGCTCCCGCGATCGCTGCAAATTACTTGCTGCTGAGGTACTTTGCTTTCCCCAGAGCCCGTCAACCAAACAGAAAGTCAGCAACGCCATGGGCTTGGTTTGCGATAGCTGGCGTCTCGGCACTTGCGATTTACGTGAGTGTCGCTGCGATGTTGATTTATACCAATCCGTTGCTTTTCGCCGACGACTGGCGGCACTACACCCACTACTTTTTTCAGCGTGATGTAATCGATGCCATTTTTGGCCGTGAAAACAATCACTTGATGGTAATCCCCAACTTAATTTTCCTTTCAAACTACCAGTTTCTTGACGGTCGAATGAGTAATCTGGCCTTAGCAAACGTCGGGCTGCTACTGGCGGCGTCCGTCCTACTGGCCACTGGCTGGATAAAGGCAACTTGGCGGCGAGAAAGGAGTTGGGTCGAAGTATTAGGCATTGTCTTCACTTGGGGCGCAGTAACGCTATTTCTGGGTGCTCCGCGAACGCTATTTTGGGGCATCGGCGTACACAATCATTTGGTCGTGCTTGGTGTGGTGGGTGCTGCGCTTTTCGCATCGGGTATTGCCGGATCACTCACTAGACCAGGGCCGTTTGCCGGATTTGTAAGTTCCGCCGCCGTCGCAGCAACCAGCTTCACCACCGGAGCCGCGGCTTGGTTGCTGGCGTTTCCCGGAGCCGTTGCGAATCGCGAAAAACCGATCGTACTGTTGGCTGCTATGGGAATCGGTTTGATCGGCTTGACGGCCACGGTATGGCCCATTTTGAATGGCGGAGACTCGACAAGGTATGAGTTCGACCCTGTTTCGCTAGCCACATTTAGCATTGCGATGTTTGGCAGTGCATGGAGTGCATTTGGTCAATCGGGCTTGTCGGATAACATATTCCAGAACAGCCTGATCGCTGGCGCACTAGGCACTTTGGTCGTCGCGGCAGCGGCGATTCGAGTGTTGCTTCCGCGGCCCATCGGAACGATTGGTCAACTCTACTGCTTCTTCATGCTTATCGGTTTGTTCGTTGTGGTCGCAGGGCTAATGATCGGGATCGGCCGCATTGGGCCGGAGGATGGCTTGGACAAAGCCTTGAGTCCACGATTCCGAACCTGGTCGCTATTGGGTTGGACAAGCGTTGCGGGCATTACGCTTGCAGCAGCCTACGAAGCGGGTCAGAGGTTGAGAGTGGAGTGGATGTTCGGCACCTACGCGCTTTTACTGGTGTTCTTCCTATTGCTAGTGAACTTGAAGGTGATCGATACTTCGCTTCGCTTTTCTCATGCGTATCACGTCGACACGATGACGCAAGTCGCCATGAATCACACCACGCGCCCGACGGAAAGGCGGCTTTGGCGGGACCAAGAAGACGTGTGGCTTCGGATTATTAGACACCTTCGCGAGTTCAAACGCAGCATCTACGCAGAGGCATGGCCACACAGGATGGGCCACAACTTGTCCACTATTCTAGATCAGCTCGACGAACCATGCGCTTCACAGTTGAGAGTCATTCCGAGCAACAGATCGGACGAATGGACGGTACGCGGCTGGATACTGCCGAGATCACCGCATTCCGCGCCCATATCCAACGTCTATTTTCTGGACGACGCCAATATCGTTATCGGTTTCGCGAAGCCGGTTTTCGGATGGGCCAGCAATCCGCAAAGTCGATATTGGGAGCATGCAACCGCACCGGCTCGACTCATGAACTCGATCGGAATTCGCGGGCTAGGCAATCTGCCAGGAATTTCCGGCCACTTTCTCGGCCGCTTTCTGGCAAGCACAACCGATGCCAGCAAAATCAAGCAGGAATTACGTTTTGTGGGGGAGACAAGAAGGGGTTGGCAGTGCCGTGGGAGTGGCCGGGATTCGGAGTCCGACAGACGCTGATGGGAGAGGTTCGCATCGCCGAAGGAGATGTAGCGCCAGTCGGCGTTGGCATCCGGGATGACGACGGCTTGTGAATCCGCGGCGGCGGTCCGGCACAGGGCATTCCAAAACACGGCCCGCCCCACAACGTCCCCCTCAATGAACACTAGAGAAAGGTCTCGGCTGCTGGCCGATTCGCCAAGCGCCCCCGTCACACCCCAAACGATCCTCTCAAAACCGCATCGGATCAGAGGCGTTGAAGGCGAGGCTATAATGGGTCCGCGGTCGTCGACGACGAAACCCAACACTAGGTCAAGAGAGACTCCAGTGCTCGCACAATCGGGTTGCCCGTGAACAGCGCCTCGCCAAAAGTTCTCTGCGTGGTCGGCACCCGGCCCGAAGCCATCAAGATGGCGCCCGCCATATTGGCGCTGCGCCGCACTGGACGCTGGGACGTCAAAGTGTTGGCCACCGCCCAGCATCGGGAAATGCTCGATCAGGTTCTGCGTCTGTTCGATATCGTCCCCGACATGGACCTCAACGCGATGCGCCCGAACCAGTCCCTAGCCGACTTGACCGCGCGACTCATGACTGGAATGGACGCTTGTCTGGAGGCCCAGCAGCCTGGCTTGGTGCTAGCTCAAGGCGACACGACCACCGTGATGGTGGCGGCGTTGGCGAGCTTCTACCGAAGAATACCCTTCGGCCACGTTGAGGCAGGCCTGCGAACACACGATCTCGATTATCCTTGGCCCGAGGAGATGAACCGGGTGATGGCTGGGCGCTTGGCGGCAGTCAACTTCGCTCCGACTGAGACCGCACGCCAAAACTTGTTGGCGGAGGGAGTGGACGCCACCCGCATTCACGTTACCGGCAACACCGTGATCGACGCGCTGCACATCGTAGCCGAAAAGGACTTTGGCTGGGCGTTCGACGAACCCCCCGGCGAGCGAATGATCTTGGTCACCGCTCATCGTCGAGAAAACTTCGGGGCGCCCATGGTCGCCATATGCAAGGCCATTGCCGAACTGGCGGGCAAGCATCCGCAGCTGCGTTTCCTGTTTCCCGTGCATCCCAACCCAAACGTGCGCGGCGTAGTCAATCAGGAGCTTGGCGCACTGTCGCAGGTGACGCTCTGCGAACCCTTGGGCTACGGCGCCTTCGTCACCGCCATGAAACGCGCCTACTTGCTGCTGTCCGACTCTGGCGGCGTCCAGGAGGAAGCGCCGGCGCTGGCCAAGCCGGTGCTGGTGCTGCGAAACGAGACCGAGCGGCCCGAAGCGATCGCCGAAGGCGTGGTTGAACTGGTTGGCACCGACGCGCCAAAAATAGTCGCTCGAGTCTCGACGCTGCTCGAGGATGAGCGCGAGTACAAAAGAATGGCCAAGGGCAGTTCCCCTTACGGCGATGGCCAAGCAGCGGCTCGCATCGTTCGGATTCTCGACCGCATGGAGGGGCTTCGGTGAGGCTGGTATGCGCCGCTCCGGTGCCTTACTCAAGCTTCGCCCAGCGCCCGCACCAGGTCGTTGCTTGGTTCAACGAGCGTAGCGGCGAACCAACGCTATGGATCAATCCCTATCCGGGACGCCTGCCCCGACTTTCTGACCTCAAGCGGCCACGGCCACAAACGCATCCGCCGGACGGCGACCGGGTGCAAGTTCTGTCGCCGCCCCAGTGGGGCGCTGATCCCCTGTTGGCCGTTTCCCGCGCCGGGCCGGTCGTCTGGAAGGGAACGCTCAAGCGGGTCCGCGCCTTCGTGGAAGGACGACGCTGGCTGTTGCTGATTGGCCGTCCGAGCATGCTCGCGCTGCACTTGCTGCGCACCGCCTCCCCTACCATCAGCGCTTACGACGCCATGGACGACTTTCCCGAGTTCTACTCCGGCTGCTCGCGGGCATTGAGCCTCAGCGTCGAATGCCAAATCGCCGGCCGGGTCAACACCGTGTTGGTGAGCTCCAGTGCGTTGCAACACAAATTCAACCGCCTGGGCGTCAATGACGTCGAGCTGCTGCGCAACGGGCTGGATGGCGAGTGGCCGCAAACGAATGGCGCGACTGGCGTACATCCTGTCTTCGGCTACGTGGGCACCGTCGGCCCGTGGTTCGATTGGGCGCTTATCCACGAGATGGCCCACAACCTGCCGGACGTGCGCTTCGAGATCGTGGGGCCGGTCATGACGCCACCCGCCGCGCCGCTGCCGGCCAATGTGCATTTGGCCGGTGAATGCGCCCATCAGGACGTGCCGAAAAGGCTGCTTGGCTTCACAGCTGGCCTTATTCCCTTCAAGGCCAGTCCGCTGACGGAATCCGTCGATCCCATCAAGTTCTACGAGTACCGTGCCGCGGGCCTACCGGTGCTATGCACCGCCTTTGGTGATATGCGTTACAGGACAGCCGAGGCCTCGGTTCACTTAGTCCATCACGGCATGGACTTCCCCGCGCTGCGCAAACACCTTGAGGCACATACGCCAAACTCGCCTGAGGAACTCGCCCGCTTTCGTTCGGAGAACGCTTGGCACACCAGATTCAAGCAATCGCGCTTCCTCAATGCCCACGCCGACTCTGCCACCGGCCAGAGCACGGCAGCCAAAGAGGATCAGTCGTCTCGATAGCGATGTGGCGTCCAAGCGCCCCATTTCTCTTCGTACAGCGCCTTGTTGGCGTCAAACAGCGCCTGCCTGCGGGCCGAATCGAGTTGGTCGAAGGACGCTGACAAGTGATGATGCACGAACACGTCTTCCGCCACCGCAATTCGATACCCGGCCTGCTCAACGCGACGGCAGTAGTCGTCGTCTTCAAAAAAGCCGAGACCGAAGCGTTCATCAAGGCCGCCGACCTTCTCGTAAACCGCGCGCGGCATGGCCGCACAGAAGAAGGCTACGGCGGCGACCGCGAGCTCCTCCCCGGAGTGCGCAGACGTATAGGCACTGGCCGCTGCGGCCATCTCGGCCATGTCCGCGTATTGAATTTCAATTTTGGCCTCGTTGCCTATGTTGTTGGTTACCGGGCCTAACAGACCAAGATCCGGACTCCTCCTAAAGTGGCGGATCAGGTCGAGCATCCACCCCCTCGTGACATAGGTGTCGTTGTTCAGCAAGATGAGATAGTCACCGCTGGCGGCTCGCAGGCCGCAGTTGTTGCCAGCGGAAAATCCCAAGTTCTCATCGTTCAGCATCAGCCTCACTTGTGGGTTTGCTGCAGCGTACTCTCTGAGATAGTCCGGCGTGCCGTCGGATGAAGCATTGTCAACAATCACCAGTTCCCAATTCGGATAGCAACTGTGAACTTCCAAACTGTGGAGGCACGCTTTGGTGACCTCCAAGTTGTTGTAGGTCAGGACCACAACCGACACCTTCGGGAAAGCTGATCGAACGGCATCATCAAGCTGCTCACCCCGCGCCTTCCAATCATGCGCAGCCGCCCACTGGCTGCGCTCGTCGGCAAGCGCCGCGTCCCCACGTTCCGCCATTGCCATCCCAAGCAATTCGATGAAGTGATCATGGTCATCGGCAACGTGGGCCACCCCTCCCATCGCTTGCACCTCCGGCAAGGCTGTGGCGACGACCGGCTTGCCGGCAGCCAAGTACTCATACACCTTCACCGGATTGGTGCATAGGGTCAGCTCCGTCAGCTTGAATGGAATCAACGCAACATCAAAGCTATGCACCCAAGCCGCCGCTTCGGAATAGGGCACTTCGCCAATCCACTTGATGTTCTCAAGCCGCCCGGCACCGGTTGAGCCGCGCAAAGTTTTGGCGCCCACCAAAACGAAGTCCCATTCCGGATACCGGCGCGCTGCGGATACGATCAGATCGATATCGAACCAATCCGCAATCGCGCCCAAATACCCCGCCACGGGTCGATCGGACAGGTAGGCCGGACAATCAGGGACTGATTTGAAGTAGTCCACCTCGCCGGCATTGCGGATCAGCGCATTCGGTGCCGATCGGCCGACTATTTCCGACAATTTGGTGGAAGTGGTAACGACGAGATCGGCCACCTCAATCAACCGGTCCTCCTCTTCAATCATCTGCGGACTGTTGGTGGAAAAGCCGCCGTGGTAGTCCATGCAATCGTAAACCACGAGGCAACCCGGGACCGCTTCCGCCAATGGTCGCCAGAACGGCAGATCGACAATCGCCACAAGGTTTCCAATGCCAGCGGCATTGATGAGTTCGCCGACCGAAGCCATTAGCAATTGCAACGGTCGGCCACGCAGCAAGTCTTGATATATTTGCGGTTGGGCGCCCGAAAAGCAGAGCTTGATGAGAAAGACGTTGGGTGCCGGAGACTCCAGAATCTTGAAGCCCGGTGCATCTGCAACGTCAAAGGTAGTCGACAGGTAAAACACTCGATGCCCCCGCTGGGCCAACTGCAGGGCCAAATGCTGGGGACGTTGAAACCTGAAATGCCAATCGATGACCGGGCAAACCAGAACATCGTATCCGTCCGCGACAGCGGTCGAATCCGCCAACAAGCCGAGACCGGTGCTCGACTCCTGCCCAGCGACGTCCGTTGGACGAGAGAAATCGACGGTCAATGCCATCGAACGGCGGAACAGCATTCGCTTGGCACGCCTTAGTTGACGTTCGACCGGCCCCGGCAAGCGGGATATGAAGGCGACGCCAAAACGATAGACCCAACGCAGCAGAGGCTTAATGACGGAGTATCTTTCCTTGTTGAGCAATTGGTTGGCAAGCGCCAAGTCTTCGTTAGCGCGTTCCGTGTCCGAACGCAACTGGGCGAGTTGCGTTCGCAGTTCCCCAATCTGCCTCTCTAGGCCCGACTCTGCCCGCTCGATGCGTCGTCCCATATCCGCATGCTGCTTCTGGAGGCCCGAACCCAGCTCCGCCTGCGCCGCGCCAAGCCTCAACTCCGCCCGCTCAATGCGCCGTCCCGCATCCGCATGCTGCTCACGTAACGTCTCCCCTAGCTGCTTCTGGAGGTCTGCCCCCAGCGCTGCTTGGCCCTTCCGCTGCGTCTCGCCGATTCTCGACTCCGCCTGCACGATGCGCCGCCCGGTTTCCGCGTACTGCTCCTGCAGCGTCTTCTCAAGCTGCTTTTGGAGATCCGAGGCACTGGCAGCTTGTTGACGGCTCAGTTCAGACAACACGCGGTCGTGAACTTCATCAAGCCCCCGCTCCGACAAAGTTGACGCCGTGACCCGCAGCGCCACTTCCGAAAACAACTCGGCCTCGCGCCGCACCGCTTCCCATTGAACCAAAAACCGCTCATCGCCCAAGCCGGCCTTGCCGCTTGCCACGCCCAGCAGCGCTTCATAGCCCCTCTCAGCCAACTGCTGCGCACCGACGGCGGAGCGGCTTTCCTGAGGCTCCTCGTAATGGCTCAGGCCACGATCGAGGAACGCCTCGGCAAACTCGTCAATCGCCTCGGCGTCATCCGGCTCCAACATCAGGGCTTTGGCCATGCGCCTAAGCTCCCGCTTTGGCTCCCTCAACATACGGTCATAGTCCACGACCACATGCGGGTGGCGGGCAATGTCGCCAAACGCGGTGAGATTGTGATTGAGCCAGAGCAGATGCGACTTCAAAGAATCAAAGCCGTTGCGACGCGTCAACGACTGGAACACCGCCGCCGGGTGCCTGAGCATCCAAACAAAGTTCAATTCAAACTGTTCGTTATCGACCAATACCCGGCGCCAAAACGGCCACAGCCGGGCAGTGCGCGGATCCTTGAATGCCCACGCCTGATGGCCAGCGGCTTTCGTAGCGATCATGGCTTGGCACTCTTCAACCAGCGGGGCTAGGCTCGGTGCGCTCATCAAGGCACCATCGCCCGGATCCAAGACATCCCACTCCAAGGCCAATTCGTCCAACAGCCGCTTGTTGAACTCGAATACGTCCCGGTCCTCCCAATGGCCCTTGACGTTATCCGGCGCGGACTCAACCGCCAGATTCCTGCCCAACTCGACGCCCAACGCACTGAGGCCACGAGTGACCAAGCTCGTTCCCGAACGATGCATGCCGACGACGGCAATCACCCGCTCCTGCGGCGTCTTGGAATTCTCCGCGATCACATCAAGTCCGCTCAGCGCCCATCTCAATCCGTCAGCTCATAGCCAAACTTCGACATCGTTTCACCGGCTATCGCAGCAAAGGTCTTGTTTTGCTGGGTTGACCAAGTCTGCCAAGGACGCGCCGGCGCGGTTGCCGGATCCTTGGCGCTGCGGATGTCGTCGGAACCGATGTTGCCGTAACTGGAGTTGATCCGCTTCGTTGAAATCAGTTCGACAGACCGTTCACAAGGCGTCTCGCCAAGGAACTCAAACACTCGTCCAAGTTCTCGCTGCGGCTGGGCTGCCAGTTCGTCATGGCGCACCTCAAGCATGCGTTGGGGGTGCGCCCCCGCAGCCTCGTGGCCAAGCTCCGCGTAGTGAACCCAAGTTTGGCAAGCCGCTTCGAAATCGGAAGCCCAATCAGTTTCGAAACCGCTGGACACCATTGAGTTCACGACGGCCCGGCCATCTCGAACGATGTGCAGCAAGCTCGCCGCCGGGAACAGGCGCATGACTTCGGCGATCATCAAGGTGTACCCCGGCGTGGCGTCGATCCAGCGGCAGCCTTTGGCACGGCTGGTGTACAAGGCTTCAATGCCCATCCCCAGCTTCTCCGCGAATTCGGCGAATCCCACATTCTGCTTCTTCAGCCACCCGCCGTCCTTGCGTTCAAAAGCCCGCTTGTAGACGCCGTGCAGATGGCCACCACCAAAAAGCTCCAACAAGTAATCGGACTCCGCCGATGTCCAGAAGTTTGGGTGCTGTGCCAAGGCCCAAGAGAAGACGCTGGTCCCCGAACGCGGACAGCCAATCACGAACACGCCCCTGGAGCGATCGTCCGGGCCGTCATCGACTTGAGTTTTGGACGCCTGCCGCAATGCGGCAAGCTCCGATCGCAGGGCTCGCAACTCCTCCACGCGCTGACGAAGCTCCGCCTTAAGCGAAGCCGTGCTGGCTTCTTGGCCAAAGCGCTTGAACCAGCGAAGACTGCGCAAGCGCCGCTCCATCTCGTTCAGCACGCCAACCAAGTGCTTTTTTGGGCAGCAACCGGCGAAATCAGCGACTGAGCGCCAGTCAAGACCCATCTTACCTGTAGCACAAGTACATCACCCGGTTGCGCTCCTCATAGGCCAGAGGCTCCAAATTGCGATAACCCACAAAATGCAGCATTTCCTCTAGGCACCCAACCGTGGGGATCCACTTGGGAACACTATGCACCCCGTCCTGAGGAGGCTTGAACCATGGGTAGGGCTCATCGCCAGCCGTGACAACCGTTTCAATGGCCATGACGCTCGACAACGCGGCCACCCTCTTTAATCCGAGCAAGGGATTTTCGAGGTGGTACAGCACACCAATGAAAAAGACGAAGTCATACGCGCCTTCAATCTCCTCGACCTTGCCAACTCGCGCGCTGATGTCGAGATCGAGCGTCTTGGCGACCCAATGTAACCGCTCCACCATCTTGCCAGCACCGTCAATCGCATCGACCTTCGCTCCCAAGCGAGCCAACTCAATTGCAAAGTAACCATCCGCGCAGCCGAGATCGAGAACGCTCTTGCCGTGCAAATCAGGCAACTGACGTCGCACTGCTTGCCAACGACCGTGCGGATGATTGCGTGGCTGCGGCCCAGGCGCCGGCGCAATATCCCGTGTCCAATGCCCGTCGATTTCAATCTGATGAAACCACGGCCCTAACTCAACGATGGACTCCCTAACGGACATAAGCCACCTTCCCCGCAGCTAAAGCAGAAGCGAGTTTAGCCGACAAGCTGAAAAGAAACATGGCCCCGCCAAAAGTCGCTGCGGGGCGGACGTTACAATAGCCCTGCAGGTTGAGGTGCTGCCTAACCGAAAGCCGCTCGACTTGGATTCCCAGCAACTGACGGCGCCGACGTCGTGTTGCACCGTTTAGTCCGCAAACTACCACCGCTTCTGTCAAGGTTCACTCCTCCCGCCCATACTGATCCTCAAAACGAACGATGTCATCCTCGCCCAGGTAGGCGCCCACTTGGACCTCGATGAGTTCCAAGGTCCTGTCCGCCGGATTGCGCAGCCGGTGCTTGGTGCCTTGGGGGATGTAGGTGCTTTGGTTTTCGGATAGGGTGAAGGTCTCCTCGCCGCGGGTGACTTCGGCCACGCCGCGCACCACCACCCAGTGCTCGGCGCGGTGCCGGTGCAGTTGCAGCGAGATGCTTGCGCCGGGCTTCACCTTGATGCGCTTGACTTGGTAGCGCTCGCCGCTGCCGACGCCCTCGTAGCTGCCCCACGGGCGGTACACTTCGGTGTGCAGCAGGTGCTCCGAGCGATCGGAGGTGTCGAGCTGAGTCACCAGGTCGCCGACTTCCTGGACGCGGCCCCGATCGGCAACCAGCACCGCATCAGCGGTCTCCACAACGACCAGATTTTCGACCCCCATGGCACCCACCAGCCGATGGTCGGCCCGAATCAGGGTTCCATCCACATCCACGGGCAACACATCGCCGGAAAAATGGTTGCCACGCCCGTCCGCCTCCGATGCCTCCAGCACCGCCTCCCAAGAGCCAATGTCGCTCCAACCAAAGTCCACCGGCAGCACGGCGGCCCGGGCGGTCCGCTCCATCACCGCCACGTCGAAGGAGACGTTGGGGCTGCGCAGAAAGGCATCGCCCGGACGAAAAAACTCCAGGTCGGACCGACCCTGCTCCACGGATTCGGCGACGGCTTCGGCCATTTCAATGCTGTGCGCCCGGATCTCCGCCAACGCCACTTCGGCATCCACCAGGAACATGCCGCTGTTCCAAAGATGGCGGCCAGAGGCGGCAAAAGCGTGGGCGCGCTCGCGATCGGGCTTTTCGACGAAAGACTTGACCGGCTGAACGCCGGGCTGCCCATCAGCCTCCAACTCAATGTAGCCGTAGCCGGTTTCCGCGCGGGTGGGCGCGATGCCGAACACCACCACCGAACCGCCTTCGCTCGCCGCTTGGGCGGATTGGACCGCGGCGGCAAAGCGTTCGGGCTGATCGATCAGATGGTCGGATGGCAGCACCAGCAGCTGGGCACCCGCCGCTTCGGCCAACGCGAGATGTGCCGCCAGTGCGATGGCCGACGCGGTGTTGCGGCCCTCTGGCTCCAATGCAATGCACTGCCACGCCAGATCCAACGCCCGGAGCTGCTCAGCGACCAGAAATCGGTTGTCCTGGTTGCAAATGACAATCGGCGGCCTATCGGTAGCGGCCGCGGCCCGCAGCACGGTGTTCTGTAGCAACGAGCGTTCCCCGAACAAGGCATGGAACTGCTTGGGATACAGGGCCCTGGACAAGGGCCACAATCGGCTGCCAACGCCGCCGGCCAACACCACGGGTACGAGG
>CAZRBP010000098.1:10146-13449 GCA_964598305.1 uncultured Pseudomonadales bacterium | reverse complement strand
TCCGACGGCCTGTTGGCCGACCTTGGCCATGTGGCCGCCGCCAGCGGCGTGGCCCTGCACTTGGAGAGCGCCGCCATCCCCTTGGCCGAGGGCGCGAGCCTCGACGATGCGCTTTCCGGCGGCGACGACTACGCCCTGGCCTTCACCACTGCGCACAAGCCCTTGATGGCGCGCTCTGCGGTCATCGGCGAAGTGGCCTCCGGCAGCGGTTTGCATCTGGATGGCCAGCGCGTCGATGAGCAGGGGTTTCGCCATTTCCGCTGAATTAAACTGGCGTTCTTTGAAGCGCCCCGCAAACTTCATCGCCTGCGGGTTCGGCGCCGGCATGCTCCCCTTGGTCCCCGGCACCTGGGGATCAGCCTTGGGCGTCGCGTTGTGGCTGCTGATTCCGCCGCAGGTGATCTGGCAGGTCGGTGCTTGCGCGATCGTCTTCCTCGTCGGTTGGCTGGCCACGGCGCAGGTTTGCCGGCGTCACGCGCTGAACGACCCGCCCCAAGTGGTGGTGGACGAAGTCGTCGGCGTCTGGATCACCTTGGCAGCACTGCCCCGGCAGGCCTTTTGGCTACTGGTCGGCTTCGTTCTCTTCCGCGTCTTTGATGTCATCAAACCCTTTCCCATCGGAGCCTTGGAGCGGCGCTTCAAGGGCGGCTTCGGCGTAATGATCGACGACGTGGCCGCCGGGGCCGCCGCCGGACTGGTAGGCTACGGCGCCTGGCGATTGCTGGGTAGCTGAACTTTGCGGTTGGACGAGACTGATCCATCGTTCACTCTTGAGTTAAGCGCCTACAATAGGAGTACAGGTACCAGATGGAAAACGAGGCTTGAAACTGGATATGGAATACGGCATTGCACTTGCATCCGAGATAGACAGCTGGCGATGGGTCCAGCGGGCGGAGGAACTGGGATTCAGCTCGGCCTGGTTCTACGACACACAACTGCTTAACCCTGATGTGTTCATCTGCATGGCCCTAGCAGCAGAAAAGACGGAGCGCATCCGGCTGGGCACGGGCGTCCTGGTGCCGTCCAACCGGATTGAGCCGGTCACGGCCAACGCCCTTGCCACGCTCAACCGGCTGGCACCCGGGCGCATCGACTTTGGCGTCGGCACGGGCTTCACCGCCCGCAGAACCATGGGACTTGGCGCCATACCGCTCAAGAAGATGCGAACCTACGTTGATCGTGTCCGCGCCCTAGTGCGCGGCGAGATTGTCACCTGGGACTTTGAGGGCAAGCAGCGCAAGATCGGGTTTCTGAATCCCGATCTTGGCCTCATCAATGTTGAGGACGAGGTTCCGCTTTGGATTTCCGCGTTCGGTCCGAAAGGACGCCGGTTGATTGCCGAACTGGGTGCGGGCTGGCTGAATTTCAGCGGCATGAACGGCGCTGTCGAATCGCTTAAGCAGATGCAGTCGGACTGGCAGGGCTCGGGCCGCGACCTTAAGGACCTGAAGTCGGTGCTGTTTTGCTTGGGAGCGGTTCTGACCGGAGACGCGGCCACTGATCGGGATCGTCTGATGAAACAGGCCGCGCCTTCCACGGCGGTGATCATGCACAACCTTTCCGACGCCCTCCCGCCGATGGGAGGGCGATTCCCCGATGGTCCGATTGGTCAACTGCACCAGGCTTACATGAAAGAACATGATCGTTACGTGCCGCAGGACGCCAAGTACCTTCAAAATCACCGGGGTCATCTCATGTTCGTGCGCCCGGAAGAAGCCCCGTTGTACACAACGGACCTAGTCAGGGCGACGACCATGAGCGGCACACATGACGAACTGGTCGATAACATGCGGGCTTTGGCGGAAGCTGGTTATGGTCAGGTCACCGTGCAGCTGGTGCATGGCCAGGAGGAGGCGATCGAGGACTGGGCTCGAGTGTTTAGGTCCATTTAGATGCGGTGCGTGAATTAGCTGATCCGCTCGACCGCCTGCCGCCCCAGTTCGGCCAGCAGCGTGTCTTGCAATCCCTCCCGGCGCAGCAAGTCCGCAGCCTCCTCGCTCAGCGCCCGGGCCTCTCGGCGGGCCTCATCCAAGCTCATGAGGGTGACGAACGTGGATTTGTCCGCTTCTTGGTCCGAACCGGCCGGCTTGCCGAGCGTGGCCGTGTCGCTCACGACATCCAGCACATCGTCAATGATCTGAAAACCCAACCCGATCCGGTCGCCGAAGGCCTTTGCCACCGCCATCTGCGCCTCATTGGCGTTCGCGAACAGGGCGCCGATCCGCACCGCGGCGCTGATGAGCGCCCCGGTCTTGGCGGCATGCAGGGCCTTGAGCTCGGCCAAGTCCAACCGCTGGCCTTCGCTGGCCATGTCGAAGGCTTGCCCGCCGACCATGCCCTGCCAACCAACGGCCTCGGCCAACAGGCTCACCGCCGACGCCCGGTTGGCGGCGCTTCCAGCCTGCGCCCCCGCGAGCACTTCGAAGGCCAGGGTTTGCAGCGCATCACCCACCAGAATGGCCACCGCCTCGCCGTAGGCGGCGTGGCAGCTTGGCCGGCCCCGGCGCAGCGCATCGTCGTCCATGGCCGGCAGGTCGTCATGCACCAGGGAGTAGGCGTGGATCAGCTCAACGGCACAGGCGGGCGGCAGCGCATCCTCCAAGCGGCCGCCGAAGGCCATGCAGGATGCGCAGGTGAGCATGGGGCGCAGGCGCTTGCCGCCGCCCAAGGCCGCGTAGCGCATGGCGTCCACCAACGGCTGGGCGATGGGGGAGCGGCTCGGCAGAAACCCGGCCAGCGCCTCTTCAATGGCAGCCCGGACGGCATCCGGCTCAGCCGTCATTCAAGGATCCGAGGTCCAGGTCTTCGAGCTCGTTGTCTTCGGTGAGGGTGCGCACCCGCAGTTCCGCCTGCTTGAGCGCGGCTTGGCACTGGCGGGTGAGCTTGACGCCCTGCTCAAAGGCGGCGAGGGAGGCTTCGAGGCCGAGTTCGCCGGATTCCATCTGCTTGACCAGGTCTTCGAGCGCCTTTAAGGCGGCTTCAAAATCGACTTCGCCATCAGCTCCGTCTTGTTTGGCATCGGCCATCGCTTCAGGCCGCGTCGGAGTCGGGCTTGGCGGCTTGGCCGGTGCGGTGCCAAGCGCCGCTGGCCGCATCGACGGCGATCAGCCCCTCTTCCTCCAGCTTGGAGAACTCGCGGCGCACCATCCACGCGCCCATGGGCTGGTTGCGCTCCCGCAGCAGGGCGCAGAGATCGCCGGGGCGAAACTCCGCTTGGCCTGATGCTGTCAGTTCGCAGATCAGGTCAAAGAGGATTTCCGTGCGTTTTCGATCGATGCTCATTGCAATCCAGCCGCAGGCGGC
>CAZRBP010000098.1:8139-10046 GCA_964598305.1 uncultured Pseudomonadales bacterium | reverse complement strand
AGAGGATTTCCGTGCGTTTTCGATCGATGCTCATTGCAATCCAGCCGCAGGCGGCGCTATGTGTTGCGGACTTGTACCAAAAACGGTGCCTCGGACACAACCGCACCTTGCGTTTTCCTGGAGCTTCCGGGGTTCAATCGAGGGCAAGTTGCCCTCGCTCCGGGCGGCGTCCTTGGGGTTCAATCGAGGGCAAGCTGCCTCGCTCCGGGGCCGCACTTCGCGTTTTCGCGGAGCTTCCGGGGATCAATCGAGGGCGGGGCGCCCTCGCTCCGGGCGCTCCTTGGAGCGAGGGCAACTTGCCCTCGCAACGGCGCTCGAAGAGCGCCGTTCCCTACGCGCTAGCACAGAAAATCCTCACTCCCGCCACGGCCGACCTTGCGCGTAAGCACCCAGGTGGCGATTCAGTTCACGGACTAGGTCCTCGTTGCCATCGGCCAAAGCCAACGCCTCGCGCTGGGTGGCCAGCGCCTTGTCGAACTGGCCAAGCTCCGCGTAGGCGGCGGCCAAGGTATCCAGGTAGGACGCGTTGTGCTCCAAGGCCACCGCCTGCTGGGCTTGGGCCAGCGCCAACTCGCCGTTGCGCACCCCGGCGGCGCTGGAGGTGGCGCGCAGCCACGCATAACCGTTCAGCGCCTCGGCGGTGCCGGCGGCGAGCACCCGCTCCAGCCAGTCCGAAGCCTCGCGCTCCCGGCCTTCAGCCAGCAGCAGGCGCACCAAGCGCAGGGTGGGACGGCTGAAGCCCGCTTCCGCCCCGCGCCGGTACCAGGCCATCGCCTCCTCGCTGTCCGCCGCCACGCCCAAGCCCGCCTCGTGGATGTGCCCCAGGCCGACAAAGCTGCCCGGCGCCGCCAAGGCGGCGGCCCGGGCAAACCACTGCTGCGCGGCGTCGAAATCCTGATCGACGCCGTTGCCGGTCAGGTAGGCGTGGGCCAAGTTGGCCATGCCGTTGCCGGAGCCCCGCTCCGCACCCTGCTTGAAGTAGGCCGCGGCCTGCGCCGTTGAGATGCCTTCGAGTTCACCGCTGCGAACCATGTAGCCCAAGGCGACCGGCGCTTCGGCGCTGCCAGCCTCCACCGCCCGTTCATACCAATGCTTGGCCTGTTCGGGGTCCGGCTGGTCGGTGAACGCCGTCCGGTAGCTGGCGGCAAGCTGCACCATCGCCGGCCCATGGCCCTGCTCGGCCGCCCGCTCCAGCCAGATGCGGGCCTCCTCGAGATCATGGGACGGGCCCGCGCCGGTGAGGTAGGCGTAGCCCAAGTGGTATTGGCCAGCGGCATGCCCCGCGGCCGCCGCCCGCGCAAAGAAACCAAAGGCCAGCGACTTGTCGCTGCGCACCCCATCGCCGTGAAAGTGCAGGCTGCCCCGCGCCACCAGCGCCGCCGGGTTCTCGGCGTCAAACTCCAAGGCACGGGCGTAATCCTGGGCGGCGGAGACGTGCAGGCCCTGGGCCTGGAAGCTGTATCCGCGCAGGTAGTAGGCGTGGGAGCGCTCGTGCGGGTGCAGCCGATGGGCCACCACCGCCGGGTCCAGCCAGGCACGGGCAAAGGCAAACTGCCCCTGCTCGATCAACTCCACGGCCCGGCTAACGAAGGCGCGGGGATCGAGGGCGGCGGCATGGGCGAGGGAGCCAAGGCAGAAGGCTAGGATGACAACCGCGCAGTGCACCGTGGCGCGTCGGCTGCGTCGGCGAGCCCCTCGGAGCGAGGGCGGGACGCCCTCGAGCCGGGGCACAGCCTCGAACGGAGGTCGGCTCGAGGGCATCTTGCCCTCGCCATGAATCAGTGCGCTTCCTCGGAAGGACTGGACGCCCTCGATTTGACCCCCGGAAGGCGCTTCCTTGCTACACCGCTTAGTCATGCCCCGATGGTAGCGGATTGCGGCACCGTGCTAAACTTCACCTCCATTCA
>CAZRBP010000098.1:0-8039 GCA_964598305.1 uncultured Pseudomonadales bacterium | reverse complement strand
GTCATGCCCCGATGGTAGCGGATTGCGGCACCGTGCTAAACTTCACCTCCATTCAGCAATCCCATTGGGGGCGATACGGTCTCGACGTCGGTATCAAAGCAAAAGGTGCATGCCGAGAGAGTAGCGGCTCTCGCTAAACAATCGCTGCAAACCTATAGTTGCCAACGACGACAACTACGCACTAGCGGCCTAAAACCCCGCTAACGCCGATGATCCCTCGCCTGCGGGGTGAAATCGGCGGCAAAGACAGCAGGATCGCGCTTTCGCCCACGCCTGGGGGCGGCAGCGTCAAACTTTTCCGGGCTCGCCAACAGCGCCCTGGCCGCCGGGCCGCTTGCGGTTAAAGCAATAGACGGACCCTAAGCATGTAGAGCCGATTGCGGCGAACCCACGGACGCGGGTTCGACTCCCGCCGCCTCCACCAACATCCCGAGAACATGTTCCGAGCACGGCTTCTCACTCCGGCTCTCCTCCTATCACTCGTCACTGCGTGCGCACCCCCAGCGACCGACAATCCGGACATCCAGGTTCCTGATCTTCAGGGCGCCACGCCTTGGACCGATCTTAAGCTGGAGGACGGCGCAGACGATTTTCACTTTGTCATTGTCAGTGATCGGACATGTTGCGCTCGACCCGGGGTCTTTGCCGGTGCGATGCCTAAGGTAAATCTGCTTTCACCTGCGTTCGTCGTAAGCGTTGGCGACTTAATCGAGGGCTACACCGAGAACCAAGCTCAGTTAAACCGCGAGTGGGATGAGATAGAGTCGTTTGTCAGTGAGCTTGAGGCGCCGTTCTTCTATACCCCAGGCAATCACGACATGAACAACGCGGTTATGGCCGAAGAGTGGCAACGACGATTCGGCGCTAGCTACTATCACTTCCTATACAAGGATGTGCTGTTCGTCGTCGTCAACAGCGAACTCTTTGGCATGGTAAGCCAACCTGACACCCCCGTACCAGGCCCTTGGAAGCAAGCCGATCAAATGGCCTTTATCAAGTCTGTCCTTGCGCAGCACCCGGATCCGCGCTGGACGATCGTGTTGCTGCATCAACCGCTATGGGCTTATTCGTCGGTCAACGAAGATTGGCTTGAGGTTGAAGCGTTGCTTGGCGAACGTGACTACACAGTGTTTGCCGGTCACTTCCATCAGTACAGTCGAGTGACGCGCAATGATCGAAACTTCATCACCCTGGCAACGACTGGCGGAGGCAGCGGACTGCGCGGCACGGCCTTTGGAGAGTTCGATCACGTCGCTTGGGTGACGATGCGCGACGACGGGCCGCGCATCGCCAACGTCCTGCTCGACGGCATCTATGACGAAGATGTATCCAACCCAGAGCTTTTATCCGGCTTGACGGAAGTCGCGAACGCCATCGAAATGGAGGCGCTGACATCTACTGAACATCTCTTTAGTGAAGCGAGCCAAAAAGTCACCATAACGAATCCTACTGAATCATCTCTTACGATCACTCCGTCCATCGCGCGCAAGACCAACTTTGACATCGAAGGGCTAATGCCCCTGTCGGTACCAGCCGGGGAGAGCGTGGAGTTGTTTTTGCGTCTCTCTACCGATGAGCCCGTACCCTACCACTCACTCACAACTGCGTCCGTTGAATGGATCGTTACCGGCATCATTGGTGAAAGGCCTGCCCAATTTCCGGTTTTAAAGCCCGTCCTACCCCTTTCGAAGTATGCGATTGGCACGATAGACGGCGTGGAAATCGATGGCGACTTGTCCGAGTGGGGCCCGCTCACTTACAACGCCGCTCGGCAAGGCGACGTCCTATCCCCGGAGCTTGAGCCAAATGACGTTTCCTTTCAGTTCGACGTCAGAGAGGGGCCAGCGCACTTGTACATCGGCATCAATGTCATCGACGATGATGTGAGCGCGCATGCGGACCTCATTCCCAGAGCGCAGGATTCAATTACCTTCTCCATAGATCCCCGCGACCCGCCTGAGAGGGACGCCAACATGAGTGCTGGCCAAGCCCTATTCAGCGGTGACATCGATGCTCAAGTTTCAACTATCGTTTCTACGGGCGCGCATGCGAAGGACGAGCTCCTATCCTTCGTCGACGATACAAATGCGAATACGCAAATCTCATTTGCTTCAACCGACACGGGCTACGCCGCTGAACTCGCGGTGCCGTTAAGCTACATCGCGTCAAAAGCTCCCAACGGCGACGACTGGCAAGAGGCGCGCATATCCGTAGGCGTTTACGATCTCGACAGCGACGCTCACGCCGCCGACGTTCTGTATTGGCAACCCTTTCGCTATGGCGATGCACCCTTGGCAGGCAGCCAGGTTTTCGTACGCCCTAACTGACTGCCTTAGCCCAGATGGAAGACTGATCGATCTTCACATTGATCCGACGATGTTGATGTGATTGCATCGACGCAATTTCGTTAGGGACGCACGAACCGGTGTCAGCCGATTTTGCTTTCTTGGTTGTGGATGCGTTTGCGGTGTTGGCCATGGCACTCATCGCCGCTCAGTATCTCTACCTTTTGCCTACGAACACCAATGCCCATCTTCTAGGGATGCTCTGTTTGGCCGGCATTTGCCACGTCGTACTGGGTAGATATCAGTATGGATTCTGGATTGCCGAGCCCTACCAGATCGCTTTGTCTCCCTTTTTTGAGTCGATTCTGAACCTAGGGCGCAATGCGGGCGCTGGTCTGCTCATGTTTCTGAGCCACTCGATGCTGCGCGACAGCAAGCGGCTGCCGAAAACGTTGGTTGTTCTGTTTTTCGTGCAGTTGCTCATGGAGGAGCCAATCCACTTCGTGATTGGCCAAGGCTTCCCGGCTGAGCGTCTGCTGACGGAAATCGTGCCCACATTGCTGCAATCCGTCTTTGTCGGATGGGCGATGTTCTGGGTTGTCGCCGAGTGGCGGTCCGACTTGATCCAAGCCCGACGCGGCGTCAGATTTCTGTTTCTGCTAATTGTTGGCATAAACACTCTGTTGGCTGGTTTGCTTCAACGGATCGTTGTGCCAGCGAGCGAAGTGGAGAACTACTTCGTGCATGTGTTTCTGATCGCCTTTCAAACGCTGCTTGTTTGTGTGGTGATCGTCCGCACGCTCTCCAGTAATAGCGCTCACTTGCTGCAACAACAGGCAAGACACCCTGAGGCAACCAAGAGCAAAGCGGCATCGCGAGACAGCCCGTTGACGCCGGCAAGAAGCAAGGGCGATGCCGAATCAGCGCGTATGGCAGGCACACTGATCCGGCTTCTGAATGTCGATCGCGTCTATCGACGCCCCAAGATATCGATACGATCGCTTGCGGATGAGCTGGGGCTTCCCGAATATCGACTGAGAAAGCTAATCCACGAAGAGTTGGGCTTCCGAAATTTCAATGCTTTTCTGCATCATTATCGCCTCCGTGAGGCCTGCGAGATGCTGTCCGATCCGAATGAGGTCCGGACGCCGATACTGACGATAGCACTCACAGTGGGCTACCAATCGATTAACACGTTTAACCGGGCGTTTCGGGAGATCAATGGCGAGACGCCATCGGCATTTCGCGCCCGAGCCCTCGACGACCCCCGCGATTCCGCCGATCAGACGTCAGAATAAAGCTTCGCAGATTCTCAAAAACCTCCCAAATTTCTGAAATTGACAATCCTCCAGCAGTTTTTGGGGAGATTGGCACTCCCAATAGCCACTAGCCTTTAGTCAGCAGTTTCGCAGGCGGAGCGTCGGCCTTTTCCCGATGTTGGGCACAGTGGATAGATCAACCAAAGACAGAATGGAGTTGCTGAAAGAGCTCAAGATAGAACGGGCCAATCAGCCGGTTGGAGCTGTGGTTGAGCGCCCAGCGACAACTCCATGGAAAGGGCTGTTGCTGGGTGCGGTGGCCCTGGCAGTCAGCGGTAGCTTGGTTGTTATGAATTGGGGCTCCATTGAAACAGCCAGATCGGATGGATTCCAACCACGTGCGCCGCAAGAGAAGGAAGCCGTCAACGTCAATGTTCTGGCAACTCCAGAACTGACCACGACTCGGGCACCGGATCAGCCTGCTGCGTCCCAAGACCAAGATCCTGTCATGATTCTTGATGCAACTGGCTACGTCGTGGCGCGCAGAAAGGCGACTGTCAGCGCGAAGATCACGGGCAAGCTCACGAGCGTGTTCGTTGAGGAAGGCGACCAAGTCCAGTCCGGTCAGGTAATCGCGCTGCTCGATGACTCGGCCGTGCAGGCGGAGCTTGCGCTTGCCGAGTCCCGCCTGAGGTCGGCCAAGTCACGATTGCGCGAGCTGCAAGTATCCGTTGATCACGCAGGCAAGCGCCTGGCGCGTTCCGAGGAGCTGGCCAAACGTCACCTTGTGAGCGTGGAGCGCCTAGATGAGGACCGTCTTGCTAGGGAAGGGTTGCTGGCGAGACTCACCAGCGCCCAACACGAGATTGAAGTCGCCCGGCGTCACCGTGAGGTGCGCGAAGTGCGGGTCGCCGACACCCGCATACGGGCGCCTTTCTCCGGTGTGGTGATAGACAAGTCGGCTCACCCTGGTGAAGTGGTATCACCCATGTCGGCTGGAGGCGGTTTCACGCGCACCGGGATAGGCACGATCGTCGACATGGATTCGCTGGAAGTCGAGGTGGACATCAACGAAGCCTATCTCAATCGAGTGTTCCCCCATCAGCCCGTGAGGGTCAGATTGAACGCCTATCCGGGCAACAGCTATGAAGCGCAAGTCATAGCGATCGTGCCCACGGCGGACCGCAACAAGGCCACCGTGCGGGTGCGCATCGGCCTGCTGGAGAAGGATGACCGGGTGCTGCCCAACATGGGGGTGCAGGTTGGCTTTGTCAGCGGAGTCGGTGCAGAAGCCATTGTGGCAGGTTAACAAACTGGATTGGAGCATCGGGTTATGAGCGAATTGATCAGGTGTGCGAACCTATGCAAGGACTACGTTCGCGGGGCCGAGAACGTCGGCGTATTGCGCAACGTGAACTTGTCCGTGAACAACGGCGCTTTTATTGCCTTGATGGGGCCCTCCGGTTCAGGGAAGACGACTTTGCTCAATTTGATTGGTGGTCTCGACACACCAACTTCGGGCGAGATTGAGGTCGACGGTCTGCGGCTGGACTCCGTGAGCGCTAGATCCCTCTCCCGTTGGCGGGCTAAGTCCGTCGGTTTCGTATTTCAGTTCTACAACTTGCTTCCTGTATTGACCGCCCAGCGGAACGTTGAATTGCCGTTGTTGCTCACCGGCCTGTCACGTTCCGAGCGCCGCAAGAACGCCGCTTTGGCTTTGGACATCGTCGGATTGGGTGACCGGGGAAAACACAAGCCAGGCGAGCTCTCCGGTGGCCAGCAACAGCGGGTCGCCATAGCGCGGGCCTTGGTTTCCGACCCGTGCCTGTTGGTATGCGATGAACCGACCGGCGACCTCGACCGCAGCACGGCTGATGAGATCTTGGAACTGCTTCAAACGCTGCATCAAGAGCTTGGGAAGACCATCGTCATGGTGACCCATGATCCAAAGGCCGCCAGTCATGCCCAATACACGCGGCACATGGACAAGGGAACGCTGGTCTCGGCCGCAGGCAAAGAGAACATGAAGCCTGAGTCAACGAGGACGGTGGCATGAATCTGCTTTCGCTGATGTGGGGAAATCTGCTGCGCAAGCCAACGCGAACGTCGCTCACATTCATCTCCTTGGTTATCGCCTTCCTGCTGTTCATGCTCCTTCAGGCCATCTCGGACGCCTTTTCCGGCAAGGTGGCACTGGAGGGCATGGACAGAATCGTCATTGATTCCAAGTACTCGCTGACGGACAACCTGCCGCTTGCCTACGTGCAACAGATTCGTTCGCTGGATGAAGTTGATCAAGTTGCGAACATGAGCTGGTTCGGCGGCTACTACAGGGAGCCGCAGAACGCCTTCGCCACCTATCCAGTCGATCCAGAGAGCTACTTCGACATCTTCAGGGAGCAGCGAGTCGCGGCTGACACGCTCGATCGATTCAAGAGCATCCGGGTTTCCGCAGTGGCCTCCGAGGCGCTTGCCGCGCAGTACGGCTGGATGCCCGGTGACAGAATTCCCATCATGCAGGACATCTTTCCCCAAGACGACGGATCTTGGACATGGCAGTTCGAGCTCGCAGGCACCTTCCAGTATTCAGGAGGGCAGCTCCTGCTCATCAACTACGACTATTTCAATGAAGCCGTGGTTAGCTGGGGAAGGGATCAGGTCGGGTGGCTTGTTGCCCGGGTAACCGATCCGATGGAAGTCGAAGCGACCATACAAACGATTGACGGCATGTTCGAAAACTCTTCCGACCCCACCAGGAGCACTACGGAAGATGAGTATCTTCGTCAGTTCGCAAGCCAACTCGGAGACGTGGGAGCGATCAGCAGCACCATTCTGATGGCCGTCTTCTTCACGATCATTCTGTTGACAGGCAATACAGCGGCACAGGCGTTCTCCGAAAGAGTGCCGGAGTTGGCCGCCATGAAAACGCTGGGCTTTTCCGACGGTTCTCTGGCAACGCTGGTGCTCGCTGAAGCGGTGGCACTCTGTGTGGGCGGGGGAATGGTTGGCGTAGGCATTGCCTTGCTTCTGGAGCCGAGCCTTAATGCGAACTTGAGCGGGATGATCGGCAGCTTTGACATAAGTGGGCGGAGCGCACTGCACGCGCTGGGTCTGGCCACACTGTTGGGCTTGACCATTGGCGCCTATCCCGCGGTTTCCGCAAAGCGTCTCAGCATCGTCGACGCGTTAAGGGAGCGATAGCCATGTTCCGGCAAACATTCAACATCACGGCAATGAGCCTGCGCAGCATCCTTTCCCGCAAGGGTTCGTCCTCTATCATCGTCGTTGGCATTGCCGGCGTTGTTGCGGTGATCGTCGGGCTGCTTTCGATGTCTGAAGGAATTCAATCCGCCTTGAAGGAAACCAGCCATCCGGACCGGGCTCTTGTGTTGCGCAGTGGCACAAAGGATGAGATCACCGGTTGGCTGTCCGCCATGGAAGTCAACGTGCTCAAGGGCGTGGATGGAATACGCACGGTTAGCGGCGAATTGGTGGTGGTGGTTGACCTAGTCACCAGGGAGACGGGGAAGCCCGGAGTTGCCGTGGCCCGCGGCGTGGGAGCTGCCGCCTTCGAGCTTCGACCGGGCTTGAAGCTGGTGGCCGGCCGGTTGTTTCAGCCCGGAAAGAACGAATTGCTCGTCGGGGTAAACGCGAGCGAAACCTATGCGGGCCTCGCCCTCGGGAGCAAAATCAGCTTTCGCAACAAACTGTGGCACGTAGTGGGGCATTTCGATGCCCAAGGCCGGGCGCACGACTCCGAAGTGTGGATGGATCTGCCGATCGCGCAGGCCGCCTTCCGGCGCAACGGCGTGGTCAGCACCGCCCGAGTGTTGCTCGACAAGGGAAGCGACGCTGCGACCGTGAGCGAGCACATCAGACAGGAACCCCGGTTGCGCGCGGACCTCGTCGGCGAACGGGGCTTTTATGCCCGGCAATCGCAAGCCCAGGCTGGCATGGTGGAGTCCTTCGCCTACTTAATCGGCGCAATCATGGGCCTTGGCGCCGTGGTTGCGTCGATCAACACCATGTACTCGTCCGTGAGCACCCGTTCAGTGGAAATCGGCACGTTGAGATCGCTGGGCTTCTCCAATGCCCCGGTCGTGGTTTCGGTGATGACTGAGGCTTTGCTGCTTGCCCTTGTTGGCGGCCTCCTAGGCAGTACCGTTGTGTATCTGCTGTACGACGGCCTCTCCAGTTCCACCTTGAATGTAGGCAGCATGTCGCAAGTGGCGTTCGAATTTTCTGTGACGCCACGGCTGCTGTTCATTGGGCTGTGCAGTGCTCTGCTGCTAGGCGCGGTCGGTGGGCTGCTTCCGGCGCTTCGCGCGGCGCGGTTGCCCATCGTCACGGCATTGCGCTCTGGTTAGCCGCGCCCTAGCCGCTGGGGCCCTTGCGGTTGAGGGTCTCTAGCGCACCTCCTCTCAGCTTGAGAGTTTGCGGTCCAGAAATGCGGCCATGGTCTCGATGCTCTCCATGGCTTGCGGAAAGAAATCCT
>CAZRBP010000097.1:0-13456 GCA_964598305.1 uncultured Pseudomonadales bacterium | reverse complement strand
CGAGGCCAGCTGGAGCGATGCCGATGACTTCTTCACGCTGTTTCTGCTGAAAGCACAGTAGCACATTGCCGCAATTGGGCGGCGAACTTGCTTCAATCTCGCAAAATCGGCCATTAGTGCCGATTTAAGTGGTATTGTTGTCAATTCTCGCCATATTCCGAACCGAAAAGGGCTGTGTATGCTGATTGAATTTTCCGTTGAGAACTTCAGATCGATTAGGGATCAGGCGAGCTTGACCTTGGTGGCTGACTCAGGGAAGGAGCGGCGAACCACCCACACCATCGAAGTGGCGGTGGGCAGCGCCCGGCCGATTGCCCTCTTGCGCTCGGCAGCCATCTACGGTGCCAACGCGTCCGGCAAGACCAATCTCCTTAGGGCGCTCGAAACCATGCAGCGAATTGTGCTGCGCTCCGCCAGCGAGCTGGATGCGCTGCCGGTTGCGCCCTTCCGCTTCGATGCGGCCAGTGAAACTAAGCCGACGACCTTCGAGGTGCAGTGTCTTGCTGAGGGCGTCCGCTATCAGTACGGCTTCTCGGTGACCAGCGAGGCCATAGTTGATGAATGGCTATATGCTTGGCCACAAGGGCGCATGCAGACTTGGTTCGAACGAAGCGCTTCCGGAGACTTCAAGTTTGGCGACAAGCTGTTTGGCGAAAAGGAGGTTTGGCGCAGGTCCACGCGGCCGAACGCACTGTTCCTATCAACTGCGGTTACCCTGAATAGCAGTCAACTGCAGCCCTTGTTCGACTGGTTCAAGGACCATCTACATGTCGCAGGCATCGGCGGTTGGTCCAATAGTTTCACGGTGGAGTGCTGTGAAGGACGGCGGAAGGAAGAAATCGTGGGATTTCTGCGACAGGCGGACCTGGCCGTTTCAGACATTCGCCTTGTCGAAGCAGCCTTTTCCCCCGATCTAATGCCTAGTGACATGCCGTCCGGGGTGCGGGACGAGATTGTGCGCGAGTTTTCCGATGCCAAGCTGGTCAGACCTCAGCTGTCGCATAAAGTGTCCGGAGGCCATACGGTTGAGCTCGATTTGGCCGAGGAGTCAGACGGAACTCAGAAAGTCTTTGCCTTGGCCGGCCCTTGGCTCGACGCGCTAGAGAGGGGGTACGTTGTGGTGCTTGATGAGCTGCACGACCAATTGCACCCGGCCTTGGTGCGGTTCCTGATCAACTTGTTTCACGACCCGAACCGGAACCGCAACGGTGCGCAACTCATCTTCTCCACCCACGAAACCTCAATTCTTAACCAGGAAGTCTTCCGGCGCGACCAAATCTGGTTCTGCGAGCGCGATCGGGAACTGGCAACGACATTGTTTCCACTGACGGACTTTCGGCCCCGCAAAGGGGTCGAGAACCTGGAACGAGCCTATTTGGCCGGTCGCTACGGCGGTGTGCCCTATTTTCAGCCCGCTCAGGCGGTGCATTGAGAATAGGCGCATGGCTCGCAAATTCTTGAGGTCAGCCGGAGTGCCCCGGCTCCTGCTATACGGCTGGTAGGAGGACGGATGAACTGGTTTCTTTTGGCGATGGGGAAGTATGCGGAGTTCTCCGGTCGTGCGCAGCGCAAGGAGTTCTGGTTCTTCTACCTGTTCTACTTCATCTTTGGTCTGCTTGCGGCAGGCTTGGACGTTGCGCTCGGCACATTTGTTGGGGAGACAGGAGTCGGTGTCTTTTTCTGCTTGTTCGGTCTCGCCATGGCCCTCCCGAGCAACGCCGTCATCGTGCGTCGGCTCCACGATACGGGGCGCAGCGGGTGGTGGTGGTTCGTCGGCTTGATACCGACGGTGGGCCTCCTTTGGTTGGCTGTCCTGATGGTGCTCGATGGCGAAGCGGGCGACAACCGTTTTGGCCCCGATCCCAAGCAGCGTGGAGCAACTCATCCGGTGGTGGGTTCATCGACTTCCCACAGTTATTCCGGACGAACGCGCTGAAGGCTTTATTGGCGATGAAGAAAAGCCCGTTGGCGCCAGCCGCCAAGTCCATTGGAAGGATCGCAGGTTGGACATAGGGCTGACAGAGCAGTTGCGCAAGGGCCGCATGTCCTTCTTCCAGGTCCGTGCGGTGGCCATTTGCCTCGTGATCAACACGATTGATGGCTTCGACATTCTGGTCATCGCCTTTTTGGCGCCCGAAATCGCCCAGCAATGGCGGCTGTCGCCGGAAACACTAGGCATTCTCCTCAGCGCCGGGCTGGCGGGCATGACGGCCGGTTCGTTGCTCCTGTCCCCCTTGGCCGACCGCTACGGCAGGCGCCCGGCCATTCTGCTGAGCCTGGCGGTCACGAGCCTCGGCATGGTGGCCAGCGCCTTCACGGCAGACCTTGCGCAACTGACGGCCGCCCGATTCATCACCGGGCTCGGCATCGGTACGATGATCGCCAGCCTCACCACGATCGTGGCGGAGTTCGCCTCCGACCGACGGCGGGCGGTCGCCATCGGCTTCTCCATGGCGGGTTATCCAATCGGCGCCATATTCGGCGGTTTCGTCACCTTGTACCTGCTCGAAGCCTTTGATTGGCAGGCGGTGTTCCTGGTTGGCGGCCTGCTGACGGGGCTGATGATTCCGCTGTCGCTGGTGTTTCTGCCAGAGTCAATCGAATACCTGTTGACGCGCCGCGAGAAGGGCACGCTCGACCGGATCAATCGGGTGCTCGACAAGATGAAGAGGCCCCGGCTCCACCGCTTGCCGGACATCCACAGCGCGTCGGCCACGGCGGCCAATCGGGTCGCCGAGCTCTTGACACCGGCGTTTCGCCGGCAGACGCTGCTGGTTTGGGCCGCCTTCTTTCTGACCCTGTCGTCGCTTTACTTCGCCCAGACCTGGACGCCCAAGATCATCGTGGATGCGGGATTCGATGTCTCTGACGGCGTGTCCATCGGCGTGCTGATTCAAGTGGGCGCCTTGATTGGCGTGGTGGTCATCGGGCTGCTCACCGCCCGGCTGTCCATCACCACGACCACGGCCCTGCTCATGGGCTTGGGGTTTGCGGCCATGGCTGCGTTCAGCCTCACGCTAGGACAGATCGGCACGCTTTCGGCGCTGGCCGTGTGCATTGGTCTTGGGGTCAACGCAGCGGTGATTGCCCTCTATGCCCTAGTGGCGGACGTTTACCCCGTTGACATACGAACGACGGCCATCGGCTGGGCGATCGGCATCGGGCGGTTCAGCGCGGTGCTGTCTCCGGCCATCGCCGGTTTCGTGCTGGAGGTTGGGGTGGAAGTGGCGACCCTGTTCCTGATGTTCGCGTTGCCCATGCTGCTCGCCGCCGGCTTGGTTCTGGCGGTAAGGCCAAAGCGTTAGAGTCAGATGTTGAGCCCGAATTCGCGGTTCATCCGATCGGTGACGATGCGCTGGAATTCGTCTGGGGCCTTGACTCGAACCTTCTGGTCAGCATGCGCCTTGGCTGCGGCGGATAGACGGGACAGCCAGAAGGCCAATGCGGCGTAAGCCATGAAGTCGGGGAAGCGTTCGACTTCGGCTTGGGTGAGCGGACGGTGCTCATGGTACGCGGCGAGCAGGGCGCTGGCCTGGCCTTCGTCCAACTGGCCATCCGGGTCGCTGCACCAGTCGTTGCCGGCAACGGCGAGGTCGTAGATCAGCCAGCTTCGGGAAGCGTGGTGGAAGTCCAGCAGTCCAGTGAGCTGGTCGCCGTCGAACAGGACGTTGTCGCGGAACAGGTCGCCGTGAATGATGCCTGCCGGGAGGCCCGCTAGGTCTTCGCCGCGCAGCAGGTCGGTGACCCGGCCCAGCGAGCTTTCAAGCAATCGGGCGGTGCTGGCCGTCAATTGGCCGCAGACCGCCTCGGCGGTGCGCCGCAGCCAGTCTTCATCACGGGGATGGGCGGGGGTTGCGAAGCTTGGATTTCGAGTGGCCAGGTGCAGTTTTGCGATGGCGGCACCCAGCGCTTGAACCTGGGCGGCGGTGGGCCGGTCCGGATGGCTGCCGGGCAGCCTCGGCGTGAGCAGGAGGGGCTTGCCGCGCAGGGATTCCTGCAGGTTGCCGGCGGCGCTGCGCCGCACCGGTGCCACCGGCAGCCCGGCGGCGAAGCAAAGGTCGAGCAGAAGCGCGAACACAGCGCCAGCATTGGGCGCCTGTTCGAGGATAGTAAGCACCCACTCACGGGGCATCCCTTCGGTGTCGGTGCGGACGAAGTAGTTGCTGTTCTCGATGCCGTGGGCGGCAGGTCGGAAATCAACGGGTTCGCCCACGTCATAGCGGTCAAGCACGGCTTCGAGGTCAGCCCGTTCCAAGCGGGTGACGGCGTTCATCAGAACTCGACGATCACCCAGGTCGGCAGCAGCATGTCGGCCTCCTCCAAGTCGCCGAAGCCAGCGGTCTGGTCGCGGGGAAACAGGTAGTACGGCTTGCCCCAATTGGGGACGATCTTGACCATGCGCAGGTGGCCGTTTTGCCGGTACTCGTAAACGGTGCGCTCCTCGCCAGCGATGATGGTGACATCGGGGCCGCGCAGCCCTTCCGGCTCGGAGGCATGAGCCCCGTTGACGGCCAGCGACAAGGCTGCCGCGAACCCGGCAAGAGCAATGCGCCTGCGCATTGCCAAAGCGCCCGAGGCGAGCCACACTGTCGGTTTGTTGGCGGGCATGGGTCCAATGGTGGCAGAGGCGGCGGCAAACGACAAACCCCTGATCCTCGTGGACGGGTCAACCTACCTCTTTCGCGCCTTCCATGCGCTGCCACCGCTGACCGCCGCGGACGGCTTTCCCACCGGCGCCATGCGCGGCGTCATCGCCATGATCCGCAAGCTCGCCAAGGACTATCCGGGCAGCCCCCTGGTCATCGTCTTCGACGCCAAGGGCAAGACCTTCCGTGACGATCTCTATTCGGAGTACAAGGCCAATCGGCCGCCGATGGACGACGATTTGCGCCGGCAAATCGAGCCCACCTTCGAAATCATCCGCGCCATGGGGCTGCCGCTGCTGACCGTCCCCGAGGTCGAGGCGGATGACGTGATCGGCACCCTGGCCAGCCAGGCCAGCGCCCAGGGCCGCGCCGTTCTCATCTCCACCAGCGACAAGGACATGGCGCAGTTGGTGGATGAGCGCGTGACCCTGCTCAACACCATGAGCGAGACCAGCATGGACCGGGAGGGCGTCGTCGAGAAGTTCGGCGTGCCCCCGGAACTCATCATCGACTACTTGGCGCTGATGGGCGACAAGGTGGACAACATCCCGGGCGTGCCAAAGGTGGGGCCAAAGACCGCAGCCAAGTGGCTCCATGAACACGGTTCCTTGAACGCGGTGATGGCGGCGGCGGACAGCATCAAGGGCAAGATCGGCGAGAACTTGCGGGCCAGCCTCGGCCATCTGCCGCTGTCGCAAGAGCTCACCACCATCAAGTGCGATGTGGATGTTGGCGCGTCCATGGCGGAGCTGACCGCGCCGCCGCAGGAAGATGCCGAGGCGCTCAGGGCGCTGTTCGAGCGCTATCAGTTCAACAGTTGGCTGGGCGAGCTTGAGGATGGCGAACCGGAGCCCGCTCAGGATCGTCATTATGAGTGTGTCACCACTGAAGCGGCTCTCGATGCCTGGATGGCGCAGCTTGAAGCGGCGCCGCTGTTCGCTTTCGACACCGAAACCACCAGCATCAACTACATGCAGGCCGAGTTGGTGGGTTTCTCCTTCGCCGTGGAGCCGCATCGGGCGGCCTACGTGCCGGTGGGCCATCGCTACCCCGGCGCGCCCGATCAACTGCCCTTGGACTTGGTGCTGAGCAAGCTCAAGCCCCTACTGGCGGATCCGAACAAGCCCAAGGTCGGCCAACACCTGAAGTACGACATGAACGTGCTCGCCCGGGTGGGCGTGCCGCTGGCGGGCATCGCCTTTGACACCATGCTGGAATCCTACGTCCTCGACAGCACCGCGGGTCGCCACAACATGGATGACTTGGCGCGCAAGCACTTGGGGGTGCGCACGACACACTATGAGGACGTGGCCGGAAAAGGCGCCAAGCAGTTGAGCTTCGATCAGGTGGATTTGGAAGCCGCGTCCGATTACGCCGCCGAGGATGCCGACGTGACCTTGCAGTTGCACCAAGCGCTGTGGCCGAAGCTTGAGCAGCACCCGAGCCTGGTCCGGGTGTTCGAGGACATCGAGCTGCCGTTGATTCCGGTGCTGTCGCGCATCGAGCGCAATGGGGCGGCCCTTGATGGTGCGGCTTTGCGCAGGCAGAGCCAAGAGCTCGCCGAGCAAATCGTCGCATTGCAGGAGGAGGCGTGGACGATAGCCGGGTCGGAATTCAACTTGGATAGCCCCAAGCAGCTTCAGGAAATCTTCTTCGAACGCTTGGACATGCCGGTGCTGCGCAAGACCCCCAAGGGCCAGCCTTCCACTGCGGAGCCCGTGCTACGCGACCTTGAGGCGAGAGGATATGACCTGCCCAAGGTGATCCTCAAACATCGCACCTTGACCAAGCTCAAGGGCACTTACACCGACAAGCTGCCCCTCGACATCGACCCGAACACCGGCCGCATCCACACCTCCTACCATCAAGCGGTGGCAGCCACCGGCCGGCTGTCCTCGGCGGATCCGAACCTGCAGAACATCCCCATCCGCAACGCCGAAGGCCGCCGGGTGCGCCAAGCGTTCAGCGCGCCGGAAGGGCGGCGCATCGTAGCCGCGGACTACAGCCAGATCGAGCTGCGCATCATGGCGCACCTGTCCCAGGACGCGGGCCTCCTGTCGGCGTTCGCGGCCAACCAGGACATCCACCGCGCCACCGCCGCCGAAGTGTTCGGCGGCGCGCCGGAAACCGTGAGCGATGAGGACCGGCGTAACGCCAAGGCCATCAACTTCGGCCTGATGTACGGCATGTCGGCCTTCGGCCTAAGCCGCCAGTTGGGCATTCCGCAGCCCGAGGCCAAGGCCCACATGGACCGCTACTTCACCCGTTTTCCCGGCGTGGCCGACTACATGGACGGCACCCGCGCCCTGGCCCACGACCAAGGCTACGTGGAGACGGTCTTCGGCCGCCGCCTGTACCTGCGCGAAATCAACGCCCGCCAAATGCAGCGCCGCCAAGGCGCCGAGCGCGCCGCCATCAACGCGCCCTTGCAGGGCACCGCCGCCGACATCATCAAGCGGGCCATGCTCAGCGTCGATGACTGGCTCGCCACCAGCGGCATCGATGCGCTGATGATCATGCAGGTCCACGACGAACTGGTCTTCGAAGTGGCCGAAGACGCGGTGGACGCGCTACTTGCAGGCGTAACGGAGCGCATGGCCGCAGCCGCCGAACTGTCAGTGCCGCTGCTGGTGGATTGCGGCGTCGGCGCCAACTGGGACGAGGCGCATTAGCGCTTTTGAGCGGAGTTTGTGTGATCAGATGAGCGGCACCGATACAACTGCGGACCAGGAGCCCATGGAGCGTCTCGAGGCGTCGCGAGTCACAGAACAGCTCAATGCCGTTTACGAAGAAGAAATCCCTACAGGACTAGACCAAGCTCTGAGTGAGCTGCAGTCGCGAACCCTTCCCGAAGAACACTGGTAAGGGTGGGCTAGGTCGTCAGCCGAAACAGGACCAAGACCGCCAACAGGATGGCCACGAGGATCACCCAGGACATTGGCCGGGCCATGTTCAGCGTGTAGCCCCACCCGTAGAGTTTCTCAACCCAGACCTTGGGATCCTCGGGGTTGTGGTAAAACACGCTCCACTTCCAATGGTTGCCATTGTTTCGATTCAAGAACCGATGTCCTCTCAAGGCTACAGGCTTTCAGCCCTTGATATCTGGGTCGCCATAAAGAACTTGGTCGTGATCCACGGCCGCCCAACCATCCGTGGACCTGCTAACGGCCTTGGCCTGATAGAGCGGGTCATCCTGTAAGCTGCTAAGCGTCCGAGGCACTTCAATTGGAACGATGCAGGACACGGACCGGCTGGGCTTCGGCGCCGTGTTGGACACGTCAGTGTCGGCGCTGTGGCATGGCAACACCGACCGCTGCTGCTTGAAGTTGCCATGCCCATTGAGGCACCCACTCACAACTGATCTCCTGTAATCTCTGATTTGCACGGAGAGAGGATGACCAAGACCCTACTCGCGCACGAGCATCTGGAAGTCACAGTCGCCGAACCGACTATTGATCTCCTGTTCGATCTTCCTGAGTTTCCCCGGCCTATTCTTGGCGTTGCGTTCGAGTTTCACATCTTTCAACGACCCGAATAGCTGGAGTTCGAGCGGCAGCGCTGGTTTGTCGGACCCAAGCCAGTAAACCTCTTTCGCTGCGTAGCCGGAGACCGACGCAGCCCCGGTGTCTTTCATGAAGCTCCTTAGGTTATGGTTCTCTTCGTCCCGGCTGAACGTGCCGCAACCGCCGAAATGAACATGGCACCCAGTGCAGTCAAGCCACTCCTTGAGAGTCAGGATGCCGACGCCCTGAGCATTAGGTTGGAGCCAGATTTGGTCTTGATCCCCATGCGTGAAGAAGTGGAGTATTGACCCTTTGCTGCACCATTCGGACCACTCCTTCGTCAATCGCCACTCAAGCTCAGGGATGGTGGCGCAGGTTCTGTGCTGGTAGTGGGGCCAATAGCCCGTCTTCTGCAACAGCTCCAGCATCGGCTCGACGGTGGGTTCGATCTGACCACTACCCCAG
This sequence comes from uncultured Pseudomonadales bacterium, assembly GCA_964598305.1. Taxonomy (GTDB): domain Bacteria; phylum Pseudomonadota; class Gammaproteobacteria; order Pseudomonadales; family Azotimanducaceae; genus Azophilus. The sequence continues at coordinate 4,842 of CAZRBP010000097.1, read as the reverse complement.
TCGTGAACGCCCTCAACGCAGTAGATTCGCTTCTCTGGCTTCATGGCTTGCGCACTTCCCATGCTTTTGTTGTGATCTGAGCATAATACCCCCGCGGCGCAGGGAGGCATAGCTTGATTGCCTTCTTCCGGCCGCACATTTTCGGCCTTCCACACCAGAACCGATGGGTTGCAATCCGGCCGACGTTCTGCTCGCTGGCTAGGTCGTTGCGCCGCGTTTCACTTGGCGGCTGCCGGAAGCGGTGCATGGCTGTGCCTCGGCGGCTTAACTGGGGGACTGTTGGGCTGCATAGGCGCACGATTAGGGTGATATGATGCCAAAACTCCCTCCCAAGCCCACGGACAATGACCCGCCGCCAGCTCCCGATCGGCATCCAGGATTTCCGCACGATTCGGGAGCAGGATTGCTATTACGTCGATAAGACGCCCCACATCCGCCGGTTAGTGGAATCGGGGAGATACTGGTTTCTGTCCCGCCCACGCCGGTTTGGCAAGAGCCTCCTGGTTGATACCTTGCGCGAACTCTTCGAGGGAAACGAAACCCTGTTCCGGGGCTTGGACATCCACGGGCATTGGGATTGGTCGATCAAGCATCCGGTGGTCAGGCTGAGCTTTGGGGGGAAATACAACGAGGCCGGTGACCTTGAGGACGACGTTTCAAGCCAGTTGGCGATCATAGAGCGGAACGCCGGACTTGGCCCGGCGCAATTGCCGCGCACTGCCCCGTCGCGACTGCGGGAGCTTCTGGACCGCCTGCACCACGCCACCGGCCAACAGGTCGTGGTGCTGGTTGACGAGTACGACAAGCCGATCTTGGACGTCATCGACCGGCCAGAAATGGCCACCGCCAACCGAGACTACCTACGGGGGTTCTACGGCATCATCAAGGACAGCGCCCGGGATGTCCGCTTTGCCTTCGTCACCGGGGTCAGCATGTTCTCCCGGGTGAGCCTCTTTTCGGGTCTCAACAACCTGCGCAACATCAGCCTCGACCCCAAATACGCCGGCATCTGCGGCTACACCGACGCCGATCTGGAAACCGTGTTCGCCCCGGAACTGCGGGGACTCGACCGGAAGCGGATCCGAGAGTGGTACAACGGCTACCACTGGCTTGGTGACGAGAAGCTCTACAACCCGTACGACCTGCTGCTGCTTTTCGAAACCCGCAACTTCGAGGCCCACTGGTTCGAGACCGGCTCCCCCGCCTTCCTGTTCCGGATGATGATGGACCGGGAGGTGAGCCCGATGGAGTTGGAGCGCCGGGGCACGGACGCAAGGCAGCTGTCCAGGTTCGACGTTGGGGACGTCGGCATCGATGCGCTGTTGTTCCAGGCCGGCTACCTGACGATAGTGGATAAGGAATGGGATGGCGTTCAGACCTTCTACACCTTGGACTATCCAAATTTGGAGGTGCGCCAGAGCCTGAATCAGGGATTGCTGGGCCATTTGGGTCGGCAGGCCAAGGAGGTGTCGGATCATGGCAAGGAACTCGGCCGCCTGCTGGCCAGCAACGACTTCGACGGATTCGCGGACTGTCTGCGGTCATTCCTCGCCGGGATTCCCTACCAATGGCAGGGCAGCAACAGCCCGGCCCGCTACGAGGCATGGTACGCGGGGATGCTCTACGCCTGCTTCCGCACCATCGGCTTGAGTCTCCGCGTGGAGGACTCCTCCGGCAGGGGCCGGGCGGACATGGTGGCGCTCCACGGCGGCCAAGTGTTCGTGTTCGAGTTCAAGATGGCTGAAACGGAAGGCGACGGCGATTCGGTCGCCCAGCAGGCCATTGGGCAGATGCGGGAAAAAGGCTATGCCGAGAAGTACCGGGACCGGAAAGAGCCGATTCACCTCGTGGGCGTGGCGTTCAGCCGGGAGGACAGGAACTTGGCGGCGGTTAAAGTGGTCCCGGCCTGACGGTTAACGATAAAGGGCCCTTTTTGCCAGCTCTGCCAGCCGTTTCCGCAGTCGATTTTAGACGCGATTCCTTTGCCGAACCCCGCCCGACCGCTTGTCTGGACGGTACGCCCTTCAGCCCTCGCGGGTGCCGGGAGAGGGCCGGGTCCGCCGGATCAGCGCCATCGCTTCGGGTTCGCCCACCCAGAGGTCGCGCATCTCGTCCCGGTAGAGCCAGGCTTGCTCCTTGCTTCCCAGAGCGACGTGGTGCAGATCGGTACGGGGTTGGCGGGCTCGCTCCCGCATCAGGTAGCGGCGCACTTCCGGCAATCGGTCCACCGCGAGCCGGGCGGCTACGGATGCCTCGTCCATCCGGCCCATTCGAACCAGTGCGAGAACCCGGCCGTAGGGCAGTTCCGCAAACATGTCGTCCTCGTAGCTCGAAGCCAGCAACACCGCCGCCTCGTCGTCGCCCGCTCTCAGGTGGATGTTCATCAGGAAAGTCCTGATCCCGTGGTTGTCGCCGGGGTTGAGTGCGAGCAGAAGCTCCGCGTGGGCCCGCGCCCGCTCGATGTCGCTCTGCTTCAACGCTAGGGACTGGGCGCGCGCCAAGCAACGCAGCCCGGGCCGGTTCCGGGCATCGGTCCATGGCAGGCGCAGGTCGCCGGACGGGCCGGCCTCTCCGGCCGCTTGGCGCAGGATGCGGACGCTGCGTTCGACTAGGGGCGCCTGCATCACTTCCCGGAAACTCATCGAATCGCTCATCGGATGAAGTTCCACGGCGGTGGCGAGATCGTCCAGCACATCGACGCTGTCGAACGCTTCCGGATGACGGTCCAGGAAGTCCATCCAAACCTCCTCTTCGTCGGGATTCCAAGGGTACTCGTACCCAGTTTGGCGCGGCACATCGTCGATGGAGAACGGCTTGCCCGGTGAATAGATGGCGTGCCAGTCCGCTTCCAGCACCCGCAGCCCCTCCGGCGCTTGGAGCGTGAAGTGCGGGTCGGGGGCCGAGTCGAGCGGTTCGTCGCTCTGCGCCATGCTCCGGGTCTGCTCAAGCAATTCAGGCGTCCACTTGCGGATGTCCTCCTCCGTCATGCCCATTCCGCGCAGTTGCGTTGCGATGTTCGCCTCGGGGTTGCCGCCCGGATCGGGTGCTGGCGCAGTGGTGACTTCGTACTGCGGCAGCGGGCGCTCACTGATATCCGGCAGCGCATCCAGCAGCCGTTGGCCGGTTCCGCCGACTGCGTCGATGCACGTTTGCGCCATGGCCCGGTAGGGATCCTTGGCGATGGTCGTCATAAAATCGATCACCCCTTTGACGTCCTCGGCGTTCAGCTTCATCAGGCGTTTGCGCCATACACGCGCACTCTCACGCGCCCGCTCGGGCCGGTGTTCACTCATGAGGAGGTGGACTTCGAGCAAGCCGACCGCAGGGTTGCCTGGCGTGTCGCGCAGCGCCTGGTTATATGCGTCCCAAGCGCCGTCGCGGTCGTCCCGGTCCATCCGGATCACGGCCATGCGCTGAAGGGCTTCGGAGCGCAACTCGGACCGGGGCGCTTCCGTGACGATCCTTTCCAGCAACTTCATCTTTTTCCGCGGCCAGTCCGCAACGTCGTACAGGTCGCAGAGCAGCGACAGGGCATAGTCGTGTGGATGTGCCGTGCCGGCTAGCTTATCGCCGAACATCGGCTCCAGGAATCCGATGGCCCTTCGGGAATCGCCTGAAGCTCTGAGTTCCTCGGCCGCAACGATCAGGCTCCCTGTGGGCACACGTCCGGCCGCGACGACTTGGCGGCAATCCCGTTGCGGCAGCGCATCGAGTACGGCCGGCCAGATATCGGCCGAACGCATGGCTGGCAGCGCCGGAAAGCGTGCGCAACAGTTTTTGTATTTCAGGCCAGAGCCGCAGTAGCACGGTGCGTTGCGGCCGGGCTTTGGCAGCGGCTGCGGCCTGAAATCGTTGTGCGGCGCGGGGGTCGCCCCCCATATCGAACGACCGAGCTGCATAGCGAGGGCCTTCGTCTCGCTTGCCTCCAACGGTAGGCGAGCCGACCGGCATAGCCAGTGCACCTCATCGCTGAACCAAGGGAGAAAGTCATCAAGATCGCCCGCCCGGATGATTCTCCCGACGGCAGCCTCGACAAGGTCGCTCAACAAATCATGTGGCAGAGAATCCTCTTGAATCGACATGTTTCCTAGCCGGGCTGAGTTGATTTGCAGAGTATATGTGTTTCCCGTTACCCGTGGCACTCTCTCCGATGTGCCCAAGACGTTGGCTGCTCCTCCATCGCCCCTTTGCTGACATTCACTCTGGGACGGGAGACCCCCAGATGCCGCCATCCGCCAAGGGGCGTGGCCCCCACCTGCCGGCTTCGACTCGCGCCAGGAAATCCGCGACTAGGGCATTGAACGCCGCGGGCTCCTCCAGATTGCAGGCGTGGCCGGTGTGCGGCAGCATGGCTAGGCCGGACTTGGGAACGGCGCGGTGAATGAACAGCGACGGCTCGATGCAGGGGTCGTCCTCATCGCCGCAGATCAGCAGGAGCGGCATGTCGAGCTGGGCCAGATCCGCCTCGCGGGTGTAGAGGCTCGGGCGCCGCCCTTGGAAGCCGCGCAGCGTGTTGGCTGATTTGGGGCTCCCAGCTTTCCATGCTGCCCGCGAATTCGTGGCAGAAAACCAAGGGGCGGCCGCTGCCTGCCACTCGGTACTCGATTTCCGCCCCGTCCAGTTCAACCCTCGGCATGCCCCCGCCCTCGGTGGAAAATCAGGACGATTGTAGTCGGTTTGGATTGAGCGATGGCGCAGGCTGCGGGAAGCCTTTATCTTGGAGCCTTGGGTCGCCTCCACCCGGTGTGGCGGATGTTTAGGGAAATCGACGGCATGGCGGAACAGCTCACGCCCCAAGCGGCGTTCAGCAAGGTCATTGACCTGATCAACTCGGGTCGGGTC
>CAZRBP010000096.1:0-13547 GCA_964598305.1 uncultured Pseudomonadales bacterium | reverse complement strand
AGAAGCTGAAAACTGTAGAACCGGTAATCCTCAAAGAGTTGATCAAACGATAGGTCGCGCACATCCATGCTGACGAGTGCCTCATGGTACTCACGCAATAGGGATTCCTCTTGTGCCTTGCGGTCGTCGGAGGACAGCGCGCCACCGAGGAAATAGCTGAGGTCAGAAGCGCCACGGCCAAGCCCGAGCGTTTGCCAATCCACGATCGAGACCGGGTAGCCGCCTTCTGACGTCGCAAACATCATATTGTCAGGACGAAAATCATTGTGGACTAGACACCTCTGGCCGCCCCGCCCTGCTTGATAAGCATCATCTGCACGAACGTAGCGATTACCGACTTCCCGAACCTCTTCCGTTAACCGGTCAGCGTATCGTTCACAAAAGAGGTGCCAGAATTGCGCGAATGGAAAACTGGCGCTCGCCCTACCCGCTTCCGTATTTGAACCGACAAGCCAAGGCACGTCGTCGAGGGCTGCATCCCCCCAATGAGAGGCGTGCAGGTTTGCTGCTTCCATCATCACTAGTTGTGCTTGTTCGAGAGATACACCTGCTATTTGATCACCCGGCTTCGCGGGGGACAGATCCTCCAAAACAATGACAAATTCTGAGCTGTCCATCTCCGAATAAAAACACCGAGGAATCGTGACGTTCGCGGAAGGGGCGAGATGTTTGTAAAAATTCACTTCACGTGTGTAAAAACCAGCCGTGCCGCTGCCTGACTCACGACTGGTTGGATCGGGAGAGGCGACTTTGGCGACAAGCGTCTTCGGAAAATCTCCCGTCGGGTCGCTTGTTTCAAGATGAAGGCGAAGATTGTGAGCCATCTGCCCAGTTCCGATCGGCTCGGTGGAAAGCAACTTTACTTGGACATCCATGCCATTTTGCGCCAGAACGGCCTGGATCCAATCTGAGTTGATGTCGTTCGCTGATACAACCGGGGGAAAAGTCATAGGTACCTGCTATTAGGTTTCGCTAGAAGCTTTTGGAGACGTGCTTGGTTCTTCGTTGCGTATGCCAACAAACATCGATTGGGTGGGCATCACGCCCACAAGCCCCTGAAATCGTGTGCCAGCGGCCATAAGACCGCCGTCAATGACATAGGCCTGACCAGTTATGAAGTTGCTGGAGTCGCTGCAAAGAAATCGAGCAAGCTCTGCAACTTGTTCTGGTTGGCCTTGGTCCGGCCAAGGTTGAGCGACAGATACGGCCTTTGCGGCGCCATCGCCGCTAAACATAGGGGTGAATATTGCCCCAGGGCAGATGGCGTTGACGCGAATACGATTAGCGGCCAGTTCCACAGCGGCATTCTGCGTCATGCTGATGACAGCAGCCTTAGCTGAGGAATATCCGAGCGGCCCGATTCCCCCGTTCAAGCCAGCAACTGATGCCATATTCACTATGCTTCCACCAGTACCTTGCGAAATCATCGCGCGACCAGCATGCTTCATTCCGGACAGGACACCCTCAACCAATACTGCGAACGTGTCACGCCAGTCTTTCAGCGAAATCTCTGTCAAGCTGCCCACAACACCACCTAATCCCGCATTATTGATCAGAATGTCAACCTGACCGAAACGCGATTGGCATTCACCGATCATACGTTCCACATCCGACTCAACAGATACGTCGGCAAGAATTGGCTGCACCAACGAGCCGGTTTTTGGGGGTTCTTTTTCAAAGACAGATACTACATCTTTGCGCAAGTCAGCAGCGATGACTTGCGCACCTGCGTTGGCTAACTCTCGAACAATAGCCAGTCCGATACCGCTTGCTGCTCCCGTTACTACGGCCGCCTTTCCCTCAACCTCAAGAGTGCCTGTTCGCCTGTCCGGGTTATTGGGCGTGTTCATTGGGACTCCCATGAGACGCGGTATTCGTCCCAGTTCGGGGTCTTTAGATCTTGCGCGAATTTCGAAAAAGTCCAAGGCCAAGATGCGACGTTACCATTCTCATCGATGTACCAGCTATTACATCCAGACGCCCAAACTGTTGTGGGCAGTTTGTCCCTAACCTGCCGATTAAACTCCTTCGCGGCTTCATGCTTAGGTGCCACTTCCTTGATGCCCTGGTTCTCCATAGCGGACAATATTTGGCAGATATAGTTGGCTTGCGTCTCGGCCGTTCGCAGCCAAGAGAAATTCCCGATTGGGCTTGTGGGACCACCAATCATGAACCAGTTAGGAAATCCTGGTACCGCAACCGTTCGATGGCCCTGATTTCGTTTTTCCCACGCCTCGTCAATGGTAGTGCCACCTGGGCCGATAACTTCCATCGGACGAAAGAGTTGATGTGTATTAAAACCCGTAGCCATAACAATCAAATCAAGATCGTGGGATTGGTTGTTTTCTGTTTCGATGCCACTTTCAACAAAACGCCTGATCGGATCGGTAATCACTTCCGCATTCTCACGCTGGATGGCGTCATAGAAGTTATCCGACATCACCAGCCGTTTGCAGCCTACTTTGTAGTTAGGCGTGAGCTTTGCACGGAGTTCGCTATCCCGCACCGTTTGCAGGTGTTCCATACAACCCGCCTCGAATCCTGCTAGGGCTTCTGGGTTTTCTCCGACGACAGCAGCTGAAAAGTTTAGATCGCCCTCGGCATTAATATGATCGTACAAAGCCTCCATCTCTTCTGGGTGATCCCGGTACTGACGTCTTTGTTCTGCTGTAATCGGTCCGTCTCCCAGAGGGTGGACCCATTGAGCAGTGCGTTGGAATAGTTTAAGCGTCTCCACTTCGTCCACCATTGCACCGACAATTTGAATGGCGGTCGAACCTGTGCCAATGACACCCACTTTTTTACCGCGATAGTCGAACGAGTGGTCCCATCTGGCGGAGTGAAATTGGGTGCCAGCGAATTGATCTCGACCGGGGATGTCCGGGTAGACCGGATGATGCAAAACCCCCGTCGCAGTGATCACAGCATCAAATCGTCCCTGGTCACCGCTGGTGGTCGTCACCCTCCAACCCGCGTCCTCATACTCGGCTTTGATGGTTTCTTCTTGAAATCGAATCTTCTCCATCCACCCGAATTTTTCTGCACAACTCTCCAGGTACGCCTGTATATCTGCGCCCGTCGAACAGGTTTCCTTCCAGTCGGGATTTGGAGCAAAAGAAAAGCGGTAAGCGTGGGAGGGTACGTCACACTTGAGGCCGGGATAGCTATTGTCTCGCCAGGTACCTCCTAATCTATCGGCTTTCTCAAATATGAGAAAATCAGTGCATCCGATCTTCTCAAGCTCGTGCGCAAGGGTCAGTCCGGATGCACCCGCTCCGATAACGGCTATTCGAAGTTGTCTCTTCTTGCCCATTGCATTGACCTTCTCCGTTCAATTACGAAAGATCGTAACGCGCCTCAGAAGGAATTTCGCCTCTCACTTTTGAGAGGGTTCTATCACTCCAAAATCGAGTCCAACATACCGAGTTGGGAAGCGATCGCGACAGCGTTTGTGAGTGTGTTTGTCTCGAGTTTTTTTACCACACTGTTGAGGTGGAAGCGGACTGTTGAGGGTTGAACTGATAGCAGCTGTGCGATGTCTCGCGTTCGATACCCTTGAGCAGACAAGCGCAAACATTCCCATTCACGCTGAGTGAGCTTGGCCGAATACTGCTCAGGCTTTTCCGCTTTAGGGTTCGCCCGCGTGGAGATATCGCCAAAGAGCAATGTGGCTGACATCAATTCAGGTTTGGCTTGAGTGAGAATTTCGCTCGTCTCACTCGCTGGCCGGTTGCCCGCATAAGTGATTTGGGCAATGCCGCCCAAAGGAAGATGCACCGGCGTGGTAATCATCGATTTAATTTCCTTTGGCCACCCTTGACGCTCCATGAAACTCTCCATGACCGGATCAAAGGCAGGCCGCGATACTCAAATGGCAAGCCGCATCGAAGGGAGCTCCGGGATCCTTACTGGCCTTAAAGGGGGGGGGGGGTGAAGTTTCAAGCGCAGCCTGAACAGTTGTTTGGAAAGGCTAAACAACTGGATCGAGCCAGTCTGGCAAAGCTGATGGACACGCTATTCCCGCAGGCACCGCGCGTCTAGCCAACATCAATGCCACGGTAACTGTCGCTCATCGCTTTTCGCAACAACTGGGCGAACCTCGCTCCGCCGCCCTGATAGGCGGGATATCGATTCCTGACTGTCTCATGCCCCTTAACGTTGGAGTTGTATCCGGTAAACCAGCCTCGGGCATTCTTAAGCAACAGGTTTTCGTAGCTGCGCTGGACTTCCTCCACCCAATGCTCCTCCGCGTCCGGTTGCGCCTCCAGCCGTGTAAAGTCGTGGCTTATCGCGTGCTGCAATATGTCAGTGACTGCATCCACGTTAACCTCAATGGCCCGGGGGAAATTGGAAGCGCCCGATGCGCTCTGGGGCCCGGCGATCATCAACAGGTTGGGGTAGCCATGCGTCATGACGCCGAAGTATGTAAGGGGCCCATCTCGCCACTTCTCTTTGAGTTCCATACCATCAACACCACGGATGTCGAGTCGATCATAGGCCCCGGTGATCGCATCAAAACCCGTAGCGTAGATGATCAGATCAAGTTCGTGGCGGCCTTCGCTTGTTTCAATACCCGTCGGTGTGATTCGTTGTATGGGGGCAGCCGTGATGTCCACCAGCTGCACATTGTCCCGGTTGTAGGCTTCGAAGTAATTGGTTTCCAGCGGCAGACGTTGCACACCAAAGCCATGATCCTTGGGAATCAGCATTTCCGCTGTCTCGGGATCTTTCACCCGCTGTCGAATTCTATCTGCGATGTACTCAGACAGTTCCCGGTTCGCCTCTTCGTCCATGTACACTTCGGAAAAATTCCCGGCAAGGATGGCAAAACCGGGCGTTTCGTACAGCCGATCCCAGAATGCTTTGCGCTCCTCTTTTGATACGTTCCAGAAACCCCGCCGATCGGTTAGATGCTCAAAGCCACTGGGCGTGGAGGCACAATTCGCGAATATCTCGTCATATCGACAACGGATCTCCGCCATTTCTTCTTCTGAAATGGGGGAGTTATTCAACGGCGAACTCCAGTTCGGGCGACGCTGGAACACGGTCAGCTCATCCACCTTGTCAGCAATCTCGCCGATGACCTGAACACCGGTAGCACCGGTTCCGATAATGCCGACGCGCTTACCCTCGAGTGCTACGGGCTCCTTTGGCCACCAGAAGGTATGAAAAGACTCCCCAGCGAACGAGTCCATACCTTCGATGTCCGGCAGCGTGGGTGCCGACAGCGGGCCCAGGCTGGAAACAACAAATCGGGTGCGGTATTCGCCACCGTCACGCAGCTTAAGTGACCAGACCCTGTCGCCTTCCTGCCAGATCATGCTTTCGACGTAGGCGTTGAAGCGCATATGCCGCCGCAGATCGAACTTGTCGGCGACGTAATTCAGGTACTTCAGATTCTCCGGTTGAGGTGAGAATCGCTCTTTCCAATGCCACTGATCCAGGAGCTCTTGCGAAAACGAATAGCCGTAGGTGTAGCTTTCGGAATCAAACCGGCACCCGGGATAACGATTGCGGTACCAGGTACCGCCCAGGTCCTCATCCCCTTCCAGCAGAATGACGTCACAACCGAGGTCTGTCAGGCGCTTGATCTGGTAGATTCCGCCAACACCCGCGCCGATGACGATCACATCGTGGTATTCAGCCGCACTCATATCGTGTCCTTTCTGTTGATCATCGTTTTGAAATCAAGGCATCCACCAGCCACCACTGACACTCATGGTCTGACCGGTCACCTGTCTTGCCGTTGTTTCTGAGGCAAAAAACAGCACCGCTTGGGCAATATCGCCAGGCTCGGTGCCACGCCGCAGCGCAGATGAATCGTAGGTGTCTTGGATCTGCTTTTCGGAGAGAACTGTCTCCCCTCGATTCCACACACTCTTTTCTCCGGCAGTACCCGCCTCGGGATACACGATGCCCGGGGCAACTACGTTGGCCCGTATGTTGTACCTGCCGAATTCCTTGGCGATTGCCTTGGTAAATGAAACCACACCCGCCTTCAGTGCCCCATAAACCGATTGATTGGGAACACCCTGGGCCGCGTCACTGGCAAGTGACACGACGTTGCCGCACTGCCGGTACTTCATGTCGGCCAACGCAGCCTGTGAACAGGCAATGGTACAGTTCAGATTCATGCGCCAGAGGGCATCCCACTGCTCACTCGTGGTGTTGAGCAGTAAGCCAGGATCGCCCCAGCCGAAGTTGTTCACCAGCACATCAACTCCGTCGAAGGCTTCGATTGCGTGCTCGATGGCCCCCGTGCAGCCTTCCGAGGTCGAAAGGTCCGCTTGCAGGAACGTACATTCACGAGCGCCAAGGGCCAGCGCCTCCTCACAGGTCAGCCGGGCTCTCGCCTCGTCAATGTCCACCAGCACAATGTTGGCAGCCTGACCGGCAAATCCGTGGACGATCCCGCGCCCGATATTGGACGCACCGCCGGTGACCACCACGGTCTTATCCGTCAATGCCAGATCAAGCATTGAGCACCAGCGCGTAATCGTCCAGCACCTTCAATATCTCGGCCTCTTCGACCACCGGAAGACGCAGAATCGTACGGTGCGCGCCTATCTCACGGGCCTGGTCGATGGTCTGCCTGGACTGGGTTTTGTTTGCCAGGAAAAACAGCGATACTTCCAGTGTCTCCGGATCACGCCCATGGGCCTCCATGCGATTTTTAACGTCTTCAATGGAGGCGGCGGTACGGGCAACATCAAAGGTCAAAGGCAACCAGCCGTCACCAACCCGCGCCGCCTGTTCACGACCATACGGCGTATCCAGCGAACCCACCATTACGGGCGGGCCTTCTTGTTGCAGCGGCTTCGGATACTGCCAGCTCTCTGCAATCTCCACGTAACGGCCCCGATATGTTGCCCGCTCTTCACGCCACAACGTTCGAATCGCATCCAGTCGCTCGCGAAGCTGCGGCCAACGTTCCTTATACCCAATACCATGATGCGCCATTTCAGCCATGTACCACCCGGCGCCCACGCCGAACCGAAAGCGGCCTTCCGCAAGCCGGTCCAAGGTGGCAACGGACTTAGCCAGATTAATGGGGTGGTGCTGGTTGACCAGGCAGATACAAGTACCGAGTAGCAGGTTCTGCGTGACCGCGGCAGCTGCCGCAAGACTGGTCAGCGGGTCTGACATATGCCGATATTCCACTGGCAGATATCCACCATCGGGCATCACAGGCATACCGGTGTCAGGGTCACCGTTTTCCGGTACAGGAATGTGTGTGTGTTCGGGTAGCCACAACGACTCGAACCCCCGCTCTTCAAGGGCTGCAGCCAACCGATCTGCGCGCATGGTGTATTCTGTGTTAAATGACATGAAGCCGATTTTCATTGCCGTCTCCCCTGCAGTCCGCCGCGCATCAGATCACCCAGTTGTTGCACCAACTCCTCGGCCGAGAGTCCTCGAGCGTCGAACCACTCCGGTGACCAGTTGAGTGCGCCCAGCAACAGCATCCGCAGTGCAGACAAATCAAAGGAAGGATCGATCAGACCGTCGTCGCGCGCCTGCTCAAAGAGCCCGCCATAGAACCGCCCGGTAGCGCGCTGCTTTCTGAGTTGTCGGGCTCTCACCGCCTCCGGAGTCTGCTGCATCATTCGCAGTGTTGCCACCGCGAAATCCGCTTCTTCCAGCAGATAGGTTAAGTGGCCTCTAAATGCGGCCTCTATCGCATCGATGGCATCGGCATCTGCAGGCAACGAGTCCACCGACTCTTTCGCCCGTTTCAGCGCTTCGGTCACGCCGCGGTCCATCACCGCTTCAGCCAGTTCGTCCTTACTGTCGAAATGGTAATAGAGGCTGCCCGCCTGCATGTCCGCCGCATCGGCAATCTGGCGCAGCGATGCCGCCGTATATCCTTGCTCGCGGAATACCCGGGCAGCAGCGACCAACACACGCTGGCGGGTGCGGGTCGATTTGCTTTCCGATTCACTCTTAATGGCCTGTAGCCTTGCCAACGTCGCATCCTCTTTGCTTGCCCGGCAGTTTAATATCTGCTAATTTTATTTTCAAACAGTTGTTAGAATATAGCAATGGAACAGTCGCATCGAGGCGCACATGCAAAACGATATGCAAGTTGACCTGGTTAATCGATTTGTTGACCACTTGGAAAACGGCACCACCGATACGGTACCGCACAGCCTGCAAGTACCCGGCGCTCACTACACCGATCATGAGCAGACCCAACTGGAAGTGGAGCGCCTGTTCAAGCAGCAGCCGCTGCTGGTCGCCCTGACGCCCGATCTGCCCGAGCCCGGCAGCTACCTGACTCATACCGCATACGATACTGATCTGCTACTGGTGCGAGACGACGTACAAAAGGTACGTGCCTACATCAACGCCTGTCGGCATCGGGGCGCACGGCTCGCATACGGCAGAGGGGAAGCCAAGACGTTTTCGTGCCCTTTTCATGCTTGGAACTGGAGCCGGGACGGCAAACTGATCTCGCGCCCCAACAGTGACGGCGGTTTCGATGACACACACACGCTATGCGATCAGCTTCTGGAGCGCCCCTGTTTGGAGATCAGCGGCATGATCTTTGCACTGCTGGACGGAGACGGCATAGAAGAGAAAGTACGCGCGAAACTGGGTGATGCGCTCGGCGACATCGACGGCTACAACATTCCCGGCACAGCCTACTTTGGCGAACGGGCCGCGACCCGGGATTGCAACTACAAGTTCATCATCGACGGCTTCTGCGAGTCCTATCATATCGCAGCGTTGCATAAGGACAGCATATCGCCGTATTACTACACAACGCCGGCACTGTCCGAGTTAATGGGCGATACGGTTAGGATGATCGGCGTACGGCGCAGCATAGAGAAAGAGTTTGATAAACCAACGACGGATCGCAGACTGCTGCCACATGGCACAACCCAGTATCTCATCGCGCCCAATGTGGTACTGACTCACCAGGTTGATCACATTCAGTTCTGGCGCGTCTACCCCGACCCCGATGCCGATCACTGCCGTATTGAATTTTCGCTGTACTGGCCAAAACCAATGGATGAGGAAGCCCAGCGCAAGAGTCAGTTCAACATAGATGCTATCTGGAACGTGGTGACAGAAGAGGACTTCCCCCAGAGTCTAGCCATTCACCACAACCTGAAAAGCGGTGCGCTCGATGCATTGTACTTTGGTAGAAACGAGCCCTCGCTTTCGCACTATCACAACACTATCGCCCGGCATATTGGTAGTGACAAGCTCACTACCGTGGATCAGATCACTTAAGGAGTGCAAACCGATGACAGCCGAACAAGTTGTCCGAAAATACCTGGATGTTCTATACAACGAACGGCGCCTGGACCTGGTCGCCGAGTTGATTTCCGAACCAACCTGGCGCCACCACGCGGGCGAGTGCAAACAACTGACCATTGACGAGTCGTTGCAACGTCTAGAGGATACCCTGGATCTCTGCCCCGTACTTCACTTCGAAACGTCGATGCTTGCTCAACAGGGAGACATGGTCACGGTGTGCTGGAACGGCAACTCAACTCAAAAAGACGGCAAATCCTACGTGTACTGTGGCATCGAAGTGTTTCGCGTTGTTGATGGCAAGATCACAGAGATCTGGAACAGCCGTGAAACCGGCGGCCACTGGCTACCGCCCGTGACCCGAAATGGCGGGTGAGTCGGCGATCACGTGCGAAGTTCAATCCGCCCTCTCGGATTGGATTAGGGAGGCGGTTGGGGAAAACGTCTCCAGCGACGAACTCAAAGTAGAGGCACCAACAGCCGGGGGTTGGTCGAACGATACATGGTTCGTTCGGTTTTCAGCGTCATCGGAGATACAACTTGTCGTTCGGCTGGAACCTAGTCGACAGGCGATGTTCCCTGACTATGATCTCAGCAAACAGTGTCAGGTCATGCAGGCACTGGCAGGTAAAGACGGCATACCAGTGCCCACAGTGTTAGCTGCTGATCTTCGAGGTGAACGGTTGGGCCGGCCAGCATTCATCATGGAATACGTGAGCGGCCGTGTTCCTTCAGACAACCCACCAACGTTTGTAGAGGATGGCTGGTTGTATGCCGCCACACCAGACCAACAGAGACAGTTCCATGAGAACCTGCTCACTTGCATGGCCACCATACACCGACTCGACTTGACGGATCCCGGGCATAAAGACTTGACGGCGGACGATACAACGGCGCCTGCAACCCATGAACTGAATACGCTTCGAGCCATCTGGGAGTACGACAGAGGCCCTGCTTATCCTTCCGTCATCGATCGCAGTCTACACATGCTGCAAGCCAATGCGCCAAGCGAGCATTTACCTGTAAGCCTGGTATGGGGTGATGCGCGGCCCGCTAACGTTATCTGTGGCCATCACAGTTTTGACATCATTGCGTTGCTGGATTGGGAACTGGCTGGCATCGGAGTGGCTGAAACCGAAATTATGTGGCTCCAGGAAATGAACTGGGTACGTACCGAGGGTGCAGGGCACGCACCGTTACCCGGTTTCCTCAGTCCCTCGGACAGTATCGCTTTCTACGAAGAGAAAATCGGTAGACGGTTGCAACACCTTGACTGGTTTGCCCAGTTTGCATCAACGCGTGTCGCCATTCTCATGCATCGTTTCTTAAGAACACAGGTCAATGCGGGGATGATCGACGAACATCATAGAGTTCTGACCAATAACTCAGGCTCGCGACGGCTCGAACGCTACCGAATACCCGGACAGGACTAACGCTCACTGGAGGGAATCGCCATATCATGACCATGGCATATGAACGCGGTGCCGAACGGTTAGGACGCACCTAGTTCGGGTGCTGCGTACAGAGAAAGCCACACAAATTTGCGTGCGAGCCGGGAATCAATTCTGTCAACTGCACTCGCTCGATACCTATATCTGCTAAGTCTTCGAGCGCACGCGCGACATCATCTGGCTCACCAATAAATTGACCTAGAAAGCCGTTACCGAACTGCGCCTTTAAACCTTGGACAATTGGGTCGTCTCCTGCCCCAACCAGCAGAAATATGCCGATAGGAATGTCGGAGTTCACAGCTTTGACGCGATCAACGTTCTGTTTGATTTCATCCTCGGTTACCGTCGCCAACGTGGCGAAGTCCAGTGCACCACCCCGAGTGCCTCGGGCAGACGCTTTTATCTCAATACGATCAACAAGCGGTGTCGATTCACGGATGTTTCTGGGCCCGCCGGCTGAAGCGACTAGCGGTGGCGGCGTTGCCGGTAATGGCCCCAACCGAAACTCACCACTAATGTCCACTTGGTAGTGCTCGCCTTTGAACTGACATTGACCCTCTCGCAAGAGTTCACGCACAACGGCCAACGATTCGACGTACATGCTGACCCGAGTCGGTGGATCAGGATAATCAAGCCCAATGGCCAACATCTCATGTTCAGCCCAACCGGCCCCGAGCCCCGCCTCAAAACGTCCGTTCGAAAGCACCTGTAAGGTCAGGGCAGCTTGCGCAAATTCTACGGGTGAGCGGAACAAGTTGTTGGCAAAAGAAGTGGTAACTACTCGCCCCCCTTGACTTCATAGTGCGGTGCCCCTATGGTTTGCGCATCTTAGCGATGGTGCGCGGGCATGGGCAACGCGTGGTTCGGTTCCAAGGCGACGGCGGGCCTGTGCCAGGCGCTGATCGCGATGATGCCGCCGCACTCGACGTACATCGAGACGCACCTTGGGGGCGGCGCGATCATGAGGCGCAAGCCCGGTGCGCTGCGCAACATTGGGATCGACTTGGACGAGCGGGCGCTTTCGGGGTTCGAGTGCGGCCATCCGGTGGAGTTGGTTCACGGCTGCTGCCACCGGTTCCTTGAGGGGTTCGACTTTGACGGCACGGAGCTGGTTTACAGCGACCCGCCGTACCTTTTGAGCGCGCGCAAGTCGTCGCGGCGCTACCGCCACGACTACGGGGAGGCGGACCACGAGGCGCTGTTGGGGCTGCTCAAGGGGCTGCCGTGCGCGGTGATGGTGTCGGGGTACCCGTCGGCGCTCTACGACGAGCGCCTTGAGGGCTGGCGCAGCCTGTCGCTGCAGGTGGCGAACCAAGCGGGGGTGGTGACGGAGAAGGTGTGGTTCAACTTCGAGCCGGGCCGGGTTCACTGGGCGTCGCTGGCGGGGCGCAACTTCACGCACCGGCAGATGGTCAAGCGCAAGGCGGAGGGCTGGGGCCGGCGCTACCGGGCAATGCCGCCGGCGGAGCGTCTGGCGGTGCTGTCCGCGATCATGGCGGTGGAGGCCGAGTAGGCCGTGGCGACGGTCAACAGGGCGTCGCTGCGCTCGGAGTTCGACGCGCTCAAGGGACGCTTCGAGGCCTTGGACGCGGAGGGCGGGATGGGCGCCGAGGCCCGCGCCCTGTTCGACGCCCTGCTGATGCTGTTCGAGCTGCTGATGGCGGTGTTCATGGAGAAGGGCACCCGGAAGGGTTCGGACAACTCCGGCCTGCCCAGCTCCCAAACGGCGGCCGACGGGACCGCGCGCAAGCGCCCCGGCGCCCAGGGCAAGGGGCCGAAGGCCCGCGCCGGCGGGGACGGCCCCAATCGCCTGGTGGTCGAGAGGCGGACGGCCCCGGCCTCCGAGTGCCGGGCCTGCGGGCGCAGCCTCAAGGGCGTCCCCCCGCACGGCCATGAGCGGCGGGTGCTGGTGGACATCGTGTTCGAGACCCGCGAGCTCACCGTCGAGGCCGAGGTCAAGGCCTGCCCGCGCTGCCGCACGGAGAACAAGGGCCGGTTCCCCGACGACATGCCGGGGCCGCCGCAGTACGGCCACGGCGTCGTGGCCTTCGCCGTCCACCTCATGGCCGCCCAGATGGTTCCGCTCAAGCGCGCGGCGCAGACCCTCAAGGCCCTGACCGGGCGCGCGGTGGCCGAGGCCACCCTGCTGGCCTGGACCATGCGCCTGCACGGGGCGCTGGCCGGCTGGGAGCGGGCGGCCATCGAACGCCTGCTGGCCATGCCCGCCCTGCACGCCGACGAGACCGGCATGCGCGTCGACCGGAAAAACCACTGGCTGCACACCGTCGGCGCCGGAAGCCTCACCGTCAAGTCCGTCCGCCGCGGGCGCGGCCGCGGGGCCATCGACGACATCGGCATCATCCCCCGCTACGGCGGCGTCCTCGTCCACGACCGCTGGGCCAGCTACTTCGCCTACGGGAAGTGCGGCCACGCGCTCTGCGGCGCCCACCTCCTGCGCGACCTCAAGTTCGTCGAGGACGCCCACGGCCACGCCTGGGCAAGGCACATGGCCAACCTCCTGCGCGAGACCTGCCGCAAGGTCGGCAAGCTCGACGCCAAGGCCCTCGACGAGCCCGCCCTCAAGGCCCTGCGCAAGCGCTACCGGACCATCCTCACCAAGGCCAAAAGGGAACTCCCCGAACCCCCCGAGCGAACCGACGGCAAGCGCGGGCGCATCGCCAGGTCCGACGCCGAGAACCTCCACGAGGCCCTCATCAAGCACGAGGACGAGGCGCTCCGCTTCGCCAGGGACCCCGACGTGCCCTTCACCAACAACCGCGCATATGCCGACAATCGTTTTATGCCGACATGGCGGCCCAAGCCGTTGATGGA
>CAZRBP010000095.1:1488-13988 GCA_964598305.1 uncultured Pseudomonadales bacterium | reverse complement strand
CCCGCATGCTGGTGCAGAACTGTCCCGTCATTCTGCTCGACGAGCCCTTTACCTCGATCGACGCCAGAACCTCGGCTGATCTCCTCCGGGTGGTGGCGGGATGGCATGGTGAAGGACGGACGATTGTCGCCGTACTGCATGACCTCGACCAGGTACGAGAGAATTTCCCCGACACCCTGGTGATGGCCCGGGAGCCCGTGGCCTGGGGGGCGACCAACGAGGTGCTGCGGGCGGAACATCTTTTTCGGGCGCGGCAGATGGCGGAAGGATGGGACGACCGTGCTGAGGTTTGCCGCCGAGGCGTTGACTGATGGACGCCTACGCCGCGCTGATCGAGCCTTTTGTCGAATTCGGGTTTATGCGCAGGGCTCTAGTGGCTTGCCTTGCGCTCAGCCTCGGCAGCGGCCCCGTGGGTGTGCTGCTTGTCTTGCGCCGCATGAGCCTCGTCGGCGATGCCTTGAGCCACGCCGTGCTGCCGGGCGCCGCCATTGGCTTCATGGTCGCCGGACTCTCGCTCGTGGTCATGAGCCTCGGCGGCTTCATCGCAGGCCTCATCGTGGCGATCCTGTCTGGCCTCGTCGCGCGCGTGACGCCTCAGCGCGAGGATGCCAGCTTTGCCGCCTTCTATCTCATCTCGCTGGCACTTGGCGTGCTCATTGTCTCCACGCACGGCAACAACGTCGATCTCATGCATATCCTCTTCGGAACCATTCTCGCTGTCGACGATGCGTCACTGCTGCTCCTTGTCTCGATTGCGACGCTGACTCTTTTCACGCTGGCCGTCATCGGCCGCGGCCTGATTGTCGAGTGCTTCGACCCCGGCTTCCTGCGCGCAGTGGGCGCACCCGGCGCGGCCGTTCACTTCCTGTTTCTGACGTTGGTCGTCATGAACCTTGTCGCCGGATTCCATGCGCTCGGCACACTGATGGCGGTGGGTTTGATGATGCTCCCGGCCGTGGCCGCGAGATTCTGGGCGGGGGAGGTCGCGACACTCGCGGCCACGAGCAGCCTGGCCGCATTCGCGTCTGGGTATGCGGGGCTGCTGCTCTCCTACCACGCAGACCTCCCGTCCGGACCGGCCATCATCCTAGTCGCCGGCGGCATCTACCTCGTCTCGGTTGTCGCGGGTCCGCGTGGCGGCTTGTGGGCGCGGTTCATGCCGCGCCGCCATCTTGAGGCTTGAACGGCAGGCGAGGAGACAATCCATGCCTCGTCTTTCACGCCGCTCGTGGCTCGGCGCGGTTACCACGCTCGCCCTCGCCACGACATCTCGATCCTGGGCAGCCGGCAAGCTCAAAGTCGTTACCACCTTCACCATTCTTGCGGACATGGTGAGGAATGTCGGCCGGGAGCACGTCGCGCTCACCACGCTGGTCGGTCCGGACGCCGATGCCCACGTTTACGAACCGACCCCGGCCGATGCGCGCGCGCTGGCCGAGGCCGACCTCGTTGTCGTCAACGGCCTCGGCTTCGAAGGTTGGATTGACCGGCTCGTCAGAGTGTCCGGCTACACAGGTCCGATTGTTGTGGCCAGCGAGGGGATCACGGCGCTGACTGTGGAAGAGAACCGGCCCGACCCTCACGCTTGGCAGGACCTCGCCAACGGACGCCTCAAGGTCGCCAACATCGCTCGCGCCATGGCTGCGGCGGACCCGGCTCACGCGGACGTCTACCGTCGCCGTGCGGCAGCCTACGATCACGAACTGGCAGCGCTGGACCGGGACATCCGCGGCCGACTCGACACCTTCCCCGACGGCCGGCGCAAAGTGATCACCTCGCACGATGCGTTCCAATACTTCGGGCGCGCCTACGGCATAGACTTTCGTGCCCCGGTGGGCTTGAGCACCGAGAGCGAGCCGTCGGCGGGTGAACTGGCGGGGCTGGTTCGCCAGATGCGGGATGAAGGCATCCACGCACTGTTCATCGAGAACATCACTGACCCGCGCTTGGTGGAGCAACTCGCACGTGAAGCCGGCGCCGTCATCGGCGGCAGGCTGTACTCCGACTCGCTATCCGGCCCCACCGGCCCGGCGCCGACCTATCTCGACATGTTCCGCCACAACGTTGGCGAAATCGCGAAGGCCATTTTGGACTGAGCCGAGAGGGCCGCGCGGCGATACGCGGCCTCAACCCGGTCGTTGCTGACGTGCGCCAGGGCGAGCGTGACCGTGGGGTGGGTTCCGAGCCTAGGGTGGTCTTTCTGTCGTTGATGCGTATGCTCTGCCCCTAGGACTTGCGGCAAGAGAGCCCCGTGGGATTCACGGAACCCGGCCGGGCCATTCAGGTGGCGGCCATTCAACATTGCGCGACCACCGATGTGGACAGCAATCTCGACGCCGTGGAGCGGCTGGCCCTCGAAGCGAGGGATGCGGGCGCCGAGGTGGTGATGACCGCCGAGGCGTTCGCCTACATCGGCCCGGATCGGGGCAAGCGTGCCTTGCTTGAGCCGCTTCCCTCCGGCGGCCCAATACTGGACCGCTGCCGGCAGTTGGCCGAACGCCTCGGCTGCGACCTCGTGCTTGGCGGCTTTCACGAAGCCGCCCCCGATGCGGGCAAGGCCTTCAACACCTGCGTCCATCTCGACGGCCGCGGCGAAGTGGCGGCGTTGTACCGCAAAATCCACTTGTTCGACATCCAACTGGCCGACGGGACGGAACTGCACGAATCGCGGCGCACCGCGGCCGGCGACGCCTTGGTCACCACCCGGCTGCCATTCGGACTGCTCGGCTTGACCATCTGCTACGACCTGCGCTTCCCCTACCTCTACCAAGCGTTGACCGACCAAGGCGCCGTGGCCCTGACCGTGCCTTCCGCCTTCACCGCCACCACCGGCGCCGCCCACTGGCACACCCTGCTGCGCACCCGCGCCATCGAATGCCAGTGCTACGTCATTGCACCCGCCCAGCACGGCCAGCACAACGATCGGCGGCGTTCCTACGGCCACTCGCTCATCGTCGATCCTTGGGGCGAGGTGATCGCCGAGTGCGAGGATGGTGACGGCTTCGCGCTGGCGGTCATCGACCCGGCGCGGGTGGCGCAAGTCCGCGAGCAACTGCCCAGCCTCACCCATCGAGTGCCAGCCTCGTCGCTGCGATGCGAACCCAGCAGCGCCAACCCGGTGAAGAGGCGTTGAGCGGCCCGATGGGCGCAGGCAAGGGCATCGTCATCGTCGCGGCGTTGATCGTCATCACCGCCGGCCTCAAGGCGGCCGCCGATCTCGCCGTGCCCTTTCTGCTCGCCGCCTTCATCGCCACCATCGCCGCCACCCCCATGTACTGGCTGGAACGACGCGGCACCCCCGGCTGGCTGGCCATCACGTTGGTGATGGCGGCCATTCTGGTCGCCCTGTTGGGAGTGGGCGCCTTGGTGGTTCAGTCGGCCAACGCCTTCACCGCCAAACTCCCCTTCTACCAGGAACGGCTTACGCTGATGTTCAGCGCCGCCCTGACCTGGCTGGAACCCTTAGAGATAGTCCTGTCACGAGACCTGCTGATCGAGAACTTCAATCCGGGCACCGCCTTCACCCTGGCTGGGAATGCCCTGGCTGGCCTTGGCGCGGCGCTGTCGAACAGCTTTCTGATACTGCTCACGGTCATCTTCATACTGGCCGAGGCGACCAGCTTTCCGCGCAAGCTCAAGGACGTGCTGAGCAGACCTGAGCAATCCATGCCCCACTTCGTCCGCTTCGCCGAGAACGTCAACCGCTACATGGCCATCAAGACCACGGTCAGCGTTTCCACCGGACTCGCCGTCACTCTGATGCTGGCCGTTCTCGGCGTCGACTTTCCAGTGCTCTGGGGCATTCTCGCCTTCATGCTCAACTTCGTCCCCACCATCGGCTCCATCATCGCCGCAGTGCCGGCGGTGCTGCTGGCGCTGGTGGAGCTCGGCCCCCTATCCGCGCTGCTGGCCGCCTCGGGCTATGTGGCACTCAACATCTTCTTCGGCAATTTCATCGAGCCACGCTTCATGGGGCGCGGCCTGGGCCTGTCCACCTTGGTCGTCTTCCTGTCGTTGGTGCTCTGGGGCTGGGTGTTCGGGCCCGTCGGCATGTTGCTGTCGGTGCCACTGACCATGACCGCCAAGATCGCCCTGGAGGCCAACCCCGCCACCGAGTGGCTTGCCCGGCTGCTCGGTCCGGCAAACGGCTTGGAGAGGGCTGACGCCGACCCGCCAGAGCCTGCGGAACAAATCTGATCCGCGCCAACGCCATGGTTTATGAACGCAGCAACATTCGACGCATGGCGGGCTACACCTGGGGGGAGCAGCCGGAGGATGCCGGCACCTGCAAGCTGAACACCAACGAGAATCCCTACCCGCCCGCGCCTGGGGTGGCAGCAGCGCTCAAGGGGATCGACGCCGCGGACTTGCGGACCTACCCACAACCCACCGCCGCCCCACTACGAGCGAGAATCGCCGAACACCACAAGTTGGCGACCGAAAACGCACTCGTCACCCACGGCGGCGACGAGGCGCTGCGCTTGGCCATCACCACCTTCGTCGAGCCCGGCTCGCCACTCGGCTATGCCGATCCAAGCTATTCGCTCTACCCGGTGCTGGCGAGCATCCAGAATGCCCCAGTATTGCAGGTCGAGTACGGCAAGGACTGGACGTTGCCGACCGATTTCGCAAAGCGGGCCAACGCTGCCGGTGCGCGACTGACCTGCGTGGTCAACCCCCACGCGCCCTCCGGACGGCTGATGCGCACAGATGACTGCGCGCAGCTGGCCGCTGAATTGGACGGGGTCCTGCTGCTCGACGAGGCCTACGCGGACTTCATCGATCCAGCGCTCGGCTACGACAGCGCACCGCTGGTCAAGGCCCACGACAACCTGCTCATCCTGCGCTCCTTTTCCAAGGGCTACAGCTTGGCCGGGCTGCGCCTAGGCTACTTGATCGGCCAGGAGGCCTTGATCGAGCCGCTGCTCACCAAGACCCGGGACAGCTACAACATCGACGCCATCAGCCAACGACTCGGCCTCGCCGCGCTGAACGATCAAGACCACGCCATGGACACTTGGCGGCGGGTGCGGGCGGAACGGTCGCGGCTCAAGGACGAACTGGCCCGACGCGGCTTGGCGTGCCCGTCTTCGCAAGCCAACTTTCTGCTCGCCCAAGTGCCGCCAAACGCCAAGCTGTCCGCCAAGGCCCTCTACGAGGCGCTCAAGGCACGCGGCATTCTGGTGCGTCACTTCGATACGCCACGCCTTGGCGACTCCTTGAGAATCAGCATCGGTACTCCTGCCCAAAACCAGCGCCTGCTCAGTGCGCTCGACGACCTGCTCGACGATGTTTCCGCTGCGCGATGAAAACCCCACGGCACGCAAGCCGATCGCGGTCATTGCGGTCATCGTTCTCAACGCGCTGGCCTGGGGGTTCGTGCAAGGCTTCGGCGGCGACTACCCCTTGGCGGAGTCGCTGTGCCTGCACGGCCTCATCCCCGGCGAGCTGCTGGGCTTGATCGACATGGGCCACCAGTTGCCGATGGGCCCGAACCTAGTCTGCACCTTGGACGGCAACGCTAGCCCCACTACCCTGCTCACCTCCATGTTCCTGCACGGCGGCTGGTTCCACATCCTCGGCAACATGTGGTTCCTCTGGGTGTTCGGCGACAACATCGAGGACGTGATGGGACCGTTTCGGTTCATCGTCTTCTACCTGCTCTGCGGACTGGCGGCGGCCTTCGCACAGATCGTCTCAGACCCGGGCAGCGCTATCCCCATGGTCGGCGCCTCCGGCGCCATCGGCGGCGTGATGGGCGCCTACGCGCTGCTTTATCCCCGCGCCCGGGTGCAGACCCTGCTCATACTCGGCTTCTACATCACCACCATCAGCGTGCCCGCCTTCGTCATGCTCGGCTACTGGTTTCTGCTGCAAGTTCTCGGTGGCCTGCCGGCCCTGGGCTCCAGCGAAGGCGGCGTCGCCTTCTGGGCCCACATCGGCGGCTTCGTCGCCGGGCTCGCCCTCATCCACCTGTTCAAGCGCCCCGGCTACGCAACCGCCCGAAGCCAACGCCAAGCCCGCCGCTCATCCCCCGACAAACGTTGGTTTTGACGCAAACCTCCCGCTCTCGTGCTCACCGCCTCCTTAAGCAATTCAATCAAGCCATTCAGCCCATGTCTCATCCCGCTGTAGGAAATTGCCCCATCGCTGGGTAAGCCACACAGCGACTAAAGCAGGATCAAGGGTGTAAAGCGCCACTGTTGGCGCACCGTTGCGAACGATTCGTGCCGCAGGCACCAAGTGCGGACCCCAGCGCCGGCTCAAAGAACTTCCTACATGAACTGACGCGGTTTTCCTACACCGCAACGGGGCGGTTGGCCGCAGTAAGGCCTCGACAGGCCAGTCAACATGACGCTCATGGACCACGACGCCTTGAGCGAGCTCTTCTTCGCGCTAGCCGACGTGATGGCCAATGCGTTGCACATTGTCGCCCACGCTTGGCTGCGCCACCTCGACTTGGCCGTCTTGGAACGCCTGACTTGGTGCGCAATGCACGACGGATCGTGATGGACGCCATGCAGGCCACGGCACGCGCCGCCGCAGGCCATGCCGCTCGGCTGGCTGAACGACGCATCATCCAGTCCTCGCAGACGGGGTTTGCCAGCGAAGAGTTCGATCGATTCATCAAATCCTCCACCGCCAAGGATGCCCAGGAATGGGCCGTAGCTATCGTGTCGCACGCACGCCTCCGCGAGATCGAATTGGACAGCGACGCTCGGATCGTGCGTCTGTCCAGCGAGTCAGCAGCGACCCCAAGCCACCGGAGCCGGTGGTCAGACTACAACGTGGCAGATTGGGAGCGCGTCCAGCGGGTCGTGGACGATGGGGATTGGATCGCCTCCGGGCTAAATCACCGCATCATGTGGATCGATGGGACAGACAAGCCGTGGATGCTGGTCCTCAAGCGGACGGTGCGCGACGAGCTCTACATGGCGTCGTACCGGCGGGCCACAAGCAGGGAGGTGGCCAAATGGCAAGAGAACTCCTGAAGGGTGAGTCCGGGGGGCCGCAACCTCCCCCATGGCTCAAGACCAGCTTGGCGGGACCTTTCGGTGCTGACACGGACTCACCAACTCACTCTACGCTGACTGGCGCGAGAAGGTCAACTCACACAGGACTGTATAATTCCCCACTATCACTCAGCTCCGGAAAATTCGATGACGAAAAGGCCAAATCTGTTCGACTTCGCCACCAGTGAACTGTCGCAAGATGCGTTTCTGTGCTGGCTGCTGTCTTGGGCGGATCACGATCTAGCAAAAGTGGATAGCGCCCTTCACCAAGCAGGGAAGCGGTTTCTGGCAAGCATCTTCAAAAAGTGCGAGGTTAACGCCTTGGACGCGACACCAGAACCCAGAATCGCAATCGAAATTCGGCGGCAATTCAAGTCCATCGATGTCCTAGCGTTGGTTTCCATTGGCGAGCAGCTCTACCCAATTGTGATTGAAGACAAGACCCATACGACGATGCACAGCTGTCAATTGCAGCGTTATCGTGAAGAGGTCGAAAGTAAATTCTCGGACCACGAGATCCTGTGCGTCTATTTGAAAACGGGCGAGGTGTCGCAAGCCCTCCAAGCTGAAGAAGCTGGTTACGCCGTCTACTCGCGGAAGGACTTTCTCGAAGCGCTAGGGGAAGAGCCCGACAATACCACAGACTCCATTTTGAGGGATTTTCACACACGCCTGACCGCAATGGATAAGTGCTACAACGCGTTTAACGAGGAGGACATCGAGAAATGGCCACAGCAGGCATGGGAAGGCTTTTTTGGTGCCTTGCAACGGAAAATGAAGGACCAATGGCCTGAAGCCGGATGGGGGTACGCGGCAAACCCCAGAGGCGGCGAACTAGTCTTTTTTTGGGCTGACCCGGAGATCAACAAAAAGTTCGACGACGGCACCGTTTATCTGGAAATTCACAAGAGTTTGGAAAACCAGGGCGATGGCAGACGTTTCCTCGCATTCAAGGTTTCGGACGCCCCCAGGAACAGGCGCAGTGAGGTGCGATGGAACCTACATGAATCACTCATGGAAGCTGCCAGCGAGAGCAGCTGGAGCGGACAGGTCAAAAAACCAAAACGCTTCGGTCACGGAAAGTCCATGGTCTTTTGTGAAACGACCTGTGACGACGCGTGGCTCGTGACGAATGATGGCGGCAAGCTCGATTTGGACCGGACCATCGAACGGCTAACCGAAGCAAGTAAATTGCTTGACAGGGCAGTCCAAATCTACACAAACCGACCTCCCCCGCTCAGCCAATAACCCGCATGCCCCTCAGTTGGAGCTGGCTCGCGCCATCCTCGCCATTAGCCAGCCGGCGATGGCTACGCCGATGCCGACGATGGCGACGATGACGGCAGCAAGGGCGTTGACATCCGGGGTGATGCCCAGCCGAACCTTCGAGTAGATGACCATGGGCAGGGTGCTCGACTCGGGGCCGGAGACAAAGCTGGCGATGACCAGATCGTCCAAGGACAGGGTGAAGGCCAGCAGCCAGCCGGACAGCATGGCGGGCGCGATCAGCGGCAGGATGATGTCGAAGGTCACGCCCATGGGGCGGCAGCCCAAGTCCATGGCGGCTTCTTCCAAGGCACGGTCCATGGCCGTCAGGCGCGCCTGCACCACCACCGCCACGTAGGCCATGGAGAAGGTGATGTGGGCGATGGTGATGGTGTCCACACCCCTTCCCAAGGGCCAGCCGATGGCGCCCTCCAGGCTCACGAAGAGCATCAGCAGCGACAGGCCGGTGATCACCTCGGGCATCACCAGCGGCGCGGCCAGCATGCCGGAGAACAGCGTGCGCCCTCGAAAGCGGCCCATGCGGGTGATGGCCAGCGCCGCCAACGTACCCAAGGCGGTGGCCAAGGTGGCGCTGACGAAGGCGATGCGCAGGCTCAGCAGGGCGGCGTCGATGATTTGCTCGTTCTCCCAAAGCGCGCCGTACCAGCGCAGCGAAAAGCCGGTCCAAACCGACACCAGCCGCGAGTCGTTGAAGGAGTAGGCGATCATCACCAGGATGGGGATGTACAGAAAGGCAAACCCGAAGCACAGGCAGCTGAACAGAAACGTCGGGGAGCGGCCGTTCCGTTTCATCACGCCGCCCCCCGCTCCGCCGGGGGTTTCCGGTCGAGTTGCGAAAAGCGCTGAAAGACGACGATCGGCAGCACCAAAATGAGCACCAGAACGGTTGCCACCGCGCTCGCCAAGGGCCAGTCGCGATTAACGAAGAACTCATCATAGAGGGTGCGGCCAATCATCAGGGTGTCGAGGCCGCCGAGTAGCGACGGGATCACGAATTCACCCAGCGCCGGAATGAACACCAGCATTGAGCCCGCCACCACGCCCGGCATCGACAGCGGCAGCGTGATGTCGAGGAACGCCTGTCGGGGCCGGCCACCCAAGTCCGCCGCGGCATCGAGCAGGTCGATGTCGAGCCGCTCCAACGTGGCGTAGAGCGGCAGGATCATGAACGGCAGGTAGGTATAGACAATGCCGAGATAGACCGCTAGATCGGTATAGAGAATCTGCACTGGCTGATCGACCAGCCCCAATGCCAGCAGCGTCTTGTTGACCACGCCCTGGCCGGACAGCATGCCCATCCACGCATAGACGCGCAGCAGAAACGAGGTCCAGAACGGCAGTATGACCAGCAACAGCAGCACATTGCGCCAAACCGCCCGCGCCCGGGCGATGCCGTAGGCCATGGGGTAGCCGATCAGCAGGCACAGCAGGGTGGCGACGGCGGCGATGCGGACCGACTTCAAATAGCTCACCCAGTACAGGTCATCCTCGGTGAGGAAGCGGTAGTTGTCGGCGGTGAGTTGAATGCCCTGCGCCTCATCGTAGAGCGGCGTGAAGGGCGGCTGCCCGATCAGGGGATCCGCAAAACTGATACGCAGGACAATGGCGAACGGCGCCAAGAAGAACACCAGCAGCCAAAGATAGGGCACGCCGGCCACGGTGCGCCGCCACAGCCGCTCCGGCCGCGCTGTTTTCATTCGGTCAACACCACGCTGCAGTCCCGGGGCCATGACAGATGAATGGGCTCGTCCCACTCCAGCGCCAACTCGGCGGATCGGTGGGCGTTTGGGCTCGATACCTGCACCAGCTTGCCTTGGTCGGTGCGCACCCGATAGACGGAATGATTGCCGTAGTAGGCGAGATCCTCGACGGTCCCGTGCATGACCGTCATCCCTTCGCCGGCAGGCGCCTCGCGGCTCAAGCGGATTTTCTCCGGGCGCACGGCCACGAACAGCGTTTCCGGCAGTACTTGCCCGGCAATGGGCTCGGCGTGAATCAGGACGCCGGTCTCGGCGCAAACGATGCGGCTGGGGTCGCCGGCGTCGGCCCGGCCTTCGAAGAGGTTGATGGCGCCGAAGAAGTCCGCCACAAAGCGGCTGTTGGGGTATTCGTAGATTTCCGTCGGAGTGCCGATCTGCACGAATTGGCCCGCATCCATCACGGCGATGCGGGTGGCCAGCGTCATCGCCTCCTCTTGGTCGTGGGTGACGACGATGAAGGTGATGCCGAGGCGGTCCTGAATGTTCATCAACTCAAACTGGGTGCGCTCGCGCAGATTCCTGTCGAGCGCGGCCAAGGGCTCGTCAAGCAGCAGCACCTTGGGCCGCTTGGCCAAGGCGCGGGCCAGCGCCACGCGCTGCTGCTGGCCGCCGGAGAGCTGGCGCGGCTTGCGCCGGGCGAAGTCCTGCAACTGGACAAGCTCCAGTAACTCCGCGACCCGGTCCTTGATCTCCGCCTTGCCAAGCCCCTCCTTTCGGAGCCCATAGGCCACGTTGTCCGCCACCGTGTAGTGCGGAAACACGGCGTAGGACTGGAACATCATGTTGGTGGGGCGCTCAAAGGGTGGCCGGCCCGCCATGTCCACCCCATCGATGACCACCTCTCCGGCAGTCGGGGTTTCAAAGCCCGCCAGCAGGCGCAGCAAGGTGGACTTGCCGCAGCCGGAGCCGCCGAGGATGGCGAACAGCTCCCCCTGGTATATGTCGAGGCTCACCCCGTCCACCGCCGCAAAGCCATCGAAGGTCTTGCGCAGGTTGCGGATGCGGATGAACGGTTCGGCGGCCGGGTCCTCCCAGGAATTCGCGGACGCCTTGCCCCCCGGCTGGCTCATCGCCTAGAGTCCCGATTTGGCCCGGGTCCAAGCCCGGGTGCGGCGGCGTTCCGCCTTCGGCCCAGCGAGGAAGGTGACGTGCAGCCGCTCCATGACCTCGTCATCCGGGTAAATCGCGGGGTCGGCGGCGTACTCGGGCGAGACCAAGGCCAAGGCGCTTCGGTTGGGGTTGGCGTAGCCGGTGTCGTTGGTGATGGCGGCGATCACCTCCGGCCGCAGAAGGAAGTTGAGGAACAGATGGGCGTTGCCGGGATGCGGCGCATCGGCGGGAATGTAGGCGGCGTCGAACCAAATCGTTCCGCCTTCGCTCGGCACCGAGTACTTCAACGGCAGGTCCAAGCCCGCCTCCCGGGCTCGGCTGGCGGCGACCGCGTAGTCGCCCGACCAACTGCCGGCCAGGCAGAGTTCGCCGGCGGGCAGGTCGAGCAGGAACTTCGTGGCGCTGAAGTACTTGATGTAGGGCCGCACCGCTTGCAGAACCCCTTCCGCCGCCTTCAGGTCTTCCGGCGCCAAAGAGTTGGGGTCGCGGCCCAAATAGATCAGCGCCATGGGGATGACTTCGGTAGGGGCCTCCAGGATCGAGATGCCGCAGTCGGCAAAGCGGCTGGCCACATTGGGGTCGAGCAGCATCGCGGCGCTGCCCACCGGGGCATCCGGCATGCGTTCGAGGATCATCGCCTCGTTGTAGGCAAAGCCGGTGGTGCCCCACATGTAGGGCACGCCGTAGCGATTGCCGGGGTCAAACAAGGCGAACTGCTCAAGTAGGTCCGCATCGAGATGGCGCCAGTTGGTGAGCCGGCTGCGGTCGAGCGCTTGGTAGATGCCCGCCGCCTGCAGACGACTGGAGTAGCCCGCCGAATGCACCACCACATCGTATCCTGAGCGCCCGGCCATGAGCTTGGCATCGACCGTCGGCGAGGCGTCGTAGACATCGTAGTTGACCTTGATGCCGAACTCGCGCTCGAAATCGGCAAGGGTGGTCCGGCCAATGTAGTCGGCCCAGTTGTAGACGTTGAGCACCGCTTCTTCAGAAGCGACCGTTTCTTCAGAACCGACCGGCTCGTCCGCGCCAAGCGTGACCGCCGCGGCTAGGCACGCGGCAATCAAAGTCAGGCGTTGACCGACCCGCTCCAAGCGGCGCAGCTTGGGCCATCCCCCGGCGTTCAGAACCACATTCCGTGACCCAAGGCGTTCGGTCATCCCGGTGATTTCCCTGACCGCTTGCTGCATGATTATAGACTTCAAAGTTTGTGCTAGGGGCGCATCCATGACGTTGGAACTTCCCGGCCCCCGCAGCCGGGCGCTGTTGGACCGAGGCCTGCCCCACCTGCGCGGCGGCTTGACCTACCGGTCCGCCAGCCAAGAGGCGG
>CAZRBP010000095.1:0-1388 GCA_964598305.1 uncultured Pseudomonadales bacterium | reverse complement strand
CCAAGGGCCATGCGCCGCCCGCCCAGTTCATCGTCGGCCGGGCCGAAGGCGACTACGTGTGGGATTTGGACGGCAATCGCTTCATCGATTTCCAGAACGGCTGGGCGTCGAATCCGCTTGGCAACTGCCATCCGGAAGTCATCGAGGCGGTGCATGAGGCGCTCAAACGCTACGGCTTTCAGTGGGAGCACCCGCTGCGCATCCCCTTGGCGGAGAAGCTGGCGGCCCTCATGCCAGAGCAGGCGCTGCCGCGCTTCAGCTTCGAGGTTTCCGGCACCGAAGCCGCCGAAGCGGCCATTCACCTGGCGCTCTGCCACAAGCAGCGGCGTTACATCATCAGCTTCTCGTCCTGTTTCCACGGCGAGGCGTTGGGCACCAAGATGGTCAGCGCCTACGGCAGCGACAACAACCTCTACATGGAGGCTTGGGCGGGAGGCGCAATCAAGGCGCCCTTTCCCTATTCCGAGGACATCCCGGCAAACATGACGCAGGCTCAGTACGACGAGTACTGCCTCTGGCACATCGACACCCACATTCCCGAGTACGTCGTGCCCGCCGACAACATCGCCGCCATCCTTGTCGAGCCGGGCTTGGCGGAGGGCGGCAATTGGATACCGAGCGCTCAATTCATGACGGGCCTGCGCCGCATCTGCGACGAGCGGGACTGGCTGCTGATCGCCGACGAAGTGCTCACTGGCCTCGGCCGCACGGGCAGGATGTGGTCGGTGGAGCACTACGATCTGGTGCCGGACATCCTGGTGGCCGGCAAGAATCTCTCCGGCGGCATCGAGGCCTGCGCTGGAGTGGCGAGCCGGGACGAGATCCTCGGCGACACTCCGCGGGCGAGCGGCGGCAGCACCTTCGCCGGCACCCCCGCCGGCTGCGCCGCCGCCCTGAAAACCCTGGAGATCTACGAGCGCGACCAGATCGTCGCCCATGCCCAGAGCTTGGCCGAAGCCGCAGCGCGGCACATGGCGGATTGGCCAGCGCGCTTCGCCACCATCGGCGAGGTCCGTGCCTTGGGCCTGTTGATCGGCGTGTCCTTCAAGGCGCCGGAGGGCGGCGATGATGCTCATGTGGCACGCTCGGTTCGCGATGAAATGCTCAAGCGCGGCGTGTGGGCCATATGCGACAACGAACCCCAAGTGCGCCTCTATCCAGCGTTGAACATGGCGCCGGAGGTGCTGCTGCGCGGCTTGGACCGCATGGCCGAGGCCATCGATCAAGTTGAACGCCAAGGTCCGACCGTCGGGGACTATCCGCCCCTGCCGAGCGGCAACGTCGGTTTTTGAGGCCAGGATGGGCTAAGGCAGTATTTCAACAGGATGGGGCGCCGGCGGTGCGGCTGGCCTAAGCGCACTCATCCGCGCACCCAAGGCGGCCAGCGC
>CAZRBP010000094.1:0-14016 GCA_964598305.1 uncultured Pseudomonadales bacterium | reverse complement strand
TTTGCATGGTCATGGCAGCCCGCTGCCAGTCCCGAACGCTCACGTCGTTGCCGCAACAGAAGCCGCCGATCACCTCGGCGGCGCGCTCCCTCGGCACATGCTTGCAGCGCTTACCAATGATCACGCAGAGTTCCGCCTCGTAGTCCAGAGCCGAGGAGACGGCAGGCAGGTTGATGCCGTCGTAGGGGCCGTTCGCGCAGGTCACCTGCTTATTGAACCAAGTCTGGACCTCCGGCTGGGTCATGCCGGTCTCTTCGATGTGGTCCGCATAGTTCAGGCCGATGCCGAGAATCTTGCCCGGGTTGGGGACTGGGGCACACAGATGAACGGCGTCGAGGGGCAGCGCCGCCCCGCCCGAATCAGCGGCCCGGTGCACGGCCTCCAAGGCGGCATCGCCACCGGCCAGCAACTCCCGCATCGTGTCCGGCACACCCGGCGCCCCAGTCAGATCGATCACGCCTTCATCTTGGACGATGCCCAGACGCTGCGCGTCGTTGTTGGAGGTGCAAAAGGTGGCAAGTTTCATGGGCTGGCTCCTAGTGTGTTGGCAGGGTCGCGGTGCTGGACAACCCCGTGAGTGGTGCTGAATGACGCCTACTCTACACGAACCGGCTTCCCGGTTTCCGCTACAATCACGGCAATGGATGCGCGTTGCAGTCAAAGGCACCCCGAACACCTGCGCTTGGTGGCTACACAGTGGGCCGAAGCCCTGGAGGCGAGCGGTTTCGATGCAGCGGTCGTGGCCGCAGGCCGTCCTCGATTCCACCAATTCGACGACTTGGCGCCCTTCTTCCGACCCAATCCCCACTTCACGCTTTGGTTCCCCGACAAGCACTGCGAGGGCGCCGTTCTGCTATTCACGTCCAGCAGCCCACCAGCCCTGTACTTCCACTCGCCCGCCGACTACTGGCACCAGCCCGCGCAAGCGCCCGACTGGGCTGCGGAGCGCTTTGAACTGCGCAGCTTTGCCGAGGCCGAGGCCTTGGAAGCCGCGGTCGCCGAAGCATTGCGCACCCACCGCCATGTCGCCTTCATCGGTGAAGACCCGCCGGAGCGCTGGGCCGTCGAAGCCAATCCCGCGCCGTTGATCCACCGGCTGCACTACCAGCGGGCCCGGAAGACCGGCTTTGAAGTCGCCTGCTTGGAGCAGGCAACGGAGAACGGCGTGAAGGGCCATATGGCTGCCCGGGAGGCGTACCAAGCCAACGGCAGCGAGTTCGACATTCTGCGGGCGTTTTTGGCCGGCTCCGGGCAAACCGAGGCCGACCTGCCCTACCCCTGCATCATCGGGCGCAACGAGCACGCCGCGGTGCTGCACTACCAGCATTACGACCGCACCCCGCCAGCGCAGGACCACGGCTTCCTGATCGACGCCGGCGCCTCCCACCTAGGCTACGGTTCGGACATCAGCCGCACTTCGCCGGGCACGGACGCGTCCAACTTCGCCGAGCTGATCGACGCCCTCGATGAACAGCAGCGCGCCTTGATCGGCACCATCCGCCCCGGCCTAAGCTACCTGGACCTGCATCTGGCCATGCACCGCCGCATCGCCGAACTCCTCAATCGCTTTGAACTGGTGCGGTGCAGTGCCGAGGCCGCCGACGAACTGGGCCTGTCACGCACCTTCATGCCCCACGGCCTCGGCCATCTGCTCGGCTTGCAAACCCACGACGTCGGCGGCTGGCAGAGCGCACCCGAAGGCGGCGAGTCACCGCCACCGGAAGACCACGCCACCCTGCGCCTGACCCGAACCATCGAAGCCGGCATGGTCTTCACCATAGAGCCCGGCCTGTACTTCATTCCCATGCTGCTCAACCGTTTGCGCCAGGAGGCGAGCGCTGGCGAGGTCAACTGGCCCAAGGTCGAAGCCATGACGCCATGTGGCGGTGTGCGGATCGAAGACAACGTTCTGGTCACGGAGCACGGCGTGCGCAACCTCACCCGCGAGGCCTTCGCCGCGTTGGATTCCCTTTAGACAATGCCCAAGCTATCCGTCGAGCGGCTCTTCAGCGACCCGCCCCTGTTTGCCGATGCGCCACGCAAACTGCAGATGGCCCCGGGGGACGGCTGCATCACCTACTTGCAAGCTGCGCCAGACGATCGGGAGCGGCTGGATCTCTGGCGGGCCGACCCGGCGACGGGCGAGGCCGAATGTTGGGTCTCGGGCACCGACCTCGCGGCAAGCCTCCCGGCAACGGAAGCGGAGCTGGCCGAAAAGGAGCGCCGCAGAGCCTTTGTTCACGGCATCACCAACTACCAATGGCATCCCGACGGGCAGGCCCTGCTGCTGATCGCCGAGGGCGGCGGCTACCTGCTCGACCCAGCAACGGACCAAATCCGTCAAGTCACGCCCGAGGGTCAGCGCTACACCGACATCAAGCTTTCGCCCCAAGGCCGGCATCTGAGCTACGTCGGCGACGGCAACCTCTACATCAGGAATCTAGCGGACGGCAGCGAGCGTGCCGTCGCCGCCAGCGACGACCCCAACCTCAGCTTCGGCATCGCCGACTTTCTCGCCCAAGAGGAAATGGGCCGCTACGATGGCCATTGGTGGTGCGACGACGAAAGCATGATCGCCTTCACCCGAGTGGACGTTTCGCCGGTGCAGCCGAGCCACCGTTTCGAGGCCAACGACCAAGGGCCGCAAGTGATCGAGCAGCGCTACCCCTTCGCGGGCGAAGCCAACCCCTCCGTCAGCCTGGGCCTCTACGATGTGGCCACCGCTGCCACGCGCTGGATCGACTATGCCGACGGACCGGACGACTACTTGGCGCGGGTGGCCTTCACCGAGGGCCAATTGGCCGTGCAGGTGCAAAACCGCACCCAGAATCGTCTGCGCCTCAAGTTGATCGACCTAGAACGCCTTAACGGGCGTACGCTCATCGAGGAATCCTCCGCCACCTGGATCAACCTGCACGACAACTTCACCCCCATCGGCAACGGCGACTACCTCTGGACCTCGGAGCGCAGCGGCACCAGCCAGATCTACCGCTACCGCAACGGTGGCTGCGAGCCGGTCACCCAAGGACAAGGGCACATCACGCACATCCTGGCCGCCAACAGCGAACGGGCATTGGCCTCCGGCTGGCTGGAGACGCCCACGGAGCAACACCTCTACCGAATTGAATTGGCCGACGGCAGGCATTCCCGCCTCACCAGCCCCGGCTGGCATGAACTGACCACCAGCCAAGGCGGCACATGGCTCTTCGACCGCGCATCCACCCTGCGACGCCCCAGCCACATTCAGTTTGGCCGAGGCGATGGCCAATGGCAGCCATTGGCCAAGACCGAGATCAACCGCCAACACCCCTACCACCCCTTCGTCGATGAACACATCACGCCCGAGCTCGGCACCCTCACTGCCGAAGACGGCCAGACGCTGCACTACAGCCTCACCCGCCCTCGATCGCCCACCGAGCCGGTTCCCTTGATCGTGCACGTTTACGGCGGACCCGGGGTGCAACGGGTGCGCAACGAGTGGCCGCCCCTGCTGCTGCAGCTCTTTGTCCAGCGCGGCTTCGGCGTGCTGGAACTCGACAACCGGGGCAGCGCCAACCGCGGCCGCGACTTCGAGGCGCCCATTCATCAACGCCTCGGCGAGATCGAAGTGCGCGACCAAGCGTTGGGCGCCGAGTTCGCCGCCAGCCTGCCCTGGGTGGATGCCGAGCGCATCGGTGTGTTTGGCCACAGCTACGGCGGCTACATGGCGCTGATGTGCCTGGCGCAAGCGCCGCAACTGTTCCGCGCCGGCGTGGCCGTTGCCCCGGTCACCGACTGGCGGCTGTACGACACCCATTACACGGAACGCTACCTCGGCCGTCCCAACGACAACGCTGAGGGCTATGAGGCAAGTTCGGCCCTCGCCCACATTGACGGCATCGAAGGCAACCTGCTGCTCATGCACGGCATCTCCGACGAAAACGTGGTCTTCACCCACTCCATGCGCTTGATGACGGCGCTACAGAAGGCCAACATCCCCTTCGAGCTCATGGCCTATCCCGGCGCCAAGCACTCCATGCAGCAGAAGGCGGTCGCCATCCACCGCTTCACCCTGATCCTGGATTTCTTCCAGAGGCATCTATGCAAATAGAGATTCGCCGAGCGGATGCGGCGGACATCGACCGGATCGTCGAGTTCAACTTGGCCATGGCCCGGGAGAGCGAGGACAAGGGGCTCGACGCCGACGTGCTTCGATCGGGCGTGGCGGCCGTGCTGGCCGAACCCGCCAACGGCTTCTACCTCATGGCCGAGGCGGACGGGCGGCCCGCCGGCTCCCTGATGGTCACCACCGAGTGGAGCGACTGGCGCAACGGCCGCTTCTGGTGGATTCAAAGCGTCTTCGTCACTGCCGAGTACCGCCGTCTTGGCATCTACAGCCGCCTGCACGACTGGGTGCGCCGCGCTGCCCAAGCCGACGGTCAATGCTGTGGCCTTCGGCTCTACGTCGAAAAGAACAACGCCGCTGCCCAAGCCACCTACCAAAGCCTCGGCATGGCACCCACCCACTACGATCTCTTTGAAGAGGAGTTTGAGCGCGGCCTCCCACGCTAGAGCGTGTGCGTCTCCCGTTCGGCTTGGGACGCATCGCCCAGCCAGTCCTCGACGACCGCCTTGAGCGGGTGGTCCGGCTCGTTGAACTGAATGCCGATGCCCGCCACCCGCTGCCCTTCGCAGTCCGGCGGCGTGATCCACACCACCTTGCCCGCCAAGGGGATGCGGTTGGCATCCCCCGGCAGGGTCAGCAGGACAAACACCTCGTCGCCCAACTCGTAAGCATCCGTGGTGGGAACGAACAACCCGCCGTTGCGAATGAACGGCATGTGGGCCGCTTGCAGCACCGCTTTGTCGTGAATGGCCAAGGACAGGATGCCGTTACCGGCCTGATGGGATTCCTTCATGTCATGTGTCTCCGGTTGCCAATGGGCCTATGTTGGCAACCCGCTTAACCCTGTCCAGTGGCGATTTCCCAAAGACTTGTAGGAAATTGCCGCATCATCATCGATGAACGGCGTGCTGGTAGCTGATCAGGGCACTTTTGCTCGTGGAGGGGTTCGCTGTTGCGCCTCCTGAACGATGTTCAAGGCTTGGCTGGCCAAATGCTTGATCTCTCCGAAGTTGCCTTGGCGAATGGTGGATTGCGGCACCAGCCAGCTTCCCCCAATGCAGACCACGTTGGCGAGGCGCGCGTACTCGGCCACATTGCCGGCGTTGATCCCGCCGGTTGGGCAAACCGCCAAATCCGGCAGCACCGAGGCAAGCGCCTCCAGGAAATGCGGGCCGCCAACACTTCCGGCCGGAAACACCTTGACGGCGTCGTAGCCTAGGGCTGTTGCGCCTAAGGCCTCGGTGACGGTGGCAATGCCGGGCAGGTAGGGCACGCCGTGCCGCCGGCAGTACGCCTGCACCTCCGCGACCATTCCCGGGCTCACCAGAAACTTCGCCCCGGCCCCAACCGCCGCCCGCGCCTGTTCCTCGCTGATAACGGTGCCGGCACCGAGGGTCCGAATCGGGCTCCCAGCCTTGGCAAGCTCCTCGATGGCCGCTAGGCCCGCATCGGTGCGTAGGGTCACTTCCATAACTTCAATGCCGCCTTGCGCGAGTGCGTCAGCCAAGGGCTTCGCCGCTTCAATCCGGTTGATGGTGACGACGGGCATCACCCGGGCCCGTTGCAGGATGGCCAGGGCGGAGGTCACGGCATGGCCTCAATGGGAATGATGGCCCCAGGGTGCTGGACCACCTTGGCCGCGAGGCTTGCACCCTGCTGGGCTGCCTCGCCTGGGGAGAGGCCGCTCAGCCTAGCTTGTAGATATCCCGCGTTGAATGAATCACCAGCGGCGGTCGTGTCGATGATACTGGGCACTTCCTCTATGGCAATGTCGATGCGCTCCTCGTTGTGAAACACCACGCAGGTCGATGTGCCGCGTTTGATCACGACTTCGTCCGCTGGCAAGGCGGCCAACGCGGTCAGCAGGGATTCGGGCTCATGCTGGCCGCGCAGGTTGGATTCGTCCTCAATGGAGGGAAGAATCAGATCGGCGCGGGCATAGGCTTGATCGATCCACAGACTCGCCTCCCCCGCGCTCGCCCACAGCACAGGCCGGTAGTTTGGGTCGAAGGCTACCAAGCCTCCGTCGCTGCGGAAGGCATCGACCATGTCGAGCCATCTCCGCTTGGCGACGTCATCCAGCATGGCCAAAGTGATTCCAGAGAAATAGATCGCGTCGAATTCGGCCAAAACACCTGCGAGCGCGTCAACATAGACCCCTCGGTCCAGCCACTGGCGAAAGGGCGAGGCACTGCGCCAATAGGTGAACGACCGCTCACCCTCCACATCGGTGCGGATGATGTACAACGCGGGCGTCGCCTTAGCGATCTCGCGCACGTGCGCGCAATCGACACCATCGGCCTGCCACTGCTTAACCAGCCAACGGCTGTAGAAGTCATCTCCGACCGCGCTGAAAAAGGAGACGTCAAGGCCCAGCCTTGCAGCGTACAGGGCCGTGTTGAAGACATCGCCTCCGTAGCCTAGCGCAAGGCCGCCTCCGTCGGAGTTCCGCAACTCCAGCATGCATTCGCCAACGGCAGCCAATCGGGGCACGACGTTAGCCCGCCGCTAATTGGCTCCAGCGGTGGCAGAGCCGCTCCAGCAGGAGCCGCACGTTGGCGCTGGTCGAAACAACCACCTGCAGATGGAACCACTGCAGCTCGTCGATGAAGGCGAAGGTGCGCCGGTCGGCGGCGGCGCGCCACTGCGTGGCGGCGCGGTCGAGGTCCGGCGTCGTCCCGCCCATGGCGTTGACCAAGGACCGGGCCCAGCGGGCGCTCAGCCGCGCCGGGTCCAAGGCCAGCATTTCCTCGACGAGCGCCGCCGTCCGCTCCGGCCCGCCCCGGCCCAGTTCGCTGAGCATTTCCGCCATCGGGCGCTCCCCTTCCTCGACGCCGGTCAAGGCCAGCAGCGGCGCGCCATCGTAGTCGTCCAGCAGCCGCCGCGCCTTGACATCAGTCAGCCAAGTTTTAGCCGCTTGGGCATTTCGGGCAATGGCGACCTTCTGGCAGCGGCTGCGAATGGTCGGCGGCAAGGTCCCGGCGCGCTGGCTGGTGAGGATGAGATAGGTGTTGGCGGAGGGCTCCTCCAAGGTCTTCAGGAGCGCATTGGCAGCGTTGACGTTCATGCGGTCCGCATCCTCAATCACCACCGCTTTGGCGGGAGCCATCTGCGGGGCGCCGACGCTGAAGTCACGCAACCGGCGGATGGCATCCACCGGAATCACCCCTTTTTCCGGGGCCAGCCAGCGAAAGTCCGGGTGCGCCAGCCGCCGTGCTTCAGGCGCGCCGGGAACGGCCAGCACCTTGAGCGCCAGCCATTCGCCGAGCGCCGCCGCGCCCCATCCCGGATAGGCGCTCACCAGCAGGGCGTGGGGTAGGCGTCCGGCCTCGATGGCGGCGCTGAGGCTCGCCTTGTCGGCCTCGTGCCACGGCAGGTTCACGGGCTCTCCCCAGCTTGAGAGGGCTGGGACGAACGAGCCGAGATCAACGGGCTCAAGGCGGCGGCGACGGCCGCACTGACCTCCCCGACTGGACGCGCGGCATCGACCACCACAATGCGTTCATGGCGTTTGGCCCGCGACAAGTAGCCCTCCCGAACCCGGTGGAAGAACTCGGCCCCTTCCTGCTCAAAGCGGTCGCCCGCGCGGTCACCCATGCGCTGCGCCGCGGTGGCCAGCGGGGCGTCGAAATAGAGGGTCAGGTGCGGCTGCAAAGCGCCTTGCACCAAGGACTCCAACTGTCCAATGGCGCGCTCACTCAAGCCCCGCGCCCCGCCTTGGTAGGCGTAGGTGGCGTCGGTGAAGCGCTCGCTGACCACCCAAAGGCCCGCGTCGAGGGCGGGACGAATCCGCTCCTCAAGATGCTGGCTGCGGGCGGCGAAGACCAACAGCAACTCGGCAAGACCGGCCACCGGCTCATCGCGGACTTCGAGCAGTAAGCGCCTGATCTCCTCCGCCAGCGGCGTGCCGCCCGGCTCCCGCGTGGCGACGTAGTCGATGCCCGCCTCCTTGAGCAAGCGGCCGATGCAAGCCATCTGGGTGCTCTTGCCCACCCCGTCAATGCCTTCCAAGGTGATGAACTTGCCTTCCACTCGCCTTGCGCCGCTTCTCTAGTGCCCCGTCAACGATGCTAGGTTAGCAAAGATTGGGCATCGCGCTTAGGAATCCGGCGCAGCCGGCTCCCGACTGCGGTTCAATTGAAACTTCCGAACCGCCCGGTTGTGCGCATCCAAGGTGGCTGAAAACTCGCTTGAGCCGTCGCCACGGGCGACAAAGTAGAGGTATTCGGCACCACTCGGGTGCAGCGCGGCCGCCAAGGCGGCCCTTCCCGGCAAGGCAATGGGCGTCGGCGGCAGACCCTTGTGCACATAGGTGTTGTAGGGCGTGGGCTGGCGCAGATGGGTTCGAGTCAGGTCGCCGTCGAATTCCTCGCCAAGCCCATAGATGACCGTCGGGTCGGCCTGCAGGCGCATGTTCCGCTTCAGGCGCGCCGCGAACACCTGGCTGACATGGGCGCGGTCTTCGGCCCGGCTGGTCTCCTTCTCGACCAAGGAGGCCGCGGTGAGCGCTTCATAGGGATTGCCATAGGGCAGGTCCGGCGAACGCTCCGCCCAAGCGGCATCGAGTTCCCTGCGCATCTTGGCGTGGGCGCGAAGCAACAGGGAGCGGTCCGTATCGCCCGTAGTGAACGAGTAGGTGTCGGGAAAGAACCAACCCTCGCCATGGGCGCCAATCACCGGTGCCACCGCCAAGCCGAGGTCCGCCATAAGGGTTTCCGGGCGGGCCGCGCCCAGCGTGTGCGCAAACCGCCGGTCCGCGCCCAAGGCGCCAAGCACATCGGCGATGCGGCTGCCTTCGGCGATGCGGAAGGAGTGAACAACGATGTCCCCGGTCAGCAGCCGAGCGAGCAGCCCAGCCAGGGTCTCCCCTGCCGCTACCCGGTACTCGCCTGCTTGGAGCCGTTCCGCATCACCCCTGAGCCGCATGATCCAAGGCAGCAAGCGCGCATGCTCCAGCCATCCGGCGGCTTCGACCTTGGAGGCCAGATCCACGACCGTGTCCCCCGATTCCAAAACCAGCACCGTGGGTGCCTCCACGGCCAAGGGGGCCACCCACCAGCGGTCGACCCACCAAACGGCGGCGGCTGCGGCCAGCACCAAGGCGCCGAGCAATCCGCCCACCAATGCGGCGGCCCGGGAGAGTCCCAAGCGAGGTTTCATGGCGCTGCCCGGAATCTCTCGGGCGTTCACACGGCTCCGAAGATCACCGTGCCGTTGGTGCCACCAAAACCGAAGGAATTGCTCAGGCCGATGCGCAGGCGCGCCGAGCGGGCACGGTGCGGCACATAGTCAAGATCGCACCCCTCGCCAGGGCAGTCGAGGTTGATGGTCGGCGGACAGATCTGGTCGCGCAGCGCCAAGATGGTGAAGATCGCCTCCACGGACCCCGCTGCGCCGAGCAGATGGCCGGTCATGGACTTGGTGGAACTGACCGCTAGGCGCGCATCGTCGCCAAAGACGTGCTTGATCATCTTGGTTTCGGCCACGTCGCCCAAGGGCGTTGAAGTGCCGTGGGCATTGACGTAGTCGATGTCGCCGGGGCTGAGGCCCGCATCGGCAATGGCATCCTCCATGCAGGCGATGCCGCCCGCGCCGTCCTCCCGAGGGCTGGTGATGTGGTGGGCGTCCGCACTCATGCCGAAGCCGAGAAACTCCGCGTAAATGGGTGCGCCCCGCTG
Source organism: uncultured Pseudomonadales bacterium (assembly GCA_964598305.1). Taxonomy (GTDB): domain Bacteria; phylum Pseudomonadota; class Gammaproteobacteria; order Pseudomonadales; family Azotimanducaceae; genus Azophilus. The sequence goes on along the minus strand of CAZRBP010000094.1, from coordinate 4,233 downwards.
CTCAGCCCGTTCGTACTCCTCCAGCACCAGAACGCCTGCGCCATCTCCGAGCACAAAGCCGTCCCGGTCCTTGTCCCACGGGCGGCTGGCGGCCTCCGGCGCGTCGTTGCGGGTGGACAGGGCCTTCATGTTGGAAAATCCGGCTATGGAAGTGGGCGAGGTGCCGAACTCGGCGCCGCCCACGACCATGACGTCGGCGTCACCGTGCTGAATCATCCGCGCCGCCATGCCGATGTTGTGGGTGCCCGTGGTGCAGGCCGTGACTATGGCGATGTTGGGGCCCCGGTAGCCGTACATGATGGACAGATGGCCACCGATCATGTTGACCACGCTGCCCGGCACGAAAAAGGGCGACACCCGGCGCGGCCCGCTCTTTTCCAAGGTCGATCGAGTCTGCTCGATGTTGTTGATGCCGCCGATGCCGGAGCCGACCGCGAATCCGTAGCGGTGCGCGTCCTCCGGCTGGCTTGGCAGGCCCGCATCGGCGATGGCTTGAACGCCGGCGGCAATGCCGTACTGGATGAACTCGTCGCAACGCCGGGCCTCCTTGCGCTCCATGTAGAGCTCGGCGTCGAAGTCACGCACCTGTCCGGCAAAGGTGACGGCGAAGCCCGTGGTATCGAAGGTATGGATCGGCGTAATGCCGCTTTTGCCGGCGACGGCGTTGCTCCAAGCGTCGGCTACGGTATTGCCTAGGGGGGAGACTAGCCCCAAGCCCGTGATGGCGACTCTGCGGCCAGTCATGCCCTGACCCCTTTACGGCACTGGGGCGAGCTCAAGGGTTGCATGAACTACTGGTTATGGACGATGTAGTCGATGGCTTCCTTGACCGTCGTGATCTTCTCCGCCTCTTCGTCGGGAATCTCGGTCTCAAACTCCTCTTCGAGCGCCATGACCAACTCAACGGTGTCCAAGGAATCGGCACCTAGATCTTCGACGAAGGAGGCTTCATCCTTGACGTCCTCCTCCTTGACGCCAAGCTGTTCGCAAATAAGCTTTTTGACTCGTTCTTCAACGCTGCTCATGCTTGAGGTGTCTCCCAATGAGGTTCCGCGATACGGGGCAGGCGGATTTTAAAGCGGCCCCTAGGCCAATTCAAGGCGAATGGGGGTAGCGGCTCAGTTTGAATCGCATCAAGCTGAACGCACAGGCTGATGCAATTCAATCTGAGCCACTACCCTGATGGGTGCCCAGCGCAAAGCGCAAGCTCCATCCGTTGAGCCGCCCAGCGTCTCCGGGCGCCGCATCGACCACCTTGAGCGTCCAGCGTCCATTCGGCCTTTCCCCGTAAAACGCATTGCTGAGCAATTGCCAATCGAGGTCCTGGTCGTTGGCAAGAATGTCGTTGAACACCGGGTTCAGAACGCTCTGCGTACCGGATGGCGAGATCAGGTGGATTCCGAGGTCGTTGGTGAACGGATGGGTGACGTCGATGGTGAGCGTCACCGCTTCGATGTTGGAATCGGCCGGCAGGCCGCTGACGTCCAGCTCCTGGGTCAAGCCACTGCTGCTGTAGTCCGGTATCGCCGCCCCATTTGCTGCGGAGAAAGAAGATGTTTCGATGAGCTCTCCGAGACCGTCGGCTTGGTGGGACGCCGCATAGGCCAAGGCGTCGTCCAGCGCCAAGGCGCCAAAGCCGTACCAGTTGTGGAAGTGGTAGCCCGCCGCGTTGACAACCCAGGGCAACTGCAGCACATAGGGCGCCGGGCCAAAGCCATACCAGTTCCGTGCCCGCTCCTCGGCAGAGCGGTCGGCCCAGGGCTGCTGCAGCAGGTGGGCGGCACCGCCGAATCCGTAGCGCACCGCCGATATGTCCGGATCAATCCGGCGAGCGGTCTTGGCCAGCACGTGCTTGACGTCGCGCCAAGTCAGGTCGGGATGCGCTTCCAGCAACAGGGCGATGGCGCCTGACGCGTTGGGAGCGGCGGCGGAGGTGCCGTTGAAGCTGCTGACGTAGTGGCCATAGGGATTGAGTTGCCCTTCCAAGGCAAGACCGACCGGGCTGAGCACGTCGTAGCCGCGATTCAGCCCCACTTGATCGGTGGTTATGATGGCTGGGAAGTCGTAGCCGTATTCACCGGAGGGTGCGCTGATCCACAGATTTGCGCCTACCGAGGAATAGCTTGCCCGCTTGCCGGCCGCGTTGTAGCCGCCGACCACGATCAGATAGGGCAGGTTGTTGGTGGAGTCGCCGTTGGCCGAGACGCAGCCGATCTGGGCATTGACGGCGCGCGGAAGCGACCGGCAGCTGGTGAAGCCGTTGCCCGCTGCTTTGACGTAGATCGCTCCCAACCCGCCGCGTAGATTCCTGACGCCGTTGCGGTACAAGGCCACGCCGGTATCCGGATCCGCGTTGCCCTCGTTGCCGAGACTGCCGAAGCTCATGTTGAAAATGTCCACTTCCGCCGAGTTTGGGTTCACGGAGCTGCCACCCAAGGAATCGACTAGAGCACCAGCCCAATCGCTGGCCGAAAGCAGGTTGTAGCCGCGCAGCATGGCGCCTGACGCCACCCCCCGGCCGCCGATCCCGTTGTTGGCCGCAGCGGCAATCACGCCCGCAACCGACGTGCCGTGGTCGCCCATGGATGAGAACTGGAACGGATCGCGGTTCGAGGCGCCCGCCCAAGGGCCGGCGTTGAAGTTGTGCGACGCCCCGGCTTCAATGTTGGCGGCTAGGTCCGGATGGCAGATATTCAAGCCGGTATCGACCACGGCCACGCGTACGCCACGACCGGTCGGCCCGTCCTGAAGGGCGCCTTGCATGGCCAGGTCCTCGCCGGGAGCCCCCGGCTGCGCCGCGAACGCGGCTTGGCCTGAATTGACCAAGTGCCATTGCTCGCTGAGCAACGGATCGTCCGCGCCAGCAGTGGCGTTTCCCGACACCGGGCTCCGGCAACGAAGCTGCACGGCCCCCGAAGCGTCCAAGGAAAACCCAATGAAGTCCAGATTGGTGAAGCGACGGCCGGGATGCTCTTCGGGTGTTTCCTCCACCAACAGGATCGCGTAGTAGTCCCCACCAGGCGTGAATTGGCTCAGGGCCACATCGAAGGTGTGGGCCAATCCGGTCAGCGGGTCGAGGGGCGGCACTTCGTCCCTTCCCAGCCAGAGCACGGTGTCGTTCCAGTTGGGCTGATCGTTGATCGCGACCACCAAGTCCGTTGCGGTGGAGCTGATCCCACCCCAGTTGTAAACTGTAGCGTCTATGGTCAATTCCGTGGCGCCAATCACCGCGTCGCCGAAAATGCCCAACAGATCCGGCGCAACGTTCCGCTTGGCATCGAGGGGCTGGCTCCCTAGGGGCGGCGCGGAAGCCACCAATCCGGGCGGCGCGGGAATTCGCTGGGGAACGACCACATCGCCCTGCAGGATGAGCCTGGCGTCTTCAACCAACGGGTTCGAGTTCAGCATCTCGGCCACTGTGGCCGGATTGGCCTCGGGCCGCAGTTGAAGCAACGCCCAGCCCAACGCGGGATAGGCCTTGCCGCCGACCGCGCCCGATGCCTCAACAACCGTCTCAAGGTGGTGGTCCGAAGCCAAACGAACCAGAAGGCTGGAAGACACTTCCTCGAATCGGCGGTGCTGGGGATTGAACGCCAGATGCCGCTCCGATCCCTCAAGTTGGGCGTAGGCTGTGTGGGTTCGTCCTTGGTAGCGGGCTCGGTGGACCAAAAGCCCGCCTTCGACGCCGACCTCGACCTGCAATCCTTCAATCGCCTGCCTATGCGCGGAGGGCACGGCCAGCCGGGGCATGACCGCCACTTGCCCTTGGCCGTCGTCGGCCAGCACGACCTGCGGCACCGGGCTGGCTTGGGCGTATGCGCACGCGCTCAGCAGGGCAGCGGCAAACGATGTGGTCAGGGCTGCAATTCGGCTGCGCATGTTAGCGGTCTCGCGAAATGATGAAGGTGGGCGCCGAATCGCACCAAGCATCACCCAAGGATTGAATGGCGCCGCTGGTGCCCGGCATGGTGATCGGTCCCAAGTTCGTTAGCTGCCCGGTCGGCGTTTCCAACAGGTTCATTACCGTCAACGGGCTGGCTGAGAACAGCGTCAGCCGCCATTTGCCCTTGCCTTCGCCAAGCGCGCCGGTCAGATCCTCGCCGCCCCTCTCCAACTGTACGGATGTCACAGAACGAGCTTCACCGGGCGCAATCGAGACGGTCACCGGACCGCGGCGGTCACCGTCGTCGTCGATGCCCCTCACTTCGACCGAAGCCGTCCCTAGGTCGTAGT
>CAZRBP010000093.1:0-14112 GCA_964598305.1 uncultured Pseudomonadales bacterium | reverse complement strand
ACCAAGTGGTGTACGCCATCAATCAGCCCTGGGGCGTCTCCATCGCGGAAGTCACGGTGCGCGCCTCCGGGGAAGGGTTCGTTCTGTGACGGGGCGATAGGGCCTATCAACCCGGATAGTGTTGGGTGGCGCGCTGCTTCTTGGCTTTTCCGCTGATGTCGAGCGTAACTCCCCGGAGCGAGGGCGCCCCGCCCTCGATGGGAACCGCCGGTTCAATACGAGGGCAGTATGCCCTCGAGCCGGTAATTCCGCCGAGATCAAGCGACCCGAAGGTTCGCGGCCTCGAACGGCGGTCCGCTCGAGGGCATAACGAACCTTCGGTTCGCGCCCTCGCTCCGAACGGCAGAACCGGCTCGGGCCTCGACGAAAAGGATAAAATCAGAACTGCTGGATGCACGGCGCCCGAGTGTACGAAACGCTGGGCAATGGGGTAATCTTCGGCCTTTGCGGCCACAGTGGGAAAATCTATTCATGACAGCGTTGAAACCGGGGCTTAGGTTGAAGAGCGGCGTCTGCTCGGCGGAAGTGATGATCGTCAAGGGCGCGGGCGAGACGAACCTCACCTGCGGCGGGGTGCCCATGTTGGGTGCCGACGAGTCCGCTGATGGTGCCGCGGCGGTGGCGGCTGAGATGAACGGTTGCCTGGTGGGCAAGCGTTACGTCAACGAGGACCAATCGCTTGAAGTGCTGTGCATAAAGCCTGGCGAGGGGTCGCTCGCCGCCGACGGCGCGCCGTTGACGGTCAAGCAAGCAAAAAAGCTGCCCTCCTCCGACTAGTTCTCCGTTGCGATCTGACCGGCGCGGTTCATGAACACTGCCATGTTGCTGCAGATGGCCGCCGAGGCGGGCGTGGGCCGGTTTGCGCTGACCAGTGCGGGACGGCACTACGCGGCCGCGGAACTCCTGGCCGCTGCGGGTGGGGCGGCGGAGCGCATCCGCGCGTCGGGCTGCCAGTTCGTGTCGCTGCTCGATGTGAGCAGCGCGGCCACCCCAGTTGCGCTCTTCGGCGCCGCCATGGCGGGCGTGCCCTACGCACCGCTCAACTACCGGTTGCCGGCCGAGCAGATCAGGGCGCTGATTGCGCGCCTGGATTCCTTGTACCTGATCGCCGATGAGGACAACTGCGCGGCCCATCGGGGCGGCCCGGGGGTCGGCGAGGCGCTGACCAGCCCGCAGTTCCTTGAGGAGGCTTTGGCCCACCCAGACCCGGAGCCCGTCTGGCCGGATGATCCGGGCATTGCAGTGCAGCTTTTCACCAGCGGCACCACCGGGCCGCCGAAGGCCGCGATTCTGCGCCACGAGCACCTGATGTCCTACATCCTAGGCAGCGTGGAGTTCATGTCGGCGGCGGAGGACGAGGCCACCTTGGTTTCGGTTCCTCCCTATCACATCGCTGGCATATCGGCGCTGTTGAGCGGCATCTACGCGGCGCGCCGCATCGTTCAGCTGGCGGACTTCAGCGCGCCGGCGTGGCTCGACCTGGTGGAGGGCGAAGCGGTGACCAGCGCCTTCGTGGTGCCGACCATGCTGGCGCGCATCGTGGAGGAACTGGAGGCCGGCAGCAAGAGCCGGGATTTGCGGACGCTCCGGGCCATCGCTTACGGCGGCGGCCACATGCCGGTCAGCATCATTGAGCGGGCGCTCGATCTGTTCCCCGCCGTTGATTTCACGAACGCCTACGGACTGACGGAGACCAGTTCCACCATCACGCTCCTTGGCCCGGAGGACCATCGACAGGCGGTGGCGAGCGACGATGAGGAAACGCGCCGGCGCTTGGGTTCCGTGGGGCAGGCGTTGCCATCGGTGGAGATCGAGATTCGGGATGCCGACGGCGAGGCGTTGGCCCCCGGCCAGCGGGGCGAGATATACGTGCGCGGCCCCCAGGTCTCCGGTGAATATCGCGAGCGGAGCGCCGTCGATTCCGATGGCTGGTTCCCCACTCGTGACATTGGCTACCTCGATGCGGACGGCTATCTGCATCTTGGCGGGCGGGCCGATGACATCATCGTGCGCGGCGGCGAGAACATTTCCCCGGCCGAAATCGAGGAAGTGCTGCTCACCCACCCTGCGGTCGCCGATGCGGCGGCGGTGGCGGTGGCCTCGGAGCAGTGGGGGGAAGTGGTGGGCGTTGCGGTGGTGCTCAAATCCGGAGCGTCCGCCTCCGTGGACGCGCTGCGGGATTTGGTGCGCAGCCAGCTGCGCTCCTCCCGGATGCCCGAGGCCGTCCGTTTCGTGGATGAATTGCCGTACAACGAGACCGGAAAGCTGCTGCGCCGAAACATCAAGCGCTGGTTCGCCTGAGTTCCGTGTCCACCGTCGCGGTTCGAGCACAGGCGGTTGACTGGGTAGGGAGCGAGGTCGGCGCGCCCACGCCGCCGCCGATGTCCGCCAGCCTGAACGCCGTGCTGGCAGACTTCGCGAAGCTGCCGGGCGCCGCATCTATCGCCGCGCTGGACGGCGCTCAACTGCTCTTGGAACGCATGCTCCGCACGGGTGCTAAGTGGCAGGACGGCTGCTCGCCAAACGGCACCTGCCGGTTCGTGGGGACCGCGGACGGTGTGCTGGCGGTGAACCTGCCGAGACCCTCGGACTGGGAGTTGCTTACGGCTTGGCTCGAAACCGACGCCGACTGCGCTTGGTCTTGGCCGCGACTGACCGAGGCGGTGCGCAGCTGCGCCACCGAGCCGCTGGTCGATCGCGCCCGCCTGCTCGGTCTCGCCGTCGCCGCAACGGGCAACGCCTTTAACGGTTGGGCGCTTTCGGATGTCGGCCACCTCTCGGTGGAACACCCATCCATTGTTGTCGATGGCGACCCGCTTGACGATTGCCGGGATCTAAGGCCGAGGCCGCGCCCGCCGGTGGTGGTGGACCTGTCGGCGTTGTGGGCTGGGCCCTTGTGCGGCCACCTGTTGTGGCTCTGCGGTGGCCGCGTCATCAAGGTTGAGTCCAGGGATCGGCTGGACGGCGCGCGGTTTGGCGATGCGGACTTCTATGCGCTGTTGAACCAGGGCAAGCGGAGCCTGGCATTGGACTTGGATGCGCCCGACGAACGCGCCTTGCTGCGCCACTTGGTCGAACAGGCCGACATCGTCATCGAGTCGTCCCGTCCGCGGGCGCTGAGGCAGCTTGGCATTCAAGCGGAGGAATGGGTACGGCGGCAAACCGGCAGAACCTGGATCTGCATCACCGGCTACGGCCGCGTGGGTGCTGGCGCCGACCGGGTCGCCTTCGGCGACGATGCCGGGGTAGCGGCCGGCCTTGCCGATCTGATGCGTGCCGCGACCGGTGCCCATCAGTTCGCCGGTGACGCCATCGCCGACCCGCTGACCGGCGTGGAGGCGGCGCAGGCCGCTTGGCGGAGCTGGCTCACGGGTGGCAGCCGCCTCATTTCCCTGTCGCTGACCGGGGTGGCCGCTCGCATGCTGGCCAAAGAGACTGACGATTTGGGCAGCGGCGCTTTGATTGAGTCGGCCCGCAGGTGGTGGCGGGCCGCTCGGCTTGGCCGGTCCGCCGCAGGCGTAGACCGGCGCGCTCCAACTGCGCCCGTATCTGAGCCGGGGGCGGATAGGGCAGCCGTGCTGCGGGAACTGAGCCTCCCATGCTGATTAGGGAGGCAGAGATCTACGGCGCTGGCTGCGCCGACCTGCGCGTTGAAAACGGCAAAGTCACGGCCATCGGGCATCTGGCGCCGCGCCCGGGAGAACGGGTGCTCGATCTGCAAGGCGGTGCCGCGCTGCCAGGCCTCAACGATCATCACATCCACCTGATGGCCTACGCGGCGTCCTTGGAATCCGTTTCTTGCGGGCCGCCCAAGGTGCATGGGCCGGAACAGTTGATCGAGGCGCTCGGGAGCGCTAGTCCGAACCAAGATGGGTGGATTCGCGGCATCGGCTACCACGAGAGCGTTGCCGGAGACCTCAACCGCTGCTGGCTGGACCGGCACCTGCCGGACATTCCCATCCGTGTGCAACATCGCAGCGGGCGGTTGTGGGTGGTCAATGGCCCCGGCCTCAAGCGCCTCGCCCGCCGTGGCGCGGATGGCGCATTGCCCGCCCACGATGCGGGACGCTTCCACGACCAGGACGAGGCGCTTGGCAAGCTGTGGGGCCGGACACCGCCTTCGGTGGGGGCGGCGAGCGACCGACTCGCGTCCTACGGGGTAACCGGCCTGACCGACTTGACGCCCCAAAACGACGACACTGCCGCCGCCAGGTTTGAAGGTCTGCAGTCCAATGGCAGTTTGCAGCAGGCGATTCGCGTTGGCGGAGTGCTGCGGATGAACCACCGGCTTACCGGGCCGACCAAGGTCCATCTGCACGACTCCGCCTTCCCCCATTTCGATGACCTCTGCGACCTGATCAGGGCGAGCCACGCCCGGCACCGCGAGGTGGCGGTGCATTGCGTCACCGAAGCGGAGCTGGTCTTCACCCTCGCCGCGTTTCGAGAGGCGGGCGCCTGCGCCGGTGATCGCATCGAACACGCATCGATCACGCCGCCGGCCTTGCTTTCGCAACTGCGCGAACTTCGCCTGCTGGTGGTGACCCAGCCCCACTTCATCGCGGAACGGGGCGATGCCTACCGGCGCGACCTGGCCTCGGCGGAGCAAAGTTGGCTGTACCGTTGCCGCGGATTTCTCGACTGCGGCATTCCCTTGGCCGGCGGCAGCGACGCACCCTTTGGGCACCCCGACCCTTGGCGGGCGATGCGCGCCGCGGTGACCCGGCAAACGGCGTCCGCAGGCATCCTCGGCGAAGGCGAACGCCTAACGCCCGAGGAAGCGCTCTCCCTGTTCCTGGGTGCCTTGGATGAACCCCACAAACCGCGCCGCATCGCGGTCGGCGAAGCGGCCGACCTCTGCCTGCTCGACCGGCCCTGGGGACAGGCGCGAGTTCGGCTGGATGGTGCCTGTGTCAGGGTCACGATTCAAAACGGTAAGATTATTTACGATTCAGTTGATGGTCCCGAGACTCTCTCAACCGCCCCCGCAAGTGGAATATCCCGGACCGTTACGGCACACTGCCGTGAGGTTGGTCGCTGTGCGAGGTGAGCGGTGCGTGACGTTGCGGGCAAGGTGGCATTCATAACGGGAGGCGCGAGCGGAATCGGCCTCGGCATGGCGAGGTCATGCGCATCCGCTGGCATGAAGGTCGTCATCGCCGATGTCGAGGACAGTGCCTTGGAAGCGGCGCGGCGTGAATTTGAGGCATCGAACGCACAGTGCCTCGCCCTGAAGGTCGATGTGACCGATCGCGAGGCCCTCGCCGGTGCGGCGCAAGCCACCCTTGAGCGCTTCGGCAAGGTGCACTTAGTTTGCAACAACGCGGGCGTTGCCGTGTTCCGACCCATCGAGCGCATGACCTGGAACGACTGGGACTGGGTGATGGGCGTCAATCTCGACGGGGTGATCAATGGTGTGCAGATCTTCACGCCGCTGATCCTGGCGCACGGCGAAGGCGGGCACTTCGTCAACACCGCGTCGGTGGCCGGGCTCATGGCGATGCCGTCGATCTCGGCTTACAACACGTCCAAGTTTGCGGTGGTGGGTTGTTCCGAAGTGATGCGTCTGGAACTCGCGGCCCAAGGCATCGGCGTTTCGGTGCTCTGCCCTGGTGCCGTCAACACCCGCATCCCCGACAGCGGCCGCAACCGTCCCGGCGAACTGACGAACGACGACGCTGAAGAATCCTTGCCGAGCGAACGCGATGCCTTGCAGGGGCACTTGGTCGACGGCGCTCTGGAAGGCGATGCGGTGGGCGCGATGGTTCTGGACGCGGTGCGCGAGAACAGGCTCTACATCTTGACCCATCCGCACCTCGAACCTGAGATCGAGAAGCGCCACAACGAGATCAGGGACGCCTTCGCCCACTGGCGCGCCTACCGCGAACGGCACGGGATCTGACCACCCGAGCCGTTCCGCCGGGGAGGGATGACCGATGGCAAACGACAGGTCCGGACCAAGGCAGGTCAAGACGTACTGCCGAATCTGCCAGGGCTTCTGCGGCATGGTGGTCACGGTCGAGAACGGCCGAATCCTGAAAGTGCGGGGTGATAAGTCCGATCCGATGAGTCGCGGATACGCCTGCTACAAGGGCTTGCAGGCCGTGGAGCAGCACTACGGAGAAGGCCGCCTCCTGCAATCGTTGCACCGTGTGGAGGGGGAGCTGCGGCCAGCGCCGTCCGTCCTGGTGTTGCGTGATGCGGGCGAGAGGCTGCGTGACCTGATCGCCCGCCACGGCCCGACCAGCGTTGGCTTTTTCATGGGCACCCAGAGCTACTACCACGCTCTCAACGGGCCGTTGATCAACAGCTTCGCCGACGCGCTCGGGACGCCGCGCCGCTTTGTCACCATGACAATCGACCAGTCCGCCAAGTGGGTCGCGGAAAGCCGTATGGGCGGCTGGCACGCAGGTGCGCAGCGTTTCGACACGGCGGATGCGTGGATGTTCGTCGGCTCCAATCCCTTGGTGTCGATGGCGACCGGTGCGGGACCGGGCATCTTTGTGATCCCGAATCCCGTAAAACTGCTGCGTGAGGCGAGGGCTCGGGGCATGCGCGTGATCGTCATCGATCCGCGGCGGACGGAAACCGCCAAGTTCGCCGACCTGCACCTCCAGCTCGTTCCAGGACGAGATGCGGAACTCGCCGCGAGCCTGCTGCACGTCATCCTCCACCGGGGGTGGCACGACCGGGACTTCTGCGATGCCCATGTGAGTGGGGTGGAGCGCCTCGCCGAGCATGTCGAACCGTTCGCCCCGCAACGGGTTGCGGACACGGTCGGGGTCGCAGCCGAAGACATTGAACGCGCCGCTGCGCTGTTCGCGCGCGACAGCCGCACCGGCATGGTTGGCACCGGCACGGGCCCCGACATGGCACGCCACTCCAATCTGGCTGAACACCTGTATCAGTCCATCAACATTGTCTGCGGCCGATTCCCGCGCGAGGGGGATGATCTGGCGAATACCGGCGTGCTCATGCCACCGTCCGAGCCGCGGGCCGAAGTCGTTGCGCCCAATCGCGACTGGGAGGCCGGTCCCAAGACGCTGGTTCACGGCCTTGGACCCATTCGTGGCACCATGATGTCGGCGGAGATCGCCAACGAGATTCTCATCGACCACCCGCAGCGCATGCGCGCCCTGATCTGTGTCGGGGGCAACCTAGCGGTGGCCCTGCCGGATCAGGCGCGCGCCATCAAGGCGCTCGAAGCGCTGGAGCTGCTGATCGTGATCGACCCACGGCTTGGCGCCACGGCCCGCCATGCGGATTTTGTCATCGCACCCACCCTGCAATACGAGCGAGCGGACCACACCGGCACGCTGGAGAGCTTCTTCCAGCTTCAGTACGCGCACGCCACTCGGGCGGTGGTGCCGCCGCCGGACGGTGCGGATGTCGTTGCCGAATCCGAGGCGCTGTGGTCATTGGCGAAAGCGGTGGGCATCGATCTGTCGCTAGGGCTGGAAGGTGATGGCCCGCCCGGTGAAGAGGCGCTGCTCGGTCGCATTGCAACCGGCGGCCGCCTCGGCCCTGCTGACCTGATGGACACGGAAGGCGGCATCCTGTTCGATGGGCCGGCGATTCGAGTCGGACCCCGTTCCAACGACGAGCGCTTCGAGCTGCTCGCGGACGATGTGGCCGGGGAGTTGACGCAACTCGCCCGGAAACTGCCGCGCCAGCGGCCCGGGAAGGATTCGGGGTCTCGCCGGTTCCAGTTGACCGTCCGCCGCCACCGGGAACTGATGAACTCGTTCGGGGCCGATTTCGAGGCCACTTGGAAGCGGCTGCCCGGCAACCCCGCGTACCTGCACCCGGACGACATCGCGGACTTGGGCTTAGCGCCGGGCGCCATGATCCGCATCGTGCGCGGCAACCGTTCCATCGCCGCGCGGGTCGCAGCGGATGCGGACCTGCGCCGGGGGGTCGTGTCGATCAGTCACGGCTGGTCCGGCACCCCGGACGAGCCTTGGTCCGCCACCAATGCGCTGGTCGATGCGGACTCCGACGTGCAGGCCATCAACCGCATGCCCGTGATGACCGGATTCGAGGTCGAACTGCGCAGATAGAGCATTGCCGCTCGGTCGGCGGCAGTTTTCGGCATTCAGGAGGCTTCGCCATTCTCAGATTCCCAAAAGGTGTTGTTGAGTGCGATTGAATAGCGAATTCGTCCCCATTCGAACCCGATTCTGGTACGGCTTTGGCCAAATGGCCGAAGGCGTGGTGGGTGCTGCGTTCGATGCGTTTGTGTTTTTCTACTACAGCCAAGTACTGGGCTTGTCACCCGCGCTCTGCGGCTTGGCGTTGATGATCGCCATCGTCTCCGATGCGGTGACGGATCCGCTCGTTGGCTCGATGTCGGATGGCTGGAAATCCCGGCTGGGACGCCGCCATCCCTTCATGTACGCGGCCGCGGTGCCGCTCGGCGCCTGCATGGTCGCCATCTTTGCCCCACCGGGCGACTTGGATCAGTGGGCGCTGTTCGCGTGGTTGACCGTCTGCGCAGTTGGCGTGCATGTCACCTTGACCGCTTACCACATCCCGCACATGGCCTTGGGCGCCGAGCTCTCCAGCGACTATGTCGTTAGAACCCGCATAGTGGCTTATCGCGCCTTTTTTCAGATGGCGTCCGGGGGCGCGGTCATACCGATTTGCTTCGCCGTGTTTTTTCAACCGAGCGCCCGGTACGAGAACGGCCAACTGGACCCTGCCACCTATCCGCTGATGGCCATTTGCCTCGCGATGGTCACGATCATTGCCATCATCGCGACATCGGTAGGTACCCACTCGCGAATACCCCATCTTCATGAAAGCCGGCGTCAATCGGATGCCCTCGGTCTGCGGAGAATCTTCCGGGAGTTTCGAACGGCGCTAGTGAGCCGTTCCTATCGGGCACTGTTCGGCGGGTTCATTTTGTTGCTCATCGGCCGTTCGATCTCCAGTGTGCTCGGCGTCCACCTGCTCACGTACTTCTGGCAACTGAGCCCCGATCAAATATCCCAGTGGGGGCTGGCTGGGCTGGTTGGCGCGCTGGCGGGCGTGCCCTTCTGGGCTCTGATCGCCCCTTTTCTGGGCAAGAAGCAAACCATGTTGATTGGTCTCGGGTCAGCAGGCATTGCCATTGGGCTCACGCCGCTGCTGGCACTGTGGGGGCTTTTCCCCGATGGGGCGTCAACATCGTTCCTTTGGTTGATTTACGCGTCCGGATTCCTGGCTCAGTTTGGCTTTTCCGCCAGCATGGTCACGGTGGGATCCATGATCGCCGACTTGGCCGATGAACACGAATGGCTGACGGGGCACCGCCGTGAGGGCGTGCTGTTCGCCGGCCTGTCGTTTTCCTTCAAGTTGGCGAGCGCCCTGGCGGTGCAGCTTGCCGGTTTTGGCACGGCATGGCTGGGACTGCAATCGGGTCTGGCGCCTGAGGCGGTGAGCGAGCAGACAACGGCAAGGCTTGCGTTGCTGTACGGCCTCCCGGTGCTTGGCTTTACCGCCGTCAGCCTGGCCGCGCTCAGCTTTTACGATCTCACGCGCGAAAGAGTGGGGGAGCTTCAGGCCGAACTGCGGGTTGACGATTGACAAACGCTAGCCTGACCCTTAGTGTTACAGGGCTGAGAAATTTAGACCGTCTGCTTCTCGCGCGGGGCGTGCAATCCGCATGACCGAAGACGACACGATGCGTCACCGGATAACCGATGACGGATCGGCCCGATGCGGGATCGCTGCGGTTATCCCGACCCAACGGTGAGGTCGGACACGCATCAACTGGTTCGGGAGCAGCAAGCGATGCGTGCGAGTTGAAGGGAGCCTCGGGAATGAAGACGCCCATCCACCAGAACTACGATCACCTTGCGTTTCCCGATGGCTGCGAGGATCCGTTCGGTTACATCAACGCCCTGAGAGATCAAGGTCGATGTCCCCGGAGCGACAAGCATGGTGGGTTCTGGATCGTCACCACGGCGAACGACTATCGAAACATCATCCGCAACACGGATGATTTCAGATCGGAATCCACCATACCGCCGGCACCGGGCACGAACCTGATTCCCATTTTCACCGACCCGCCCGAACAGGCGCTGTACCGCCGGTTCATGGAACCGAGTCTGGCACCAAACGCCATCAGGCCACTCGACAGGTTCACCAGAGACAAGACCAATGCGTTGATTGACGGATTTTTCGAAGACGGTCACTGCGATGTCTTGTCCGCTCTTTCGAAGCCGCTCGCTTTGAGCGTTTTCGGCGAGATCATGGGCCTGACGCAGGAGAAGATCGGGGCGATCAACGCCAGCATCGCCGCGGCGAGGGAAACCAACGAGGCGAATTCCGCTGTGGTGGCGGGAGTTTTTGGGGCGATCAACGAGATAATCGACGAGCGCATGGCGACACCGGACGATGGCGATGACATGCCGCGGCAACTCGCTCGAATGTCAATCGAAGGACGAAAACTCACCCGCGACGAGTTGTACAACGTCTGTTCTACCATGTTCGTCGCCGGGTTCGACACGACCGCAGGCATGTTGACCATCGCTCTCGGCTACTTTGCAGCGCACCAGGACACTCGCCAAGCGCTCGCCAATCGGCCCGGATTGATTCCCGCCGCGATCGAGGAGGTGGTTCGCCTGCATGCGTTTGTGCAATCTTCCCGCACCGCCAGGGTGGCGGCCCGGGTCGGGGACTCCGAGATCGAGGCGGGCGATCGCGTCCTGCTGCCGACGCTGCTCCCCAGTCGCGACCCGGAGATGTTCGACAATCCGGACGAATTCAACCTGTACCGCTTTCCGAATCGCCATTTCGGGTTCGGTCTCGGGCCGCATCGTTGTGCCGGCTCCCACGTCGCGAGGATGGAGTTAAGAGCGGCGATTGAAGAGTGGTTCAAGCGCATACCGGAGTTTTTCGTTCCGGACGGCTATGTCGCGCCCTACCAGAACGGGCATGTGGTCAACGTTCTCGAACAGCAGGTTGCGTGGCCGCTGTGAGTCGGGAACGGGCTCGGAATCAACGTACGTTTGTTCACTTTCACCTGTAGGAGGAACACACAATGGCCAAGCAGGAAAAACCGGATCATTGGGACTTCGTGGTCGAAGGCCTGGCATCCGCCAAGGACGCGAACATCAAGAAAGTCCGCCTGCCGGACAAGCCACTGGAGATGACACGGGGCATCAAGATCATCGACTGTGACGTGCATTTCAGTGAGCCCGTCGATATGTGGACCTCACGCGCTCCGGCCGGCATGAAGGGCCGGATGCCCTACTGCAAGCGCGTCGAGGGAGTCGACTGCTGGTTTGTCGACGGCGACATACCCGCAAGTTTCCCGGGCGTGTCGGTGATTACGTCGTCTCACGACAAGATGCTGGGCAAAATGGGCCTCCCCACCTACGAGGAACAGGCGCCACTTGCCTATGACGTCAAGGCGCGCCTGGAAATGATGGACCGGTTCGGGATCTGGGGTGCGGTCTGCTACCAGAACGCCATGGGCGTAATGGGTATGGCCACCACCAACGTCAACCGGCAGATCGACCCGGATCTGGCGCTGAACATTGTCAAGATCTACAACGACGCCGGGGCCGACCGACAGCGCGAATCGGGCAACAGGCTGTTTACCCAGGCGCATCTGCCGTTTTGGAACCGGGACGAAATGTTGCGGGAGGCCCGCCGTTCCATCGAGGAGTTGAAGCTCACCGGATTGGTGCTTTCAGACCATCCCGAGAGAATTGGGCTGCCGACCTACAATTCGGAATACTGGGATCCCCTGTGGGAGTTCTGCAACGACAGGAAGGTGCCGCTCAACTTTCATCTGGCCTCGGGAATCGATGGCTTTTCGTTTCCCTGGCCGGACCACACCTACGGCCGAAAAATGGCGATCGGCTCCATGATGCTGTTTCTTGGCTGTGCCGCCACGCTGGCCAACTTCATCGTCAGCGGACTGTTTGACCGGTACCCCGAGCTTCGTCTGGTCTCTGTCGAAAGCGGCTTGGGTTGGATTCCGTTCATGCTCGAAGCACTTGAGTATCAGATGGACGAGATGATGCCGGAAGAGGCCAAGCAATTGCAGAAGCGGCCGATCGAGTATTTCCAGGACAACATCTGGGCCAGTTACTGGTTCGAGGAGACCGGCCCCCTGCACATGCTGGAAAAGATCGGTGTCAACAAGGTGCTGTTCGAGACGGATTGGCCGCATCCCACATCTTTGTATCCGGGCGTGCATGAGCAGATCGAGCGAACCCTGAGCCACGTGGACGACTACACGCGCCGACGCGTTCTTCAGGACAACGCCGTGGAATTGTACAACCTGCCAATGTCAGCGGCAGCTTAGTGGTCCAACCACCTAGAACCAAACCCTCCGCGAAGAGGGGCGATGAGCGCAATTCCCTTTCCATGGAAAGGGAATCGATCAGTGCGGAATCGGCATAACCTTCGTTTCGAGGTGCTCGCCGAACCCCTGCACGCCATGTTCGCGGCCAAGGCCGGATTCCTTGTAGCCGCCGAACGGCATGTGCGATCCACCGCCGGCCATGGAATTCACGGTCAGCACACCGGCCCGCAGGCGTCTCGCGATTTCGACGCCTCGTGCGTCGTCGCCCGTGTACACGACACTAGCGATCTCATGGCGAGAGCACAACCGTGGCCGGCGTGGGAACAGCTCATCATGCCGATGTTGCCCATCGCGGCTGCGAGATCGGCATCCTCAAGGATGATGCTTGCCGACTTGCCTCTGAGTTCGAGAAGCAACTTCTTCACGGTTTGCTTCGCTGTTCCCACTCGAAATTGCCGATCATTTCGATGTCCCTGGCGAGGTCATCGATCGGTTGGCCGAGGTGCGGGCCATGAGTCAGGCTCACCGGTGCGCCGACTTCGGCAACGACGATTTTTCTCAAACGTTCCTTCTCCCGCTCCAATGCATCGCGCAATTGCAGGAGGCAATGACGCCTGAAGGCACGATCGGTGGACCATTCCGTCTCATCGAAGGCTTTTCTCGCAGCCGAGATGGCGAGATCCATGTCTCGCGGGCCCCCGTCGGCAGCCGTTCCGATCACCTGCTCCGTGGCTGGGTTGATGTCGTCAAACGCGCGCCCTTCAAGCGCCTCGACCTGTTGGCCGCCGATCAGCAGGCGGCCATGACCCAAAGGCGGCATCGCGTCGTTCATGAACTCCTCGGAGTTCTCTTTGCCAGCGATTCTAAGTATACAGGTTTGTGCAATTAGTACTATCATGGACGCTTCGCAACTGGCAAAACCGCCAAGAGTCGGCAGCATTCGAGGTAAACATTGTGCGTGATCCATTCAACGTCGTAATCACAGGCGGCTCGCGGGGTTGGGGCAGAGCTTCGGTATTCAAGTTCGCCTGCCCCGGGGCCACGATCTTTGTGAATTACCTCAGTAACGAGGCAATGGCGAGTTCGGCGGTTGCCCAAGCTCGGGAGCAGGGAGCTACCGCCATCGCCGTGCAGGCGGACATGGGCACCGAGGAAGGCGTCGAGAAGCTGTTCGATGTGGTGCAACGTGAATGCGAAAGTCTCGACGTGCTGGTGTACAACGCCTTTCAGCATTCCAACGGCACACCGCTCGAGGTCGGTTTTGATGTGCTCGACCGGTGCATTGCCGTCGGCCCGCATGCCTACCTCCGCACGGCGAGGCATTTTGCATCGATGTGCAGCGACGCGGGAGGCAGTATCGTTTGCACAGGCAGTGTCGCCACGGGGCGTCTTTTCCACAAGAGCGGTACCAGCTACTTTCCGATGGCGGCCGCCAAGGCCATCGAAGAAGTGTCGACGAGGTATCTGGCTGTTGAACTCGCTGCCAGGAACATTCGGGTCAACATGGTGCTGGCCGGATGGCTGACGACCGAGTACGTGCTGGAGAACATGTCCGAAGGCTTCATGGACCGGGTGTCGAGCAGGACGCCGCTCGGCCGGTGGGCATCCCCGGGGGAAATGGCCGATGTGGTGTACTACCTTGCCTCACCCCAATCGAGCTGGATTACCGGTCAGATCATCACCGCCGATGGCGGATTGACGCTCTTGTGACTCTACAGGGCACAAGTAATTTCCACTAGTCAGAAAACGAGAAGGATAAGATGTCCGACAAAGAAAAGATTTTGAATTTGCAGCGGCTCTATGCAACTCATTTT
>CAZRBP010000092.1:0-14222 GCA_964598305.1 uncultured Pseudomonadales bacterium | reverse complement strand
GCCAGCCGGGCCACCTGGATGCCGTAGCTTTGGCTGGCGGGGCCGGGCCGCACTTCGTGCAGGAAGACCACCTGGTCCTTGTATTCGGCGGCGGTGAGATGCACGTTGGCGGTGGCGGGCAGGCTGGCGGCCAAGCCGGTCAACTCGAAGTAGTGGGTGGCAAACAGCGTGAAGGCGCGGCGTGACTCGGCGAGGTGCTGGGCGGTGGCGGAGGCCAGCGCCAAGCCGTCGTAGGTGCTGGTGCCGCGCCCGATTTCATCGAGCAGGACCAAGCTTCGGTCGGTGGCGCTGTGCAGGATGTTGGCCGTCTCGGTCATCTCCACCATGAAGGTGGAGCGTCCGCCGCTGAGATCGTCGGCGGCGCCGATGCGGGTGAAGATGCGATCCACCGGCCCGATGGTGGCCGCAGCCGCTGGCACGTAGCTGCCGGTGCAGGCGAGCAGCACGATGAGCGCGGTTTGGCGCATGTAGGTCGATTTGCCACCCATGTTGGGGCCGGTGATGATGAGCATGCGCTGCTGGTCGTTCAGCTCGAGGTCATTGGGCACAAAGGGTTCGCTCAACGCCTCGCGCACCACCGGGTGCCAACCGCCGCTGATGGAAAAGCCGGGCTGGCTGCTGAAGCGGGGGGCCGCAAAGCCCAAGCGCTCGGCCCGTTCGGCGAAGGCGGCGAGCACGTCCAACTCGGCCAAGGCCTCGGCGGCTCGGCGCAGCGGTGCGGCTTCGGCAGCGAGTTCGGCGAGCAGGGCGTCGTAGAGCGACTTTTCGAGCTGCAGGGCGCGGGCGCGGCTGGTCAAGGCGCGGTCCTCGAAGGACTTCAACGCCGGGGTGATGTAGCGCTCGGCGTTCTTCAGGGTTTGGCGGCGAACGTATTCGGGGGGCATCGCCTCGGCGGCGGCCTTGGGGGCTTCGATGTAGTAGCCGTGCACCCGGTTGTAGCCCACCTTGAGGTTGGCGATGCCGGTGCGGGCGCGTTCCTCGGCCTCCAACTCCCGGAGCCAATCCGCAGCCCGCTCTGTGAGGCTGCGCAGTTCGTCGAGTTCGGCGTGGTAGCCGCTAGCGATCACGCCGCCGTCGCGGATGGTGGCGGGCGGCGTTTCGACCACGGCCTTGTCAAGCAAGTCCCGCAGTGCGGGAAGGTCGGGCATCCGCGCCGCGAGCTCCGCGAGATGGGGCGCGTCCAAGGGTTCGATCAGGCCCCTGATGCCGGGCGCTTGGTGGAGGGCGGTGCGCAATCTCGACAGGTCCCGGGGCGGCGCCGACTGCAGGGCAATGCGTGAGACGATGCGCTCCATGTCGCCCACCTCGTCCAACCGCTTGCGCAGATCGTCACGTTCGCCCGCCTCGAGCAGGGCGGTTACCGCGTTTTGGCGCATGCTGACAACCGTCTCCACGGTGGATGGCGCATTCAGCCAGCGCCGCAGAAGGCGCGCCCCCATGGCGGTTCGCGTGCTGTTCATCAGCGCGAACAGGGTGCCGGATTCGCTGCCGTCCGCGCGGCGGTCGATCTCCAGATTGCGCCGGCTGTGGGGGTCGAGCTTGAGGAATTCGCCCTTGGCCACTGGCGTGATGCGGTCGATGTACGCCAAGTTCTGGCAGTGGGTGGTTTGTGCGTACTTCAACACGGCGGCGGCGGCGCCGATGGCGGCATCGCCAGGCGCCAAGCCGAAGCCGCGCAGGTCGGCGGTGCCCAAGTGCTCGCACAGAAAGCGAAAGCCCAAGTCCGCATCGAAGCGCAGCCCGTCCAAGACCTGCTGCGGCACCCCGCTCAATTCCTCGAGTTCCGCTGGCGTGAGGACTTCGGCGGGCTCCAAGCGGGCTACTTCGGCGTTCAACTCGTCCGCCCCGTCGATGGTTTGGGTGGCCAACTCACCGCGGCCAAGATTGAGGATGGCCAAGCCGTAGCGTCTTGGCGCGCCTTGGCCCGTGGGAGCCAGCCCCAAAAGTGTGCTGTCGCTGGCGTTTTCGAGCAGTGCCTCCTCGGTGACGGTCCCTGGCGTCACGATGCGCTGCACGCGTCGCTCCACCGGCCCCTTGGCTGTCGCCGGGTCGCCGATCTGCTCGCAGATGGCGACCGAGACGCCTAGGCGAACGAGTTTGGCGAGATAGCTTTCAACGGCATGAAAAGGCACGCCGCACATGGGAATGGGCGCGCCGTTGGTGTGCCCCCGGCTGGTCAGCGTGATGTCGAGCAGTTGCGCCGCACGCTTGGCGTCATCGTAGAAGAGTTCGTAGAAGTCGCCCATTCGGTAGAACAGGAGGTGTTCGTTATGTTCGGCTTTGATGCGGAGGTACTGCTGCATCATGGGCGTGTGGCGGCTGCGGTCCATGGCCGGTATTTTTACCGAAAGGCGGGGTGATGGCGAACCGCCTCCGGGAGAATGCCCATCGGCAAGTGGCAACGGTTTGCCGTTGCGGGCTAGAATCCCGGTATGGCGAGAAGAAGCACAGCAGCGGCGGTGCCGGTGCGTTATCCGCGAAAGGCGCTCTCCCGGAAGCCGGCGGCAGCGGCGCGGTCGATCGAGTTTCCGGGCTGCTACCCCATGCGCCTGCGCCGGGACGAGATCGATAGCCACGAGGGGCGCATCGAGTACTGGGAGGCCGACACCGAGACCGCTTGGGTAATTCGTGAAACCACCAGCTTGTACCACGAGCGCCCCGGCCAGCGCCTGGCCCGCCTGACGGAGCGCATCGCCGCCTTCCGCGGCAGCCCCATCGAGACCTTCGGCAGCGGGGACCTCTTGGTCCGTAACGAACGCGGCGAGCGCCACCGCATCATGCAGGCCGACCAGATGGTTTACCTGCATCCCGAGCGCGACGAGCCCCCGGGCGCGTCGGTGGAAGTGGGCGAGGACGTCCTGCCGGACGTGGTGCTGGAGGCGGACGTCACCACAGACATTCGGCGGGGCAAGTTGTGGCTTTACGAGTCTTGGGGATTCCCGGAGCTCTGGTTGGAGGTGCCGGACCGGCGCCTGCCGAGCAGTCCGCGGAGGCGCCCGGCCGGTCTGACGATTTATCTGCTCGGTTCGGACGGCTACGGTGAAGCCGAGGTCAGCCTAGCGTTTCCGGGGTGGACCGCGGCGGAGATTCACCGTGCCATGAACGAGAGCGCGATGTCCATAGCGACCATTGAGGTGCTGCGCCGGGTGGGCCGCGCCCTGGGCGAGCGGGAAGGCACCAACCCGGAGGACGATCCGGTGCTCGGCGCTGAGCGCCGGGAAGGGCGCCAGGAGGGGCATTTGGCAGGCCGTATCGAAGTGCTGTCGGAATTGCTGCGCCACCTCTTGTCGGCAAGGGGAATCCAGATCTCCTCGCGGCTTGACGCCAAGGCCGAGGCGCTCGTCAATGCGCCGTTGGATGCGGTGATGGCTCTGGCCTCCGAGTGCCGCGATGAGGAGGACTTTCTGCGCCGAGCTGACGCGCTGCTTCAAAAATGACCCTGTTCGGGGTTGTGAGCGCGATGGTTGTGCGACTTTGGCTCACGGGGCTGTAAGCGATCACCTATTTCGCCCGAGCACCGCTTTAGGTGTTGCCTTTGGCGCTTGCGGCATATACGGTCAAACCTTCTTTTCAACGGCTTGGAAATCGCCATGGCGAAGGTAACTTCCGCGAACGCGGACGCGGCGCGAAGCGGCAATCGGGAACGGGCGTTGAGCGCCGCCCTCACTCAGATCGAACGCCAATTCGGCAAGGGTTCGATGATGCGGCTCGGCGACCGGGAGCGGGTGGCCATCCCGTCCATATCCACCGGTTCCTTGGGGCTCGACGTAGCCCTTGGCATCGGCGGGCTGCCCCGGGGTCGGGTGGTCGAAGTGTACGGCCCGGAATCCTCCGGCAAGACCACCCTCACCCTGCAGGTGATCGCCGAAGCCCAGAAGGTGGGCGGCGTATGCGCCTTCATCGACGCGGAGCACGCCTTGGACCCCATTTATGCGGAGTCCTTGGGTGTGGACACGGAGGACTTGCTGGTCTCTCAGCCGGACACGGGCGAGCAGGCACTTGAAATCGCCGACATGATCGTGCGCTCCGGGGCGGTGGACGTGGTGGTGATCGATTCGGTGGCGGCGCTCACCCCCAAGGCCGAAATCGAGGGCGAGATGGGCGACTCGCACGTCGGCTTGCAGGCCCGCCTGATGAGCCAGGCCCTGCGCAAGATGACCGGCTCCATCAAGCACTCCAACACGCTGGTGATCTTCATCAACCAGATTCGGATGAAGATTGGCGTGATGTTCGGCTCGCCGGAAACCACCACCGGCGGCAACGCGCTGAAGTTCTACTCCTCCGTCCGCTTGGATATCCGCCGCATCGGCGCTGTCAAGGACGGCGATGAGGTCATTGGCAACGAAACCCGGGTCAAGGTGGTGAAGAACAAGGTGGCGCCGCCGTTTCGGCAAACCGAATTCCAGATCCTCTACGCCAAGGGCATCAACCGCATGGGCGAGATTCTGGAGCTCGGGGTGCAGCAGGGCATCATCGAAAAGTCCGGCGCTTGGTACGCCTACAATTCCGAGCGCATCGGCCAGGGCCGCAAGAACGCTGCCGACTACCTTGAGGCCCACCCCGAGATTCGCTCGGAGGTGGAGGCGTCCATACGGCGCCAGTTGCTGCCGGAGCAGGGGGCCGATGAGGCCGCTGGCGAGGCCGACGCCCTATCCAGCGCAGCCAGCTAAGGATGCGGCGTCGCCGGAAGCCATGACGGGTGGCCAAGCCGGCGAGCATGACCGGGCACTGGGTTTGGCCCTGCGGCTGTTGGGGCAGCGTGAGCATGGCCGCGCCGAACTGCAGGCCAAGCTAAAGGCCAGGGGGTGCCCCGGGGCGGTGGTCGCCGAAGTGCTCGAGGGTCTTCAGGAGAACGGCGCCCAAAGCGATGAGCGCTTCGCCGCTGCTCTCGCTCGCCGCCGCGTCGAGCGGGGATACGGGCCTTTGTACATTCGAGCGGAGCTTAGGGACCGGCGGGTGGACGAAGCCTTAGCGGAGGACGCGTTGAACCAGCCGACCGCCTACTGGTCGGAGGTGGCGGCCCGAGCCTTGGCCAAGAAGTTTCCGAACCGGCATGAAGGCGAATCGGGCTCGGTCGGCAAGGGTGCCAGCTATGCCGCCCAAGCGCGCTTTCTTTCCCGCCGCGGATTCCCCTCCGATCTGATCTACCGACTGCTGGAATCGCCGGGTCAGGAACTTCCATAAAAGACACCCCAAGCTATACTTGCCGCCTTTTTCGCAGGCGAGTTCCCATGAAGACCGCTGAGGTGCGCCAGGCGTACCTGTCTTTCTTTGCAGGCAAGGACCATCGAGTGGTTCCGTCGAGCACTTTGGTGCCTCGTGACGACCCCACCCTGCTGTTCACCAACGCCGGCATGAACCAATTCAAGGACGCCCTGCTCGGCCGCGAGAATCCGGGCTACAAGCGGGCCGTCTCCTCGCAGCGCTGCGTGCGCGCCGGGGGGAAGCACAACGATCTCGAAAACGTTGGCTACACTGCTCGCCACCTGACCTTTTTCGAAATGCTCGGCAATTTTAGTTTTGGCGATTACTTCAAGGAGGAGACCATCACTTGGGCTTGGGCGTTCGTGACCGACGAACTCAAGCTGCCCAAGGACCGCCTTTGGGTCACCGTGCACCCCACCGACGATGAAAGCCGCTGCTTGTGGCGCGACAAGATCGGCATTCAGCCGGAGCGCGTGGTGGACCATGGCGACAACTTCTGGGCGATGGGCGATACCGGCCCTTGCGGCCCTTGCACGGAGATCTTCTACGACCACGGCCCGGAGGTGTCCGGTGGTCCGCCGGGGTCCGCCGACGAGGACGGCGACCGCTACATCGAGGTGTGGAACCTGGTGTTCCCGCAGTTCGACCGCGCCGCCGATGGTGAGCTTGTGCCTCTGCCCGCGCCAGGAGTCGATACCGGCATGGGCCTTGAGCGCATGGCCACCGTGCTGCAGGGCGTGCACAGCAACTTCGAGATTGACCTGTTTGCGGGCCTTATGCGGCGGGCGGGCGAATTCGCCGGCATCCGCGGCCGGTCAGCGGTCCTCGCCAATCCGTCGCTGCGGGTCATTGCCGACCACCTCCGGTCGAGCGCCTTTCTCATTGCCGATGGCGTGACGCCGGGCAACGAGGATCGGGCCTATGTGCTGCGCCGCATCATTCGCCGCGGGCTGCGACACGGCTACAAGCTGAAGATTGAGGGGCCTTTCTTCCATCAACTGGCCGACGATCTGGCCGCTGAAATGGGCGAAGCCTATCCCCTGCTGGTGGACAAGCTGGCTGACGTCAAGCGCACGTTGCTGGCCGAGGAAGAGCGCTTTGCCGAAACGCTCAGCCAAGGCATGGAACTGCTCGAAAGGACGCTGGCAGGCCAAGACGACGAGTGCATTGCGGGCGAAGTCCTTTTCAAGCTCTACGACACCTACGGCTTTCCCACCGACCTCACCGCCGACATCGCCCGCGAACGGGGCTTGGCCGTCGATATGCCGGGTTTCGAGGCCGAAATGGAGCGCCAGCGGGAGCGGGGCCGGGCCTCGGCGCGCTTCGACTTTGCCTTGGGGCAGAAGGTGCGGATCGACTCCAGGGTCGAATTCCTGGGCTACGAGGGCTGTGCCGGCCAAGGCCAGGTCGTGGCCCTCTTCGACCCGGCGGGGGATGCCGTCGAGTCCATCGGCGAGGGCGCGGATGGCATTGCCGTCCTCGACCAAACGCCGTTCTACGCTGAATCCGGGGGCCAGGTAGGGGATGCGGGCACACTCGGCAACGGCGGCGTCCGCTTCGAGGTCTCGGACACCATTGCCGCCGGCGACCAGCACCTGCACATCGGCAAGATGGCCCAGGGTGAACTGCGCGTGGGCGATCCGGTGGCGGCGGAAGTGGACGCCGAACGGCGCCGGCTGATCCGCGCCAACCACTCGGCCACCCACCTGCTGCATGCGGCGCTGCGCCGCGTGCTCGGCGATCATGTTCAACAACGTGGCTCGCTGGTGGACGCTGACCGGCTGCGCTTCGACTTCTCCCACGGCCAGCCGGTTAGCCAGGCCGAGATCAAATCCATTGAGCGGCTGGTGAACGATCAAATCCAGGCCAACAGCGAAGTCGCCACCCGCCACATGAGCTACCCGGAGGCGATCGAGAGCGGCGCCGTGGCGTTGTTCGGCGAGAAGTACGGCGACCAGGTGCGGGTGTTGGCCATGGGCGGCGACTACTCCGTGGAGCTTTGCGGCGGCACCCATGTGGCGCGGACCGGGGACATTGGCCTGTGGAAAGTCACCAGCGAGTCCGGCATCGCCGCTGGCGTGCGCCGCATCGAAGCGGTCACCGGCAATGCCGCGCTGGCTTACATGGCCGATGCGGAAGGGCGCTTAAGTCAGTTGGCGGAGGCGCTTAAGACGGCTCCGGCGGAGGCGCTTGAACGGCTATTCGCCGTTCTTGAAGAAAACCGGGCATTGAAACAGGCGTTGAAAGCGGCCACGGACCGCATTGCGAGGGACGAAGGCAGCGACCTTGCTGCAGGGGCGATGGATGTCAACGGCGTCAAGGTCATCGCCGCCGAAGCGCCGGGCGACGCCAAGGCGATGATGAAAACCCTTGACTTGCTCAAGTCGCAGCTCGACCGCTACGTCATCGTGCTGGGGCAGGCCAACGGCGGCAAGGTCAGCCTGGTGGCTGCCCTGTCCCCGAATCTCACGGACGTCATGCAGGCACCGGAATTGATCAACGCGATTGGCGCTCAAGTGGGTGCCCGCGGCGGTGGCCGGGCGGAACTGGCACGCGCCGGCGGCGGCGAGCAGGTCGATCAACTGGCCAGCGCTTTGGCCGGGGTTGCCGACTGGGTGCGGGAACGGATCGCCTGAGATGGCGCTGATCGTTCAAAAGTTCGGCGGCACCAGCGTCGGCAGCGTTGACAAGATTCGCGCGGTCGCAAGAAGGGTGGCCAATGCCCGCGATGCGGGCCACCGGGTCATCGTCGTGCTGTCGGCCATGGCCGGTGAGACCGATCGTCTGCAGGATCTCGGCGCATCGATCTCGGCGAGACCGGCGCCGGAGGAGATGGACGTGCTGCTGGCCGCCGGGGAGCAGGCTTCAATCGCCCTGCTGGCCATGGCGCTCAAGGACTTGGGCCATCCCAGCCGCTCCTACCTGGCGCATCAGGTGGGCATCCGAACAGACGCCGACCACCAGCGGGCCCGGATCGAGCGGATCGACACGGCGGCGTTGTGCGAGTCGTTGGCTGCGGGCGTGACGCCGGTGGTGGCGGGCTTTCAAGGTATCGACGGGTCCTCGGGCCGGCTCACCACCTTGGGCCGCGGCGGTTCGGACACTACCGCCGTTGCCGTGGCGGCGGCGGTTGAAGCGGACGAGTGCCAAATCTGCACCGACGTGGATGGTGTGTACACCGCCGATCCAAGGATCGTGGCGGACGCCCGCCGCCTCGATCACATTACCTTCGAGGAAATGTTCGAGTTGGCCAGCCTCGGCTCCAAGGTGCTGCACCCGCGGTCGGTTGAGTTCGCCGGCAAGTACGCGGTGCCGCTGCGCGTGCTGTCGAGCTTCGCGGCGGGCGGCGGCACCCTCATCACCGTGGAGAGCGAATCTATGGAACAGCCCATTGTCTCAGGCATTGCCCATGCGCAAGATGAAGCCAAGATCACCATGTCCGGGGTGCCGGACGTGCCTGGCGTGGCGTCGAAGATCCTCGGTCCGGTGGGCGCAGCACCCATTGAAGTGGACATGATCGTGCAGAACACCGGTGCCGACGGCTTGACCGACTTCACCTTCACCGTGAAGCGCGGCGACTATTCCAAGGCTTTGGAGATGCTGCAGCCGGTTTGCGAGGAACTTGGCGCTCGCTCGATCTCCGGGGATGACCAGATCGCCAAGGTGTCGGTGGTTGGCGTCGGCATGCGCTCCCACGCCGGCGTCGCCATGCGGGTGTTCGACTCCTTGGCCGCGGAGAACATCAACATCCAGATGATCTCCACGTCGGAAATCAAAATATCGGTCGTCGTTGCGGAACGCTACATGGAATTGGCGGTGCGGGCGCTGCATGCGGCGTTTGAACTTGACCAGCCGAACGGTTGAACCATGCCCTATGATGCGACACTGGTAGGCCAAGCCACGCAGCCCTTCCGCCACGAGGTGGATGCGCGGTGGATCATGTCCTATGCCGCGGGGCTCAACGACTTCAACCCGGCCTACCTGCGCACCGACCGTGCCAAGGTGGTGGCCCATCCGCTGTTTCCGGTCTGTCTGGAATGGCCCGTCATCCTGACCAGTCGGCAGTTGCCCGGCAGCGATGCCCTGACGCCTGCGGAGGCTGCGCGCAGCGTTCACGCCGCCCACGATCTGCACATCTTGCGGCCCATTTCCGAAGGCGAAACCTTGACCACCCAAGCGATGGTCACGGGTATGGAAGCCATCGCGCCCGGCGTTGCCGTCACCACCCTTCTGGAGACGCGCGATGCCGACGGCGAGACGGTGGCCCGCACTTGGCAACTCGGCATCGCCCGAGGCGTCGCGCTCAACGGTGCCGGGCGGGTGTTGGAGCAGCCGCCGCCCCATCCATCGCTGGAGTCGCCTTGGCGGCAGCCGCAGCGATTCCCGGTCCCCATTGCGGCCAACGCGGCCCATGTTTACACGGAGTGCGCGCGCATCTGGAATCCGATCCATACCGATCGGCGGGTGGCGCTGGAGGCTGGCCTGCCGGACGTCATCCTGCACGGCACCGCGACCCTGGCGTTGGCCGTCTCCAAGCTGGTGGATGCGTTCCTGGATGGCGCGCCCGACCGGGTGCGGCGCATCGGCGGCCGCTTCCGGGCCATGGTGCTGATGCCTTCGGTCATGGCCGTCGAAGTGCTAGGGCAGTCCGAGGACAGCTTGTTCTTCCAAGTGTTGACCGAGGACGGGAAGCCCGCCGTCAGCCAGGGCTTTCTGAGCTACGGCGCGCCATGAGCCATTCGGCGAGCCTATCGGCGCTGGCCTTCGATAATCGCTTCACTCGCGAACTCCCAGCGGACCCCATCACCGGCAGCGTTCGGCGGCAGGTCCGCGAGGCACTCTATTCGCGGGTCTCGCCCACGCCGGTGTTGGCGCCGGAGTTGCTCGCCTACGCCGTCGAAGTGGCCGAATTGATCGGCCTTTCGGAGCGGGACTGCGCATCGGACGCCTTTTTGCAGGTCTTTTCCGGCAATCGGGTGCTGGCCGACATGGACCCCCACGCCACCTGCTACGGCGGCCATCAGTTCGGCAACTGGGCGGGCCAGCTCGGCGATGGCCGGGCCATCAATCTTGGCGAGGTGGTTGGGCCGGCGGGCCGCCAAACCCTACAGCTCAAGGGCGCGGGGCCAACCCCCTACGCCCGCACCGCCGACGGCTTGGCGGTGCTGCGCTCCTCGGTGCGCGAATTCCTGTGCAGCGAGGCCATGCACCACCTCGGCGTGCCCACTACGCGGGCGCTGAGCTTGGCGCTGACCGGCGAAAGCGTCGTGCGGGACATCCTCTACGACGGACATCCGGCACCGGAGCCGGGGGCCGTGGTGTGCCGGGTAGCGCCCTCGTTCACCCGATTCGGCCACTTCCAGATGCTGGCCGCCCGCGGCGAGGCGGACTTGTTGCGGGCGTTCTTCGACTACACGGTGGCGGTGGACTTTCCCGAACTCCTGGATGGCGGCTCCGCCGACGACGCGGGGCTCGCCTTGGCTTGGTTCACCGAAGTCTGTGAACGCACCGCGGCCATGGTGGCGCACTGGATGCGGGTGGGCTTCGTGCATGGGGTGATGAACACGGACAACATGTCGGTGCTCGGCTTGACCATCGACTACGGCCCCTACGGCTGGCTTGAGGACTACGACCCCAACTGGACACCGAACACCACCGATGCGGCCGGACGCCGCTACCGTTTCGCCCACCAGCCGGCCATCGCCCAATGGAACCTGCTGCAGCTGGCCAACGCCATCTACCCATTGGTTGGCGAGGCGGCGCCGTTGGAGCAGGCGCTTAAGGATTTTGAAGGCCGCTACATGACCCACTGGCGCGCCATGATGAGCGCCAAGCTCGGCTTTGCGTCCCTCAGCGAGGCGGATACGGACCTGCTTGATGAACTTGACGCCGTTCTCCAACTGACGGAGACCGACATGACCTTGTTCTATCGCGCCTTGGCCGACTTGTCGCCCGATCAATTGGATCGCGGTCCGCTGGACGATGGCGCTGGGCCGGTGGACCGTCTGATGCATGCCTATTACCGGCCGGAGGAAGTGGCGGGCGAACGGCGCGAGCGCATCAATGCCTGGCTGCGCGCCTACCTGATGCGCACCCGACAGGAAGGCCGCCCCGCCGAGGAGCGCCGGGCGGCCATGAATGCGGTCAATCCAAAGTACGTGCTGCGCAACTACTTGGCCCAACTGGCCATCGACAAGGCGGAGGCCGGCGATGCGTCGCTGATCCACGAGCTTCAGGATGTGCTCCGCCACCCCTACACCGAGCAGCCCGGCAAGGACCAATTCGCACAAAAGCGCCCGGAATGGGCCCGCACCCGGGTGGGCTGCTCGCAGCTCTCCTGCAGTTCCTAAACCAACTCCAAGGAAACTCCATGACCACACTCAACGAGATCGCCCCATCCTTCGTCGAAATGGCGCACCGCATCGTGTGGTGCTCCGCGGCGACAGTGGATGCCAAGGGTCGTCCGCGCTCCCGGGTGCTGCATCCCATTTGGCAATGGGACGGCGCCGAACTGACCGGCTGGATCGCCACCGGCCCGACGCCCATCAAGCGGGCGCACCTGTCGGCGAGTCCGCACCTATCCTGCAACTACTGGTCGCCGAACCAGGACACCTGCGTCGCTGAATGCCATGCGGAGTGGGCGTTCGACGACGCCACCCGGCAAATGGTCTGGGACCTCTTTGCCAACGGCCCGGCCCCAGTGGGTTACGATCCCTCAATCATCCCCGGTTGGGACAACGCCGCATCACCCGCCTTCGCAGCGCTCAAGCTGCGCCCTTGGCGCATCCGCGTGATGGCCGGCGACGTCATGATGAAAGGCGAGGGCGCGCCGTTGGTTTGGCAGGCGGGCTAGAACTGCTCGCCCTGCGCTCGGCGGGTCAACAGGGCTTGCATGTCCAAGGGCGCGGGTCCGCCGCGGGCGAGGATGTGCTCGAAGCGGGATCTTAGGAAATCGTCCCATGCGGGGTGGGGCAGGATGTATAAGCGGTCCTCTTCGATGGATCCCGCCACGGCTTCGGCGATCTCGGCCGGGGCCTTGCCTTGTTCGAGCATGGCGCGGGCGGCGGCCATCACCTCCGAGGGGCCTGGGCCGGTGGCATTGCGCAGTTCGGCCGGGCGATTGCGCTCGGCGTCGTAGATTTGGGTGTTTACGAAGCCCGGGCAGAGCACCGAGGCGCTGATGGCGGCGCCTCTCGCCTTGAGATCGTTGTACAGGGTTTCCGTTAGGGCCAAGACCCCGTGCTTGCTCACCCCGTAGGTGCCGCCGCCGGGCATCAGGGCGGCCAGCGAGGCGGTGTTGACGATGTGCCCGCTTTCGCCGTGCTCAAGCATGTGCGGCACGAACGCCTCGAGGCCGTAGAGGACGCCGTTGAAGTTGACGCCGAGCACCCAGTCCCACTCGGAACCTGACTGTTCCCAAATTGCGGTGTTGACGGAGCTGGTGCTGGCCACCCCAGCGTTGTTGCAAAGCACGTGCACCTTGCCGAAGGCGTCTATGGCCCGCTTGGCCAAGTCGAAGACGCTTTCCCGGACCATGGTGTTGATCGGCACGCCGATGACCTCGGCTTGGCGCGCCTCAAGCTGCTCCACCGCCCGGTTCAAGGCATCCTCCTCGATGTCGGCGAGCACCACCCGCATACGGGCGGCGGCGAACCGTTCGGCCAACGCCAAGCCGATGCCGCTGGCGGCACCGGTCACCACGGCGGTCTTGCCTGCAAAGTCCTTCATAGTGCAGTTCCTTCTGTTGGTCGTTAGACGGGGATTTGAATCCGCGTCAGTATAGTGGGCCACTTGGAGGAATGTCCGAATGCGCATTTTGAGTTGGAACGTCAACGGTCTGCGCGCCTGCACACGCAAAGGGTTTCGCAGCTTCCTGGCCGATTGCGGGGCCGATGTGCTGGCGCTGCAGGAGGTGCGTGCCTTTCCGGAGCAGCTCGACGACGATGTGCGGGCGCCGGAGGAGTGGCGGGCAGCGTTCGCTCCGGCGGAGCGGCCGGGATACAGCGGTGTGGCGCTGTACAGCCGCAAGATTCCGGATCGCATTGAAACCGAGCTTGAGCCGCGCTTCGATGTTGAGGGCCGCTTCATCGCCGCCCATTTCGGCCGTCTGGTGGTGGCGAGCGTCTATTTTCCCAAGGGCAGTGGCCGGGAGCGGGACAACAGCCGCGTCCCCTACAAGCTCGACTTCTACCGCGCCGTCTTCGATCGCGTTGAGCGCCTGCGCCGCCGGGGGCCGGTGTTTGTCACTGGCGACTACAACACCGCCCACGAGGCCATCGACTTGGCCCGCCCCAAGGGCAATGTGAAGAACAGCGGCTTCCTGCCCGAGGAGCGGGCCGAGATCAGCCGTTGGCTCGATGCCGGTTGGGTGGACACCTTTCGCGCCCGCCACCCCGATGCGCCGGGCCACTACACTTGGTGGCGGCAGTTCGGCGGCGCCCGGGAGCGCAATGTCGGCTGGCGCATCGACTATGTCCTGGCCTCGCCGTCGGCGGACAAACGGGTCCAGCGGGCCTTCATCTGGCCGGAGGCCACCGGCTCCGATCATTGCCCGGTGGGTGTGGACATCGCCTAGCTCGTTCGGGCAGCCAGTTCGAGGGCGGGACATCCGCGCGCCGGGGACCAGCTTCGATTCGAAGCGAGGGCAGGATGCCCTCGAGCCGGCGCGAACCCTAGGTTCGCATTTACTCGAAAAGCGCCCTGAAACTGGTTAAGTTGGCCCCCTTAAGGTTCAGGGAGGTTGGCTCATGGATGTACGCACGTTGATGCGGCGGGCGGCGGATCACTACAGCGGCTTGGAGGCCGTGGCGCACGGCGAGCGCCGTTTGACCTTTCGGGAGTCTTGGCGCCGCTCGCTGCGGCTGGCCAACGCCATGCTCGCGGCGGGCCTCAAACCCGGCGACCGAGTGGGGGTGCTGGAGGACAATTCCATCGAGGCGGCGGACCTGTTCGGTGCCGCGGCGGCCGCCAATCTCGTGCGGGTGCCGCTCTATCCGCGCAATGGGCGGGATGCGCAT
>CAZRBP010000091.1:0-14288 GCA_964598305.1 uncultured Pseudomonadales bacterium | reverse complement strand
CCCGCGCGCAGGGCAATGTGATGGAGGCCCTGCGTCGCACCGGCTTTATCGACCAAGAGGGGGAGCACCGCTTCTTTCACAGCCGGGCAGATGCGTTGCAATACGCTTGGCAGCGGTTGCGGCAACATGGCGACGCCGATTGCCCGATCGAGGGTTGCCAAGCCAGCGACCTAACGGGCTGCTCGCTACAGGAACGACGCGGGCAGCCCGACAGGGATCATTCCGGCTCCTCGACGGACTCGACCTCATAGAGCGGATCGGCCTCCAGTTCGCTTTCGTGGGTGACGATCTCTTCCTGCACCGCGGTCACCTCGCCAAAGCGGGCCAAGTGGAACAGCGCCTCGCCCTCGTTGACGGGCGGCAGCCGGTTGATGCCGATCACGATGCCCTCGAACGGTGCGGACATGACCGCGTCGTCGGAAGAAAACGGCGCCGACACCACGCCGAGCGCATCATCCACGCCAACTCGAGCGCCCAAGCGCACCAAGGGGCGGAACAAGCCGTCGGTGGGCGCCCGGATCCAACGCGTGGAGTTGGCAACGTAGGGTTCGCTGCGCGCCGCGCGTGTGCGCCGTGCCGGCAGCATGTTCAGCCCGCGCATGACGTTCACCACCCCCCGCACGCCGGCGACCACGCACTTCTCGTCGAGGCGCAGCGCTTCCCCGGCCTCGTAGGCGATCACCGGAATGCCCTCGCGGCCCGCTTCCGAGCGCAGGCTGCTGTCGAGGAGCCCCGAGTTGACAATGACCGGAATCGAGAAGGCACGCGCCATCTCCTCGACACCGGGCTGGTCGAGCGCTGCCCGGATCTGCGGCAGGTTGTCGCGATGCACCGCTCCGGTGTGCAGGTCGATGACATGGGTGCAACGCTTGACCACGGACCCAAAAAACACGTTCGCCATGCGCGAAGCCAGAGAGCCGGTCTCGCTGCCGGGGAAGCTGCGGTTCAGGTCACGCCGATCCGGCAGGTACCGGGACTTGTTGAGAAACCCGAACAGGTTCACCACCGGCACCAGCACCAGGGTGCCGCGGAGCCGGTCGAGAGCCGCCAGCGTCCGCAGGCGCCGGATGACCTCGATGCCGTTCAGCTCGTCGCCGTGGATTCCCGCCGACACCAGCAGCGTCGCACCCTGCCAGCGGCCGTGGATCACCTCGACCGTCAGGTCGAGGGGTGTCTGCGTGTAGAGCTGCGCCATGGGCAGTTCGAACTGCAGCCGTTCGCCGCGCCGCACCCGCCGGCCGGCGATCTCGAACGGGCCCTGCAGCGTGCCGGCCTTGCGGCGTCTGCCGGTGGCGCCCGCGTCCCCGGCAGGATCGGCCTCGTCAGACGCTGTTTGCCTAGCCGGCGCCACGCGTGCGCGTCCTCCCTTGCTTGGCGTTGCGCTCAATGAACTCAATGACTCGGCTCGCCACGTCAACGCCGGAAGCCTCCTCAATGCCCTCAAGGCCCGGTGAACTGTTCACCTCCAGCACCAGCGGCCCGTGATTGGAGCGGATCAGGTCCACGCCGGCGATGTTCAACCCCATGGTTCTCGCCGCCGCGACCGCGGTGCGCCGCTCGGCGGGCGATATCTTGGCCACCTCCGCACTGCCCCCTCGATGCAGGTTGGAACGGAACTCGCCCGGTTGTGCCTGCCGGCGCATTGCCGCGACCACCTTGTCGCCGATCACGAAACAGCGGACATCGGCACCCCCCGCCTCCTCGATGTACTCCTGGACCATGATGTTGACGTCAATGCCGAAGAACGCCTCCATGACGCTTTCCGCAGCCTTGCGGGTCTCGCAGAGCACCACGCCGACGCCTTGGGTCCCTTCGAGCAGCTTGACCACCAGCGGCGGGCCGCCCACCATGTCGATCAGCCCGGGTATGTCGTCCGGGGTGTGCGCAAAGCCGGTGACCGGCATGCCGATGTCCCGCCGCGCCAGCAGCTGCATGGACCGCAGCTTGTCCCGGGAGCGCGCGATGGCCACCGATTCGTTGACTGTGTAAACGCCAATCATCTCGAACTGGCGCACCACCGCGGTGCCGTAGAACGTGATCGACGCGCCGATTCGCGGAATCACCGCATCGACCGCCGGCAATGGCTCGCCCCGGTAGCGAATCGTCGGCTTCGCGGTCGCCATGTTCATGTAGCAGCGCAAGGTGTCAACCACCGAACACTCGTGACCCCGCGCCTTGGCCGCCTCCACAAGCCTGCGCGTGGAGTACAGCTTCCGGCTCCGTGACAGGATGACTACGTGCATTGCTCGCCCTCACTCCTTTGACTGGGGCTTGCCATCATAGCCCCCTTTCCCTGCCTTGCCAGCAACCAGATAGGATCGTCCTGGATCAACAACGAAGCGCTTACGCACAGCCGTGCGGCCGACTAGCATGGGAAAGTTCATGTCATGGCGGGTTGTCAGCGTCAACTCCACCAGCCACTGCTGATCGCCCAAGCGCAGCATCGTCTCGACAAGATAGCGCTCCTCGGCTTGGCCACCGGAGTTTCGCACCGTCCGCCGACCCTTTGTGGGCAGGCGGAAGGGGCTGGTCGCGTTGGGCAGATCACGCCGGTCCAGTTCGAACTCCACCCATTCGGCACCATCCACCTGCAATGGCCTGATCCGTGCCGCATGCAGTGCCGAAGTGCGGGCGCCGGTGTCGATCTTGGCCTTGATAGGGTCGCTGGCCAACAGCGGCAGCACCACCCATTCACGCCAGCCGATGGTTCGTTTCATGAGTGCTCAACTCCAGCCGATCAAATCGGAGGGTTGGACGAGGGGTGGGAAACATCTTGCCCAGCCGGTCCCGAGCCGGCAGCGCCGTCGAGCAGGCGGTCAACCGCAACGCAGGCAACCATGTCCCCCGCGACGTTCACTGCAGTGCGGCACATGTCCAGGAGGCGATCCACCCCAAGAATGATGGCGATGCCGGCTGGCGGAATGCCAATGCTGGCGAGAATCGTCGCCAATATGACGATGCCGACCCCGGGGGCACCAGGTGAGCCGATCGCCGCTCCCGTGGCCATCACCACGATCAGCAGCAGCCCACCCAAGCCGATATCGACGCCGAACACTTGGGCCAGGAACAGCGTGGCAACGCCTTGGTAGAGCGCCGTGCCGCCCATGTTGATGGTGGTTCCCAGCGGCACCACAAAGCGGGCGACCTGCGGACGCACCCCCAGCGATTGTTCCACGACGGTCAACGTAACCGGCATGACCGCCGCGGAACTGGAGGTGGAAAAAGCCAGCAGCATCACCTCCCGGCCGGCCTTCAGAAACTCCCGAAGCGAGCGCCCCGCCAGCAGCCGGACGATCAACAGATAGGCGATGAACAGGAGCAGCAACCCAACAAGCACGCTGACCACATACATGCCGGTTCCCAGCAGGGCGGACAGGCCCACCCGGCTGCTGATGTGGGCAAGCAACCCGAAGACAGCCACAGGGGTGAACCGCAGCGCCTTGCCGACGATCACCATGCAGACCGCCTGAACGGAAGCCAAGAGATCCATGATTGGCCGCCGTTGGTCCGTCGGCGTCAGCACCACGGCAATGCCGATGATCGCCGCGGCGATCACGATCTGCAGCATGTTGCCGCCCACGAAGGTGGTCAGTGGATCCCGTGGAAACAGGCTGGCGATGACATCCGGAATCTCGCTGGCCGACGGGGCCCGCATGG
The DNA here is from genome assembly GCA_964598305.1 of uncultured Pseudomonadales bacterium. GTDB lineage: Bacteria > Pseudomonadota > Gammaproteobacteria > Pseudomonadales > Azotimanducaceae > Azophilus. The sequence continues at coordinate 10,631 of CAZRBP010000091.1, read as the reverse complement.
CAGTGGCCGATTGTCCGCCGTCGCCGGCCCCTTGGCTCAGTGCCGCCTGCACGGCGGCGCTGTCGATGTAGTTGCCGGGTTGAATGACGATCGCGGTTGCAATCCCCAAGGCCACCGCCAGCAGGGTGGTCATGACGAAGAAGCCCACGGTGCGGGCGCCGAGTGCGCCCAAGCCGCCAGTTGACCCCTCCGCAGCGATGCCGCGGATTACTGAGGCCACCACCAAGGGAACCACCACGAACTGAATGGCGAGCAGAAACAGCTTGCCCGGCAGGGAGAGCCAGTTGCCAATAAGCACGGCCACGTCACTGGACACCAAGCCGGCGGTGGGGCCGATCAGCACGCCCACACCCACTCCAGCCACCATGGCTATCAACACCTGCAGCCAGAGGCGCTGCTCGACCAAGCCATCGAGTTGGGTACGCTGGGTCGGCAAGGAGCGTGGTTCGTTCATGGCATGCAAGCAAGCGATAGCTGGAGTGGCAACTTGGATTGACTCATGAGGCTGGCGACTTTTGCCCGTCGTCGTGAATCTGCACTTGAAGCGGACCGTTGGCATCCAGATGCACGTCGCGCTGGGGAAAGGCAACGACGATGCCATGCGCCTCGAACAGATCGGCGATGCGCAGGCGGATGTCACTGCGCACTTCGAACAAGGCCTTGTCGTCGCTGAGGTCGCACCAGATGTAGGCATCGAACACCAGCGCACTGTCGCCGAAATCCTCGAAGACCACGCGCGGGGCGGGCTCCGGCTTGACCTCCGGCTGATCCCTGACGGCCTGGAGAAGGAGCTCCGAAACCTGCCGGATGGGCGACCCGTAGGCAACCCCCACCCGCACGGTGCTGCGGATCGCCCGGTCAACGAGCGTCCAGTTGACGACGGTGCGTTCAAGCAGTTGGCTGTTTGGCACCATCAGATGCACCCCGTCGATCCGGCGAATGCGAGTGGAGCGGTTGCCAATGCGTTCCACGGTGCCCCGCCAAGTGTCGATTTCGATAAAGTCGTCGATTCGGACCGGGCGTTCGGCCATGAGAATCCAGCCGCTGATGAAGTTGTTGATGATGTTCTGGGTGCCGAAGCCAACCCCAATGGCAATGGCGCCCATGGCGAATGCGAGCGCGGTTATCGGAATGCCCAGCAGATGCAGGGCCAACAGGAAGACCAATGTCAGCAACAGGATGAACACGATCCGTTGGATCGTCTGGACCGCATCCGGCTTGAGTTTGGTGCCGGAAAGCCGCCGCGCGACAACCGCACCCGTCCACCGGCTCGAAAAGTAGCCGGCCACCACCAGCAGCAGCACGGAGCCAATGTCTCCAACCGACACCGCATACCCGCCGGAAAGGGAAATCAGATCGAACGACCAGATGGCCGAAGCTCGTTCCCACATCTCATTGCCCCAATCACTGCGTACCAGATTATTCTCCATCAAATTCAACTGGTTTGGGTGCATGCGATGGGATTGCAAATTGCAAGAATAAGCTCTGTTCGACTGTGAGCACCACCGGCGCTCGCCGTCGCATCGATGTCTTCAACCCGAAAACAGCCTTTCTCCGACGAGCGCAAGAGCAAAACCCAGCACCGCCCCGAGCGGTGGGGCCCAGTGCTTCTCCAGTTTAGACTGGGGCGCGATGTCCTGAAAGGTGAGATAGAGGATGCCACCGGCGGCGAACAGCATGACCGAGCCGAGTGCGGCTTCGAGCTCCGCCAGCCAGAACCAGCCGATCAGGCCGCAGAGGGGACCGAGCAAAGCAAGCAGCAGGAAGCGGCCGAACGCACCGGGTGGGCGAACAGGCCCGGAGCCGAGTTCCCTCCAGGCGTTGAACCCCTCCGGCAGATTCTGCAGACCGATCAGCACAGCAAGCAGCACGGCACCGTCGGCGCCCACGGCGAACATGCCGCCAAGGGCGAGGGATTCCGGCAGGTAGTCGGCCGCCATGGCTGCGAACTGCGGCGCAGCGCGCTGCCGTTTGGCCTGCCGCATATCGAGTGCCATGAACGCCGTGCCGCCTGCCAGCAGCAATGCGATGACCGCGAGAGGACTCGTGACGCGCTGAATGCCCTCCGGAACGAGGACCATGGCGACGGCGCCGACCAGTACCCCGCCGCCGAAGGCAATCACGAAGTGCCGGAACTCCTCCTCCAGCCAGGCCGGGCCAATACGCTCGACCCGTGCAATCCAGGCACCGGCGGGAATGCAGGCGCCCGCGAGAGCCGTCCAGAGCAACAGTTCAAGAAGCCGGTCGAACTCAGAGGTGAAGGGCGTCAACTTGGGTCCGTCGCGAGCCAGCCTTTGCCCTCCCCACCCGCACGCTGCCCCGGCGACTTGCCATCAGTTGATGGCGATGCTGCGCGGGGTGGCCTCGGCCGTCTTCGGCAGGCTCAGCGTCAGCACGCCGTCGTTCACGCTGGCCTCAATCCGACTGCTGTCGATCCGGCTCGAAAGCTGGAACGAGCGGGTGAAGTGGCCCACTTCGTACTCCGTGTACACCGGCTCCAGGGAGCCGTAGCGCTCCAGGCCGATGCGCGCCGCCACCGTCAGCCGGTTGTTGTCCAACTGGATGTCGATGTCCTCCCGATCCACGCCGGGAACCTCCATGACCACGGTCAGCGCGTCCGGACTCTCGAAGATGTCGGTCAACGGCCGGAAGAAGCGGCCCTCGACGGTTTGTTCGCCGTTCGAATCGTGCGCCTGCTTTTCCTGAACGGACAGTTGCTCGTTGGTTGCGTTGCTCATGGGACTCTCCTAATTCAATGCGATGCTGCGCGGTTGCTCTTCCTGCGGCGGGCTGAGCTTTAAGGCCAGCACGCCGTTTTGCAGCTCGGCGGTCACCGAGTCGGGATCCACCGAAAACGGCAGGGTCACCGTGCGGTCGAAACTGCCCGCGCCACGCTCCTTGCGGTGCATGCTGGTTTCGTCCCCATAGTTCAGCGCCTTGCTGCCGGTCAGCCGAACGCGGTTTCGGTGCACCTGCACGTCGATGGCATCCCGGGCCACGCCGGGCAGCTCGGTGACCAAAATGTAGTCGCCTGCGTCCCGAAAGACGTTGATGGGCGGATAGGCGCCCCGGCCGCTGGTGACCGCATCGAGCAGGCTGCCCGTGCGGGCGCGGCTGAGTGCCCGCTGCAGACTGAGCAGCTGGCTGAGGGGGTTGCCAAACAATTCGCTCATGGTTCGTTCCTCCTTGGGTTTGCACTCAGGGTCACGTTGAACATTCACGCTCAACGTAAATGTAGGCTCCGGCGGATTTTTCAAGGGCTGCGCCGCTCTTGAGCGACTGTGGTTCGCGGCGCCGGAATCAGCGCCTGGCCCGCGGGGGCCGGTCGATTCGATATCTGGCGGCGCGCCGGTCCATGCGCAGTTGCTCAATCTCCTCAAGCAGGTCAAGCGCCAGTGCCGCGCCGGGCCAGTTGACCTCCAGGTCGCGAGTCAGGTTGAGGGCTTTCTGCGCCCGTATCACGGCCCGGCCGGAGAAACGCCATTCCGACGGAGCGCCGCCGCGCGGTTCAAGCACGCCTTCCTCCACCATCTCGATCACCAGTTCGGACTGTACGCCGCAGGCTGAACAGAGTTCACGCAGGGTGAACATTGTGTGTTCGCCGATGACGGTGCCAGACAGGTGCTCTGAGGTTCGTCGCTTCATCGCCTAGCCCTCCATGGCCGATCTCGGGTTGAACGGCATCTCGCGTTTCATCTGTTCATACAACTCCCGCGCCCTGTCCGTATCGGGCCTTGGCGCCACGATGTCCACAACCACGTACTGGTCCCCCGGCGGATTGCCCGGCAGTCCCCGCCCCTTTAGGCGCAGCCGGCCGCCGGTCTGAGATCCCGGCGGTATCTTAAGCTCCACTTTTCCACCCAAGGTGGGTGCGGTCACGGTATCACCCAGAGCCGCCTCCCAAGGCGTTACTGGCAGGTGAAGGTACAGGTCCTTGCCTGCCACTTCGTAGAGCGGGTGACTGGCGATCGCCACGTCGAGATAGAGGTCGCCCGCCGGGGCGCCACCGAAGCCTGGCCCGCCCTGTCCGGCGAGGCGGATGCGCTGGCCATCGCAGATCCCTTTGGGGATCTTGACGTTGAGATTGCGATTGCGGCTGACGAGGCGCCCTTGATCGTCCATTTCGGGCACCTGAAGCGACAGGCTGCGCGTCGCTCCCCCGTAAGCGTCCTCCAAGTCGATGACCACCTTGGCCCGCAGGTCCTCCCCCTTCGCGCGCAACTGCGTGAAGCCATCGGCCCGCCCTGATTGCGCACCGCCGAACAGGGACTGGAAGAAGTCGCTAAAGCCGTCCCCACCGCCTCCGCCTGCGGCGGCGAAGTCGAAACCCGGATCCCAAGCCGGTGGCGGCTGGAAGTCCTGTCCAGCCTGCCAGTTCGCGCCAAATCGATCATAGGCAGCGCGCTTATCCGGATCCTTGAGCACCTCGTACGCTTCTTGAACTTCCTTGAATCGTTCCTCGGCCTCAGGTTCGGTGCTGACATCCGGGTGGTACTTGCGCGCTAACCGCCGATAGGCGCGCTTGACGTCCTCGGGCGAGGCGCTGCGCTCGACACCCAACGTGCTGTAGTAGTCCTTGAATTCCACGTCCGTCTCGCTGGCCGGTTCCGTATCCCTTCAATGAGGTCGGCCAGCGCCAATTTAAAGTAGTGCGGACAACGCCAGCGCGATTCCGAGGAACGACAGGAATCCGGCCACGTCGGTGACGGTGGTGAGTATGATCGACGATGCGGTTGCCGGATCCTGGCCCAGCCGAGTGAGCAGAATCGGCACCAGGACGCCGGCGGCCCCCGCCGTGGGCACGGCAACCAGCATGGCCAGCGAAATCACCAAGGCGAGGCCGGCGGACCCGCTCCACAGAAGGACGCCAGCCCCGCAAACCGCCGCCAACGCCAAGCCGTTGAGCAGGCCGGCGGTCAACTCCTTGGCCAGCAGGCGCCGCCAGTCGCGGGTGCCGATCTCGCGCAAGGCCAGACCACGCGCCGTCACCGCCAAGGCTTGGGCGCCCGCGTTTCCGCCTTGGCCCGCAACCACCGGCAGCAGCACGGCAAGGGCCGTGAACTGGGCGATCAATCCCTCGAAAAGCGCCACCACGGCCGAGGCTAGGAATGCGGTGAGGAGGTTTATCTGCAGCCAAGGCAATCGCCGCCGCACGGCGAAGCCCGGCGTGGACAGCGCCTGCTCGTCGGCGCTTGCCCCCACCATGGTCTGCATGTCGGCGCTGACCGACTCGCCTATCGCATCGAAGAGGCGGGCGTGGCGCACCACCCCCAACAGCCGGTCGCCGCTGTCCACTACCGGCACGGAATCGACCCGGTGCCGGTCAAGGAGTTCCACAACCTCCTCCCGAGGCGCCACCACATCGACCGCAGGCGCGGAACCGGCGTACGAACCCACTCGGTCCGCCGGCCCCGCGAGCGCCAAGGCCTGCATTTCCACCCGTCCGTCCAGGCGCCGTGCCGAATCCAGAAGATAAAGCGATCTGACGCCCCGCAAGGGAGACGAGCGAACCCGTTCCATGGCATCGGCCACCGTCATTTCCCGCGTCAAAGTGCACACCGTCCGGTCCATCAAGCGCCCAGCCGCACCGGCAGGCAGGTCAACAAGCCGGTCAAGCTCACGGGCAAGCGACCTCGGTAGTTGCTGGCGGAGTTCCTCGCGCCGCTCGTCCGGCAAGCCCGCCATCAGGCCCAAGGCAAGGTGGGTCGGCGCCGCGGCGACAATCGACGCCTGGTCCTGGCTGGACAGTGTGTCAAACAGCGCGGAGGATTGGGCTGGCGGGAGCCTGTCCAAAATAGCGAGACGGCTCTCAAGGCCGACGCCGGCGATCTCTTCGGCAAGCGCGTCGTCGTCCATGTCCTCCAGCACGGCAACGGCTTCCGCCGGAAATCGGGCGATAAAGTCGTCCAGGACGGCGGACGACAACGCCAAGCCTTGCGGGAAGCGATCTTCAGCGGCGCTCACGGAACCGGTCTTTCCACCGCCGCGAGCGCTGGCAATTCGGCCAGCAGTTCAAACATCGTCGCGGCAAGCGTGGCCAGCACTGGCGGTGTGCCGGTGCCCTGCGCCGTTGAGACTTCGGGCAGCCGGTCGCTGTGCAGCAGGCCGATCGGGCGCGACTGGCCATCGACCACCGGCAGGCAGGGTTCGTCGCACAAGGCAAACTCCGCCGCCGCGACGTGCAGTTGGGCGCCGGCCTTCAAGGGGTGCGCCGGCGCCATGCACTCCCGCACCAACGCGCTCGGACCGCGCAGCAGGGCGAGGCGCGCATCGAGCACGCCGACTAGGCGGCCCTCCCCGTCAACCACCAGCAAAGGAGCGCGGCCCGCCGCTCCGGCCGAGCCCAGCGCGTGCACAGCATCAGCGACCGGCTGCGCATCGCTCACGGTGGCGAAGCCCGCATCCACGCGTGCGCCGACACTGCCGTCGGGGAAGGAGCAGTACCGGTCAAGGTCCTTTCCTAGCCGGGCAGGCAGCCGGTCGGCAAGGTCCGCGCGCCGCGATTGGCTGAGGCGCTGCGCGAGCCGCACGGCGGAACCCAGATCGGCCTCCGACAGCCACTGGACGAGCTCGCTGTCGGAAGAGCCGTCCAGCAACTCCTGGGCAACCCCCCGGGGCAAGCGCGTGACCACGGCCGCCAACGCCGACTTGGGCAGGGAGGCGAGCAACGCATCCACCTCGGTGCCGCCCATGCGCACGGCCGCCCGCGCAAATTCGCTGGGATGAAATTGCGCGTAGTGGGCGAGCAAGCCGCCGGAAGTCGGGGCGCGGTCAATCACTCCGATGCCTCGGCCAATCGCACGACCGGAACTTCGGCGAAACGCGCCGCCGGCAGGGTCACCAGACCGTCGGCTGTGGCGAGCACGACCCCCGTGCGGCGCAGTTCGACCACCGTGCCTTCCGTTTCGTCGATTCGGAGCCGGTCGCCCTTGCAGTAGCTGTCCAGTTCCCGGCGGGCGATCAGGTTGGCGACATGCTGGCGCGCGCCCAGCGCGAAGGCGAGCCCGAGCGCCGCGGATGCGATGCCGAAAGCCAGCAGCGCCAACTCGGCGATGAACGACACGTCAATGCCCATCTGCTGCGCCGCGACAATGATTGCGGGTCCCGCCGCGAGCCAGTACGCGCCGCGTGCCGGGAACCGGAGGGTGGCGGCGCGGTGCCGGACGAATTCGCGAAGGCCGGCGCCAACCAAATGGCCGGCGGAGATGGCCAACACCGCGAGGATCAGCCCAGGCAGATGGACCAACGCCTCATCGATGAGCCCGGTCGCCGTCCCCACGCCGAGCACCCTCAACGACAGCCACACCGCTGCGGCGAGAATCGCCCAGAACGTCAGGGGAGCCAACGCACTGATGATTCGAGCGAACGCAACGGAGTCCCGGGCATGACGGTCCATCAGCCGCGCAATGGTGGCTCGAGCGGCGAAGGCGATGGCCACACCGCTGAATAGTATGGCCAGGCCGACCCAGTCGGAACTTGCGTCAAGCCAAGTCAACGCGGCCTTCTCCCAGCCAACACTTTGCTACCAACCCCCCGGCAAACGGCACTCGCACCACTATCTCAGACCTCCGATCGTGCAGCAACAACCTCCCTTGCGACGCGGCGGGCCAACGTGCGCAGGCGATTGGTCTCGTCCACCAGGGCAATCGCCAACCGGTACTCCACCAACGCCGAGCCGGCGTTCCTTTCCGCCATGGGCGCCACGAGCGCGACCGCCACTTCCTCCGCAGCGAGATTGAAGGGCCCCTTTGAGGCAAGCACACGGCGGGCCGCCCCCGCATCACGGTTCCGGAACGCGTCCACCGCCTTTTCATACTCCCGCAGGGCGTTCTCACCGAGCCGCTCCAAGCGTTCGGCTGTTGCCGGGGTGAACCGGAAGTTCGCGTCGACTCGATTGCAGCCCGCGGCGACGAATCCGCTCTCGACGATGTCGCCGACGTTTTCCAAGTCGTTCGCGATGCCTAGATACTCCTGCAATCGAATCGACAGGGGTTCCACCAGATCGCGCATGGACAGTTCCCCAAGGTAGCCCACGATCGCGCCATGAAGTTCGTCGAGGTCGCCATCGCGGGCCTAGATTGGCCGCTGACGCACCTGCTTCGCTCGCTCCTCAGGACCCGGATGGGCATCGAACACCCGAATTCAAAACTGCCGCACCTTGTGGCGTCGGCATATCGCTTGTTGCCTGTCATCGCGATTCTCATGCTGGCTTGGCTATCCATCGGCATTGTGACCCAGATGGGCCAGTCCGCGGCAGTCCACCTTTTGGTCGCCGTCGCCAGCCTGTTGGGTGCTTGGGTACTGATCAGCCTGTTGTCTTCGTTCGTGGCCAACCAGCTGCTCGCCAAACTGCTGTTCGCCATTATCTGGGTCGTAGCCGCGTTGCACATACTGGGCGTTCTGGACAACGCAATCGCCGTTCTGGATGCCGTGGCGATCCCCGTCGGCGCCTCCCGGCTCTCGCTGCTGACATTGATCAACGGTGGCTTGCTGGTGGTGGTTCTGCTGTGGGTGGCCGTTTTCCTAAGCGGACTGCTGCAGGACCGCCTTCGCCACGTGGCGGACTTGAGCCCGAGGGCTCAAGTGCTGCTTGGCAAGGCAGCGCGGTTCGTCATGATCGCCTTTGCGGTGGTCTTTGCGCTATCCAGCGTCGGCGCCAATTTCGCCGCCTTGGCGGTGTTCACCGGCGCCCTCGGCGTCGGCATCGGCATTGGCCTGCAGCAGCAGGTGTCCAACCTCCTGAGCGGCCTGTTCCTGCTGCTGGACAAGTCCATCAAGCCGGGCGACGTGATCGAGGTTGGCGAGACCTTCGGCTGGGTGAAGGACATGCGGGCCCGTTACGTTGGCGTCATCACCCGGGACAACAAGGAGCTGTTGATCCCGAACGACGACTTCGTCACCAACCCAGTGATCAACTGGTCGCACAGCGATCAGGACGTGCGCATGGAGGTCGACTTTGGGGTGGCCTACGACAGCGACCCTCACGAGATCCGCCGACTGGCCGTACAAGCCGCCGAATCCGTTGAGCGCGTGTCAAAAACCCGCCAGCCGATCTGCCACCTCGTTGAGTTCGGCGACAGTGCACTGAAACTCGTGCTGCGCTTTTGGATTGACGATCCAGATCAGGGCGTCACCAACGTCAAGGGCTTGGTGCTGCTGAAGCTCTGGGAGCTGTTCAAGGAACATGAAGTCAAGATTCCCTACCCGCATAGGCAGCTTCTGTTCAGCAACGCCCTAGGCGGCGATGCTGCGGACAGTCCATAGGGCGCTGGTTCGCGAATGGTATCCCAAACCATGTTCCCCGAGCGACCTGCACCTCCACCGTTTCTCGCGGCGTTACTCATCCTGCTCGCGGCGCCAGCCGCTTCCGCGCAAAGCGGATTCGAGCTGGCTGGGCCGCACTATGCGAAGCTCACGGCGGAGCGACTCGGCGGCACCCAAAACGGCGTGACCTTGGGCGCCGATCGCGTAAGGTCCGACCTCAAGGCGTGGCGAGGCGCAGTAAGCGTCGGCCCGATGCTGCACTTCGGGGTCGACCATCCCCGCGAGCGAGAATCCGGGTCACTGCCGAACATCTTGGGCGACCTATACCTGAAGTACACACCGAACCCGCGGCATACCATGCGAATCGGTCAATTCAAGACTCCGCTGGGCATGGACTTCAGCATCTCCGGAGACAGCCTAGACGTGACAAAAGGGGGCATGGAAGGAGCCCTCGTTCTAGACCGAAACCTCGGCGCCATGCTGAGCGGTCGGAACCTAGCCGGCGGCTTCGGCTACGATCTGGGGATTTTCAATCCGGCGGGCCGATCGGCTGCCACTGCCCATAAGGCAAGCCAAGCTGGCGAGGACTACGCGGCGGTCATCCGCTTTCGCTACGATGCGCCGCGTTGGCACGCGGAGATCGCCCACGGTGCCAGCGAACACGCGGGCGGACCCGGCACACGAGATTATGCTGTTTCAAATGCCGGATTCAGCTACTCAGGGACGCGCTGGACGACTAAGCTTAAATGGACCCGAGGAGGGAACCTTCGGGGCGTACCGGGTTGGAACGAAGAGGTCTTCCTCCTTCACGGCGACTACCAGCTCCACCCCAAGCTGCAGCTGGTCGCCCGCCACTACGCCGGCAAGACTGCATTGACCGGCTTAGAAACCCGTCTCACCAACACCTACCTAGGCCTGACCAAGCAACTCGCAAACATCCGGTGGCTGCGCCCGCGCCTGCAGCTCAATTATGTCGCCGCCGGAGGCGACGGTGCCGGTTTCACTGGACTAGGCGGCTTTCGCGACAACGCCGTTCTCCTGCAACTTCAGCTTGAAACATCGCATTGAGCGCTTTCAGGATCCCGTAAGACGGCATGGTCAGCCCTGCTCTTAATCGCTCTCTCAAGTTCGCCCGTGGTCTGCTGGGCAATGCCTCGCCGTTTCTGGAATGGATTCGGGAGATCAGGGACCTTGTAGTGCGCAGGGCAACGTGATGGAGGCCCTGCGCCGCACCGGCTTTATCGACCAGGAGGGGGAGCACCGCTTCTTTCACAGCCGGGCAGATGCGTTGCAATACGCTTGGCAGCGGTTACGGCAACATGGCGACACCGATTGCCCGATCGAGGGTTGCCAAGCCAGCGACCTGA
>CAZRBP010000090.1:0-14689 GCA_964598305.1 uncultured Pseudomonadales bacterium | reverse complement strand
GGTAGGGCGCTTCCTTGGTGCGCATGAGCTGGCGGGGCTCCAAACCGAGCTGGTTGATCAGCCCATCCAGGGTCTCGGCGTCCGGCGGCGTTTCCAAGTAGCGGATGATGCGCGGCTGCAATCCGCGCTCTTCGAGCAACGCCAAGGTCTGCCGGGACTTGGAGCACCGTGGATTATGGTAGAGGATAACTTCACTCATTGATTGCGGGGTTAATCTAGCAGGTTGGGGGATCATAGTTGAAGCCCATGAAAAAGGCGATTCTGGTCGTTCTATTGGCGGTGGGCGCCTTGGGATGCGAGGCGCAGCCCACCTTGCGCTTTGCCGACGGCAGCGCTCGGAGCCTTGACGCTTGGCAGGGGCGCTGGCTGGTGATCAACTATTGGGCGGAGTGGTGCGCGCCTTGCTGGACGGAGGTTGGGGAGTTGAATGCGCTCAACGAGGACGAGGCGCTTTCCGCCGCCGTGGTCGGCGTCAACTTTGACGGCCTGCAGGGCGCACAACTCCAGCAGCTGATCGCCAAGATGGACATTCGCTTCCCCGTTGCCCTCGACGACCCGCAGTTGATCTGGGCTTACGACAAGCCACAGGTGCTGCCCATGACGGTCATCATCGGCCCGGACGGCGATCTGCGCGGCCAGCTTCAGGGTCCACAGACCCTGGACAGCCTGTTGGCGGCCATGCGCTGATGGCGGCATGGCAGTTGGCCCGCCGCCACCTGTGGATGGCGCTCGGCTGGGCCGCCCTAGGCTTGGGTGTCCTCGGCATTGTGCTGCCCTTACTGCCGACGACGCCCTTCCTGATTTTGGCCGCCTACTTCTTCTCGCGGGGGTCTAAGCGCCTGCATGCTTGGCTGCTCAGCCACCGCGTTTTCGGCCCGCCGATTGAGAACTGGCGCACGCATCGCGCCATATCGACCAAGGCCAAGCTCGCCGCGCTGGCCGCCATGGCGCTGATACTGGCGATTTCAGTGGTGGCTGATGTCCCCGCGTGGGCGTTGGCCGTTCAAGCCGTCATTCTCACCGGCGTGGCCGTCTTCCTGCTGACCCGGCCAGCGCCTCCCGAACCGTCCACCTCAAGGAATCCTCAATCATGAGCAACGAACCCATCGGCCGCTTCGACCACATCGGCATCGCGGTGCACAGCATCGAGAAGGCACTGCCTTTCTTCGAAGGCGCGCTCGGCGCCCGCCTGCGGCGCATCGGCGACTCCGCCGCCGGCGATTTTCGGGTGGCGATTCTCGACCTGCACGACTTTTGCATCGAATTGTTGGAGCCGATCGACCCCAATGGCTTTCTTGCCCGCCACTTGGAAAAGCGCGGCGAAGGCGTCCACCACATCACGCTGCAAACACCGGACTTGGAGAAAAAGACCTTGGCCTTGGAGGCCGGCGGCGTGCGCGTCGTGGACAAGCACTTCGACGACCCGGAGAACATCGACGCCTTCATCTCCCCCAAGAGCGCCCACGGCGTGCTCATCCAGCTAGGACAGACCTTGGGACCGCTGAACAATCCGCCGTACTGGCAGTCTGAAGACTAGAAGCAGGAGGTGATTGGGTTCACCCATATGGACCATGATCCTTGACCATGATAACGTTCTTCCCATGGAAGAGATTCAAATTTCCAAGTTCAAAGCGACTTGCCTAGCCGTTCTCGATCGAGTTGGCCGAACGGGAAAGCCCGTGTTGATCACCCGGTTCGGCAAGCCGGTTGCCGAGATAGTCCCCCCGCCCAAACCGCCAAACGGTGCTTGGTTGGGCGTCATGCAGAATCAAGGGACGATCCTTGGCGATTTGATTGACCCAGTTGCCGACGCGGAGGAGTGGGAGGCGTGGGGAAACTCTGCGGAACCCGCCAGCCATAGCGAGTGAGCCCCGGTGTTTCTGCTCGACACGCACGTCTGGCTTTGGAGTCTGTTGGATCCAGCGCGGCTATCGACCAAGGCGCTTGATGCCTTGACCGAATCGGAGGCAGCGCTCCATCTTTCGTCGATCAGTTTGTGGGAATCCCTCCTGTTGGCTGAGCGAGGTCGGATTGCCTTGGAGCCCAGTCCCACGGCTTGGTTGCGCAAGGCCATGGCCGAAAGCCCAGTGTCTGAAGCTCCGTTGACCATGGATGTCGTCATGGCGAGCGCGTCCGTCAACCTTCCCCTTCGTGATCCCGCGGACCGTCTTATCGCAGCCACCGCCAAATCGCTCGACCTGACCCTAGTTACCGCGGACCGCCGGCTGATCGATTGCAGGGGCATCAGGGTTCTGGCTGTTTGAGCCACATGCCAAGTCGAATGACAGAAGCCATCGCTTCCTCATATCGCTTCCTCATAGACTTAGAGTGTTCACCCACCGAAAAACGTAATAACATATCATTGCTTGAGGGCCAGACGAAGATTGCCTTTGAACGCCAAGCCAACGCCGTGAGTAGGTCATCCGCGATTGAAGTCAGCGATCTCCGCTTCGCCTATGGGAACCAAGCGGTGGTGAACATTGGGCGCTGTAACCTAGCCCGTGGCGATAGCATGGCCGTGATCGGTCCCTCCGGCTGCGGGAAGACGACGTTTCTCCATCTGTTGGCCGGGTTGATCCGGCCCAGTGCCGGTGTCATTCGGATTCTCGGTCAGGATCTCTTCGCATTGCGTGGGACGGAACTGGACCGATTCCGCGGACAGCACATCGGTCTGGTGTTTCAGCGTTTCCACCTGCTGCCGGCCCTGACCGTGCGGAGCAACGTGCTGCTTGCGCAGCGATTGGCGAGGGTGCCGGTTGAACATGCGCAGGTTGAGGCGTTGTTCGAGCAACTCAACCTGACCGGCCTTGAGCATCACAAGCCATCAATGCTCAGCCAGGGACAGGCTCAACGGGTCGCCATCGCCCGGGCGCTGGTGCATGGCCCTGAACTGGTAATGGCCGATGAACCCACTTCGGCGTTGGACGACCAGCACGCGGAGCAAGCTCTCGCGCTGCTGAAGGAATCCGTTCAGACGGTCGGTGCGGCACTGCTCGTCGTCACCCACGATCAGCGGGTACGGGGGCACTTGGACCGTGAATTCGAGATGGGTGCGCAACCATGACGTGGCTGCGTCTGGCCTTCGCCAACCTTGGCCTTTCACCGCTCACCTCGGCGGTGAACGTTGTGCTGATGGGCCTCGGCACGGCAAGCATCGTGCTGTTGCTCTTGGCCGGAACCCAACTGTCCGAGACCCTGGCACGGGATGCCCGTGGTGTTGATCTCGTGCTCGGCGCGAAGGGGAGTCCCGTGCAGCTTGTGCTCGCCGCCGTTTACCACGCCGACGTTCCGCCCGGGAACATTCAACAGCAGGAAGCGGAGCGATGGGCAAGTGACCCCCGGGTGGCGGCTGCGATCCCACTCTCCTTGGGTGACAGCTACCGCGGGTTTCGCATCGTCGGCACGACGGAGGCCTATGCCGGCCTGTATGGGGGGAGTTTGGCCGCAGGCAGTTTCTGGAGCGATCCCATGGAGGCCGTTGCGGGATCGGCGGTGGCGCAGTCGGCAGAGCTCGGAGCGGGGACCCGATTCGCGGGTGCCCATGGCTTTGCCGATGGTGGCCACACCCATCAATCGAGGCCTTACCGGGTTGTCGGCGTGCTGGAGCCGACGGGAACGGTGATTGATCGCTTGATCTTGACGTCCTTGGAAAGCGTCTGGGCGCTGCATGGCGAGGACCAGCCGGAGGCGCAGGACGATCGGCACCCGGAAGGTGAAGATGTTCATCATGATGATTCCGACCATGATGATCACGGCCACGACGACCACGGGGACGATGACCACGGCCATGATGATCACGGCGACGATGATCACGGCCACGAAACTGAGCACGATGGCGAGGAGGGCCACGAGCCCCACGGCCAAACAGCGCAAGAGCATCCGGACGTGGATCGGGAAATCACCGCCATGCTGATCCGCTATCAGTCGCCGCTGGCGGCCACGACGCTGCCCCACGAGGTGAACGCCGGCGGCGCCCTCCAAGCCGCGTCGCCGGCCATGGAGGTCTCGCGGATTTTGCAGCTCGTGGGCATTGGTTTGGATGGGCTGAGCGCTTTCTCTTGGGTGTTGATTCTGACCGCGGCGCTTTCGGTGTTCGCCGCGCTCTATGGTTCTCTGCGTGCGCGACGGGGCGACCTAGCCATGCTGCGCTGTCTCGGCGCCACGCGCTGGGAGCTGCTGTGGGTTCTGCTCGCGGAGGGCTTGCTGCTGTCGTTATTTGGGGTGGCGCTTGGTTTCCTGGCCGGACACGGCGTCATGGAGTTGCTCGGCGGATGGCTGGAAAGCACCCGCGGCGTTGCCTTGACCGGCTGGACGTGGATACCATCGGAGACGGTCCTGCTGTTCGGCCTGTTTGGCGTGGGTGTGCTCGCTGCTGCGCTGCCCGCCGCACAGGCGTATCGTACCGATGTGGCCAGAACGCTGGCGGAGGGCTGATGAGAAAGCGATTGCGCATTGGAGACTTCCGAGGGTTGCGTTGGCTGCCCGTCGTCCTCACCGCCATGGCTATGTTTGCTCAGGCTCAAGAGAGTGGCCTGACCGCCGAAGAACTTGCTGCCGAGCTACCCACGGGCCAGCCGGAGGAATCATGGGAATCGGCAGTCGCCCCAGTCAACGCGGCCGATGCCACTGACGTCAAGATCGTGGCGCTGGCTGAGATGGGCTACGTCGATGAACAGGGACGTCAGGTCGTGGACCTGCTCCAACAGGACTTCGCCTACCTCGCAGTCCGGGTCGAAACGGCACAGGGCCAACCGGTCATGGGCGCGGCGCCCGCATTTTCCATCGAGGGCACCAGCCTATTGCTGGAGCCTCATGAGGTGTCGCCGCGGACCACAACGGATGAATACGGTGTGCTTGAGTTTGCGGTGGTCGGCGGGCAGATGGGCTTGGACCGGGTAGAGGTCAGGCTGGGCGAGGCCAGTGCAGAGATTCTGGTGAACGTCATCAGCTTGCAGGCCGCAGGGTTCCCAATGCCTCCGGTCGTGGAGGGCGGTGTGCCTTGGGAAGACCTGATGCAAGCCCGGATCCGCTTCGAGGAGATGATGCTGGTTGCCGACTTTCCCAAAGCGATCACCGAGCGCGCCGGGCAGACAGTCAAGCTGTCGGGATTCATGATGCCGCTGGAAGCGGACCTCAAACAGCGCCGGTTCCTGCTCACGTCGAACCCGCCAAGCTGCTTCTTCCATGTGCCGGGCGGACCGGCAGGCGCCGTGGAGGTGTTGGCCAGCGAAGGCATCGAGGTATCCTGGAATCCGGTGGTGCTCGAGGGGCGGTTCGAGCCGCAGAGCAAAAGCGAGATCGGCGTGGTTTACCGCCTCCACGACGCTCGTCTGGTCACGCCCTGAAGGGGCCCGCCACCCCTTCGCCTAGTCCACGCTGAGCTCCGGGTCAGGTCCCAAGCGCCACTTCGAACAGTTCCTCGTAGTCCGCTGCGGAGCAGGGGCGTGGGTTTGTGAACGTGCAGATGTCCTTGGCGGCGTGCTCGACAAGGGAGGGAATGGATTCGCCCTGCACCCCCATTGCGCCGAGATTGGGGGGTAAGCCCAGTTCCGCGTTGAACCCGCGAATGAACTCGGCGGGATCCGCATCGGCATCGACGCCGAGCGCTGCGTTGAGCCGCGAGTACTTCTCGCCGACATGGTCTCGATTGAAGTCGAGGACCGTCGGCAGAAGCACTGCATTGAGTGTCCCGTGATGCAGCCTCAGGGCCTGATCCGCGCCGCAGGCGTGGCTCATGGAATGAACCGCGCCGAGGCCCTTGCTGAACGCCATCGCGCCCTCGGTGGCGGCCATCATCATGTGCCAGCGAGCATCCCGGTCGCTGCCGTCGCGCACGGCACGAAGCAGGTGCGCCTCGCGGATGCCCCGCTCGATGCCGTCGCAGGCCACCGCTTCGGCCGGCGGGTTCACTTGGGGTGACAGCAATGCCTCGATGCAATGCGTCATTGCATCCATTCCGGTCGCCGCGGTCAGCAGCGGGGGCAGGCCCGAGGTGAGGGAGGGATCGCAGATGGCGGTGCGGGGAACGAGGTGGCGGGCCGCAAGGATGAGCTTCTCGCCATTGTCCATGATGATGACGGCGCCGCTCGACACCTCGCTGCCGGTGCCGGCCGTCGTCGGGATGGCAACCAGCGGCGCGACGGGCCCGATCTTTGCCGTGCCGCCCAGCCCGGCGGTGTATTCGAGCAGGTCGCCCTCGTGGGTCACCGCCAGCGCAACCGCTTTGGCAAGGTCCATCGACGAGCCGCCGCCGAACGCCACGACGCCGTCGCACCCGGCTTCGCGGTAGGTCTTTGCCGCCGCTTCGACGGCCGCCTGGGTTGGATTGGGCGGCGTCCCATCAAAGATCGTCGTCGCGCAGTCGTTGCCGAGCCGCCCTACCAGCTCGGCGACCATGCCAAGCTCAACGAGGCCGGAATCGGTGCAGAGCAGCGGGCGCCGGATGCCATGCTGGCCGAGCACCTTCGCGAGTTGCTCGCTGGCGCCATGGTCGAAGATCGTATGGGTCAAGAAACTAAGGGTGGCCACAGGCTGTACCTCGATAATGAAAGTGGAAGTGGATTGGATTCGCAAAAGCTATAATATAACATTACATCCATTCCAAACTCCGAAACGGACTTGGAACCCGTTTATTTCTCGTCAGGGATTATTCATGCAACCAAAAATGCTGTTTCTTGCGCTGGCTGTCTGTCTGGCGGCACCTGCCTACGCCGAGGAATCGGAATCCGGGGAGGCGGATCCCCGCATTGAGGAAGTCGTCGTCATCGGCCATCCGCTGTCCTCGGACGGCCTCGCCCAAGCGCACACCGTGCTTTCCGGCGACGAACTCGAGCGCAAGGCGATCAACAACATCGGTGAGACCGTGGCCGGCGAAGCCGGCATCCACAACGGTTCGTTCGGGGTTGCCGTGGGCCGTCCCGTCATTCACGGCCTCGCCGGGCCGCGAGTGCGCACGCTCGAGGACCGGATCGACACCCTCGACGTTTCCGTCACCAGCGGCGACCATGCAGTGACGGTGGATCCGCTCGTCGCAGACCGGGTGGAGATATACAAAGGGTCGTCAACCTTGTTGTACGGTTCCGGCGCCATTGGCGGCGTGGTGGACACGCACACCGGACGCATCCCGCACGAGGTGCCGGAGCGCGTCACTGGCAAGCTCCACGCGCAAGGGGGAGACAACGGCGATACCAAGAGCGGCTCGTTTCGCCTGGATGGCGGCGTCGGCAACTTTGCTTTCCATCTCGACGGTTTCGCCCGCGAGAGGGACGACTACGAGATTCCGGGATACGCGGAATCGTCCCGCCTCATGGCCTTGGAGGCGTTGGAGGGCCATGATGACCACGATCACGACGAGGATGAACATCACGACGAAGATGAAGATCACGACGAGGACGAGCACCACGACGACCACGGGGATGAAGAGGAAGAGCACGCCCACGGAACGGTGCCCGGCAGCGGCCTGGAGTCATACGGCGGCTCGGCGGGTTTCTCATTCGTCGGCGAGCGCGGCTTTTTCGGCGTCTCGGTAAGCCACCTCGACTCGGAATACGGCATACCGGGGCACAGCCACGCGCATGGCCATGAAGACGAGCATGGTCACGACGAGGATGAACACCACGACGAGGACGAGCACCACGACGAAGATGAAGATCACGACGAGGACGAGCACCACGACGAGGACGAGCATCACGACGAGCATGAGGGCGAGCACGGCGAGGAAGACCTGCCCCTGCTGGAAATGGAACAAACGCGAATCGATCTGGAAGCCGGTTTGATCGATCCCCTGCCGGGTTTCACCAGCGCCAATCTGCGCATCGGCATCAACGACTACGAGCACTCCGAGGGCGACTCAACCCATGGCACCATTTTCTCCAGCGAAGCTTGGGAGGCGCGCTTGGAGTTGTCCCATCGGGATTGGTCGGGCTGGAACGGCACCTTCGGCGCACAGTACGGCGACCGTGAATTTTCCGCCATCGGCGAAGAGGCTTTTACCCCCCCAGTGGACACCCGCTCCTTCGGCGTGTTTTGGGTCGGGGAGCGTTCGTTTTCCGGCTTCCAATTGGAGGCGGGCGCCCGCTACGACGGGGTGAAGCATAAGCCCTCCAGCGGCGGCAGCGACAGCTTCGGCGGCCTGAGCGCATCGCTCGGCGCCATCGTGCCGATGGGAGACATCTTCCAAGCGCGGTTGCTCGCGGACTACTCGACGCGCGCCCCGGCCGGGGAAGAGCTGTACACCCACGGTGCGCACCCCGCCACGAGCAGCTTCGAAATCGGCGACCCCGACCTTGACAAGGAAAAGGCCGTCAACCTTTCGGCCATTCTGGATGCCCAGGGCGACCGGTGGTCGCTGCAGGGAACCCTCTACCTCACCGAGTTCAGCGATTTCGTCTATCAGCAGGCCACCGGCGAAGAGGAGCACGGGCTGGCGGTTCTGCTGTACAGCCAGACGGACGCCACCTTCATTGGGCTCGACCTGGAAGGCACCGCCACGGTCGCGTCCTGGGAGGACGGACAGCTGGAGCTCAACGCCTTCTTCGACTCCGTTTCCGCGGAGCTGGGCATCATCGGCAACGACAACCTGCCGCGGATTCCGCCGCAACGGGCCGGATTGGGCCTGGACCTCAGCTGGGGGAGCGTTGACGCCAGCATCGACTATGTGCGGGCCTTCAAGCAGAACGACACGGCCGACTTCGAGCTGGCAACCGACGCCTACGACGACCTGCGCGCCTACATCGGCTGGGCAGGCGAGTTGGGCAGCACGTCGTTCACGGTGTTCGTGCAGGGCCGGAACTTGACCGACGACGAGCAGCGGCTGCATACGTCAATTGTCAAGGAACTGGTGCCGCAACCGGGCCGTACCATCGAAGGCGGGGTGCGCATTTCGTTTTAGTCCTGCAGTGATGTGGCCATGGTATTCGTGCTAGAGTTTTTGCAAATGCACGGAGACCGTTCTCGGTGAATCAGGAAGAGGATTCCAACGACAGCGGCAACCCGACCATTGGCAGCATAGTGCGGACTCGACTCCGGCGTCGGCAGTTCCTGCAGGCGTCGGCCGGTGCCGCGACGGTGGCGGGTCTCGGACCTTTGCTGCTTGCTGGATGCGGGGGTGACGGGGCGAATCGGCCGCGCATCGGCGAGTCGGCGCTTGGGTTCGAGGCAGTGCCCAAGTCCATTGCCGACAGGTTGGTCGTGCCGCCGGGTTATACCGCACGGGTTCTGATCGCGGTGGGCGACCCGCTGTTCGGCGGCGTCGCCACCTATCGGGACGATGGCGACAACCCGGACTACGCCCGCCGATGCGGCGAGTGGCACGACGGCATGGAGTACTTCGGCCTGTCCGCGAACGGAAGGCCTGATGCCAACGCCGCCGACCGGGCGCTGCTGGCCATCAACCATGAGTGGGTCTCGCCTGCGTTCCTGCATCCGGCGGGCCCCTCCCGGGCTCCGCGCCCGGCATCCGAAGTGGACATTGAATCGGCGGCCATGGGCGTGACGGTAGTTGAAATTGCCAAGGACTCGCAGGGTTATTTTCGGTACCTGGCGGAATCCCCCTTCAACCGTCGCGTCACCACGCTCACCCCGATCGAGATAGCCGGGCCCCTGCGCGGCCATCCCAAGCTCAGAACGCGCTACTCACCGGCTGGCACCCGCACCCGAGGGACGGTGAACAACTGCGGGACGAGCAGTACGCCTTGGGGCACGTTGCTCACCGGTGAGGAGAACTGGGCGGCTTTCTTCGCCAGGGGCGTGGAGGACGCGGCTCGCCGCTCGGAGGCCGAAAATTACGCGCTTGCGCGCTATGGCCAGCCGCCGGGGACGCCACAGGCGTACCAATGGAACACGGTGCCGGACGGCTCGGACCGCTACCGGCGCTGGAACACGAGCGTCACGGGCCTATCGTCTGACGGGCATGACGACTATCGCCACGAGATCCACGGCCAGGGGTACATGACGGAAATCGACCCCTATGACCCCGAGTCAGTCATTCAAAAACGCACCGCGCTAGGGCGCTTCGCCCATGAAGGCGCGGCATTCTCCCGGCCGCGGAGCGGGGAGCCGCTGGCCGTGTACATGGGCGATGATGCCCGGGGCGAGTACATCTACAAGTTCGTCTCCGATGCGCCTTGGGACCCGGCGGATGCCACTGCCGGGAACCGCATGGCCGTTGGTGCCAAGTACCTCGATAAAGGCAGGTTGTATGCGGCTCGTTTTCACGAGGATGGCACCGGTGAATGGCTGCTGCTGAACATGGCCAACCCGGCGGTCGCCGACTACGATCGCTACCCGTTCGCCGACGATGGCGACGTGCTGCTGCATGCGCGGATTGCGGCGGATGGCGCTGGCGCCACGCCCATGGATCGTCCGGAATGGAGCACGGTCAACCCGGTCAACGGCGACGTGTACATCACGCTCACGAACAACAGCCGCCGCGAGCTCCGTGGCGAGGATGGCGGGCTCGGGGTCGATGCCGCAAACCCGCGCGCCTATGAGGATCGCCGTCAGGATTCAGCGCTGCAACGCGGCAACGTGAACGGGCACATCGTGCGCATGGCGGAGGACAATCCGGGTTCGACGCGCTTTCGCTGGGACATCTACCTGTTTGGCGCGGAGTCCGATGCGGACGCCGGCCGGATCAATCTGTCCGGTCTCACCGCCGATCAGGACTTCTCCGGTCCCGATTGCGTCCGCTTCGGGAGTGGCACGAACCTTTGTTGGATCCTGACCGACGACAATGCGATGACCGATCGGTCGAACGCGATGATGCTGGCTGCCGCACCGGGCCGGCAGGGAGACGGTGGGTTCTTGAAACTCGATTACGGCGAGACGAACGTCGTAACGCATCTCGGCGCCCGGCCCCAGGCCAGTGAACTGAAACGCTTCATGGTCGGACCCGTCGATCAGGAGGTTACGGGCCTTGCGGAGACACCCGACGGACGCGTGCTGTTCGTCAACGTACAGCACCCCGGGCTCGGCACGCCGGCCGACAGTGCCGGGCGGCCCGAGCGCTACACCAGCCATTGGCCCGGCAACATGGGATACGGACCCGGGGGTGATCTTGCCCGCCCGCGCTCGGCCACCGTGATGATCACCAAGGACGACGGCGGCAGAATCGGTAGCTGACCAGCAGTATGCCCTCGCTACGTATGGCGCTCTAGGGTTCGCCGTGCGGTATGTGCTGGAACTGGCGATGCAACGCCACGACGCTGGGCAGTGCCACCGCCGCCCAGGCGGCTAGGCCGAGGGCCACCCAGCCGGTTGGCAGCAGCGCGAATGCGGCGACCCAGGCGCCGGCGAAGACGGCCATGCGGCGAAACATTCTCTGGGGCTTGGCCGATGGTTTATCGCCGGGGCGGGCAAGGGGAAACGCCTTGGGCCGCAGGAACCAGCCATGCGCCAGCAGCAGGGCGACGAACAGCGGCCAGGGCGCATCCCGCCGGGCGAACTCAGGCGCTTCGTCCAAGGCCGCGTCCTGCGCACCTTGGGAGAGCCGCGACTGAATCTCCGCCCAGACGTGTTGCGGCGTGGGGCGCTGTCCGGCGCCGCTCATGTTCTGCCGCAGCGGGCGGCAGCGCCACCGATACAGCACACGGCCCTTGCGGCTGACCGCCAGCACGCCCGGCTGGAAGTAGCCCTTCGGGTGGCTGGCCCAAGGTCGCCGGCGCAGATGCCCGGCGTTCTCATTGGCGAAGACGCCCAGCCAGCCGCGGTCCTGGCAGGCGTCGCGGATCTCGTGGTGGGGGTCGCCGATGCAAGGGTAGCCCAGCTCCCAAGTCTCACTGGCCTCAGTGGCGAGGCTCTGCGGTTCGCTCGTCAGGCCGAACACCTCCCCGCCGGCAGCGCGGATGGCGTCGAGCGCCCCGGACTTCACGTAGCTCCGCAACTCGGAGCGGCAAGGGGGTCACCACAGGCCGCGGTAAAACAGAAGCAGAATGAACTCGTGCTTCTCAAGTTGATCGTCGAGCCAACTCGCCCGCACTCCCAGCGGTGGGTCGAGCAACGGCGGAATCGGCGCTTCCTCGGTTTCGACGGCGCTGATGGAGAATCCGTGGCCGGTGGGCTCGATGCGAACCTGCTGACGTTGGCAAAGTTCACCGTCGCACAGCACCAAACCGAGCTCCATCGGCGCTTCGATGCCCCCGCGAATGGCCGCCTCGGCGTCCACCAATCCAGTGAGCCGGAAGTTGGCGGCCCGCTCCTGATTGATCCAAGCCAACGCGGCATCAGCCGCGGACTGTAGCTTGGCGGGTACTTCATAGGTGACGTTGGCCAGTGCTGCCTCCCGTAGTCGATTTAGCGTCTCGAAGGGGACGGGTCAGGTTGGACGGTCGGGCTCGGGAGCCGGGCGGCCGGAGGCGGCTTGGGACGCACCGAGGATGCCCTGCATCAATCCCTCCAAGCGGGCGATGGCCGCGCCCATCTCCCTGAACCCGTCATCCACCCGCCGCTCCAGCGATTCGATGCGGGCCTCCATCTGGTCCATGCGGCGGTCCATCCGATCGAAACGGGCGTCAACCTGCTCAAAGCGGGCGTCAACCTGCGCGAAACGGGAGTCGATTTGGGCGAAGCGGACGTCGTTGGCCTCCCCCATTGCGCTGACGATGGCGAGGTTGACCCCGACGGTGGTGACGCCGACCATGAGGATGGTGGCGACGGTGGTGATGAACTGATGCTTCACGGACATTTCCTTAGCATTCTGGTTGAAATTGGCGACCATTGTCCAGCCTTATTCGCGGTCTGTCTGTAGTACGGATGCACCAGTTTTTTGGCGAATTTCCTACGTGGCATAGAGGGTCCGGAGGGCTTGCGTTGCCCCCGCAATCACCCCCGCGTAAGCTTGCGCTGTTGAAAAACGTTTCAAAGGAGGAGCCAATGGCCGAGGCAGCCATACCACTTGACCCGGACAGCATGCCCCGCTCACCGGGCCTGACCTATCAGGACCTGCTCGATCAAGATACGCACGAAGTGCCGGAAGTGCTGCGCGTCCAGTCGCCCAAGTTTCTCGGCGACGCGGACGTTTCCGCTGCCCGCTACACGAGCAGCGAGTGGCATGACCTGGAGGTTGAGCGGCTGTGGAAGCGGGTTTGGCAGATGGCCTGCCGGGAGGAGGACATCCCCACACCGGGCGACCATATCCGCTACGACATAACGGGCCTGTCGTTCATTGTCCTGCGCACCGATTCCGGCGCCATCAAGTGCTACCCCAATGCTTGCCTGCACCGGGGCCGGATGCTGAAGGAGTTCGATGGCCATGCCTCGGAACTGCGCTGTCCCTTTCATGGCTTCTGCTGGAGCTTGGACGGGCAGCTGGTGGACATTCCCGCCCGCTGGGACTTTCCCCACGTCAGCAACGAGGACTTCGCCCTGCCGGAGATTCCCTCCGCGACCTGGGGCGGCTTCGTGTTCATCAATCCCGATCAAAACTGCGCGCCCTTTGCGGACTACATCAAGGATCTGGCTTGGCAGTTTGAGCGCTGGGACCTCGGCAAGCTGTACAAGCAGGCCCATGTGGCGAAGATCATGCCCGCCAACTGGAAGATCGCCCAGGAAGCCTTTTGCGAGGCCTATCACGTCAACGGCACCCACCCCCAAGTCCTGAAGAGCCTCGGCTGCGTGAACAGCCAAGTCGATGTATGGGAGAACTGCGCGCGGGTCATCACGCCCTCTCTCACCCCCAGCCCGCTGCTCGACTACGAAGTGACCGACCAGGACGTCGTGCGGGCCATGCTCGACGTTCCCGAAGGCCAGCCGGTGCCGGAGTTGCCAGAGGGCATGTCGCCGCGCGCCTGGAGCGCGGCCATGAGCCGGGAAACGCTGCGGCCGACGGCAGGCGATCTCGTGGATCGCTACTGCGATGCGGAGATGGTGGACAACCTGGACTACACCCTGTTTCCGAACTTCCACCCTTGGGGTGCCTTCAACCGCATCACCTACCGCTTCCGTCCCAACGGCAACGACCATCGCTCCGCCATCATGGAGTGCATGATGCTGGCGCCGTTCCAAGGCGAGCGTCCGCCGCCCGCGCCCATCCGCTGGCTGGCTGCGGACGAGCCTTGGTCATCGGCGCTCGGCTTTTTGGGCCGGGTGTTCGACCAAGATGCCTTCAACATGCCCAAGGTGCAGTTGGGCCTCGAAGCCACTTACAAGTCCGGGGTGACCTTGGCGAACTACCAGGAGTCAAAGGTTCGCTGGCTGCACCACAAGCTGACCGAGTGGGTGGAGGAAGGCCAATGAGCGCCGCCGAGGGCCCCAGCATTCGCCATCCGTTTGGGGGTGCCATCTACTGTCTGCTGGCCGACGGCAACGTGCAGGTTTCAGGGGACGGCGGGGAAGGCCTGTTTCGTGCGGACGGGCGTTGGATTTCCGGTACTCTGCGCGAGGCGGATCCGCAGATGTGCGTTTGGATCTCTAATCAAAGCCCGCCGGCGGATCAACTGGAGTCCACTTGGGCGCTGTCCCAAGAGGAGTAAGCAGCGCTAATCGGCGGGCTGCTGGTTTCGATAAGCCCGCCGCCAGCGAACGAAGCCGACCACACTCAGCACAGTATAGATGACCATCAACGCGGCGTAGATATCGAGGGCGCGGTCCTGATAGAGCCAGATCGTCACGGCGTTGATAACCATCCAATACACCCAGGCGTCGAGGGTCTTGCGCACCTCGAGAAAGGTGGCGGCGAAGCTGAAGCTGGTGG
>CAZRBP010000089.1:0-14753 GCA_964598305.1 uncultured Pseudomonadales bacterium | reverse complement strand
TGGGCGCGGTGGAACGCCCCCAGGCCGATGTGCACCATGCCGGTTTGCAGCCGGTCACGCGAGTACGCGGGCACTTTGACGTGATCGAGTTGGGTCAGCAGGGACGAATTGAGGCGCGGCACAGCGGCTACAGGCGATAGGCTGCCTTCGCCGCCTCGTAGGCGAGGAAGTGCGCTACTTCCCGGGCCTCGGCCAGCGGGATTCGGTGTTCGGCCACCAGCCGCGCCAGGAAGCCGCAGTCGATCCGGCGGGCCATGTCGTGGCGGGCGGGGATGGACAGAAAGGCGCGGGTATCGTCGTTGAAGCCCACGGTGTTGTAGAAGCCGGCGGTCTCCGTGGTCCGCTCGCGAAATCGGCGCATGCCTTGCGGGCTGTCGTGGAACCACCAGGCGGGGCCGAGCCGCAGACAGGGGTAGTGCCCGGCCAGCGGCGCCAGCTCGCGGCTGTAGGTGGTTTCGTCCAAGGTGAACAGGATGATCCGCAGCCCGGGTTCGTTGCCGAAGCGGTCCAGCAGCGGCTTCAATCCGGCCACGTAGCTGGTGCGCATGGGGATGTCCGCCCCCCGGTCGCGGCCAAACCCCTCGAACAGCCTAAGGTTGTGATTGCGCCAGGAGCCCGGATGAATCTGCATGACCATGCCGTCGGCCAGGCTCATGCGCGCCATTTCCGTCAACATCTGGCCGCGAAAGAGGTCGGCCTCGTCGGCGCTCAGGCGGCCGGTGAGCGCCCGGTTGTAGAGGTCTGCGGCCTCGTCGGCGCTCAGGTCGGCCGTGCGGGCGGTCGGGTGGCCGTGGTCGGTGGCGGTGGCGCCGTGCTCGCGAAAGAAGGCGCGCCTGGACTCCAAGGCCCGCAGATAGCCAGTGAAGTGGCTCGTGTCCTCGCCGGTCAGGCGGCCGAGTTCGATGACGTTGCCAGCAAAGCCCTCGTACTCCGGATCGACCACCGGGTCGGGCCTGAAGGTGGTGATGACTCGGCCGGCCCAGCCGCTCGACTGGATTTTCCCGTGATGGGACAGCGGGTCCAGCGGCGATTCCGTTGTGGCCAGCACCTCGATGCGGAAGCGCTCGAACAGCGCCCGAGGCCGGTAGTCCGGGGTCTGAAGCGCGGCTTGGATGTGCCGGTAGAAGCGGTCCGCCGTGGCCGGGCCGAACGGCTCGTCGAGTCCGAAGACTTCCTCGAACACATGGTCGAGCCAGATTCGGGTCGGCGTGCCCCGAAACAGGTGGTAGTGGTCGGCAAACCGTCGCCAAACCACCTCCGGATCCGTCTCCACGGCGGGCCCATCGCCGGCTTCGGGCGCGATGCCGAGTTCAGGCAGCGTCACGCCCTGGCTGTACAGCATCCGGTAAACGTAGTGGTCGGGCGTGATCAGCAGTTCCGCCGGGTTGCCGAAGGGCGCGTTGTCGGCGAACCACGCCGGGTCGGTGTGGCCATGGGGGCTGACGATGGGCAGATCGGCGACCGCCTCGTACAGGGATCGGGCGAGGTGCCGAATCTCGGGCGCCGCGGGGAAAAGACGGTCTGGATGCAAGGCGTTGTCCGTCGCTAGTCGCGGACTTTCCGCAGGGCGTAGATCACTCCGCGAAGTTCCGCCAGCCCCTTCATGCGTCCGGCATAGGAATAGCCCGGCCGCACCTTGGGGTCATCGCGCTCCTCGCCCATGGCATGGCCGTGGTCCGGGCGCATGGCGATGTCCGGGAATCGGCCGCCGCGCGATCGGCGCTCGCGCTCCTGGTCCAAAAGCGCATTGACCAGCCCGATCATGTCGATGTCGCCATCGAGATGCTCGGATTCGTAGAAGGAGCCGTCGGACTCGCGGCAGACGTTGCGCAGATGGACGAACTCGATGCGCTCACCGAACTCCCGCACCATGGCCGTCAGGTCGTTGTCCGAGCGGGCGCCGTAGGAACCGGCACAAAGGGTCAGGGCGTTGTTGGGGCTTGGCACGGCGGCGAGCAGCGCCCGCGCGTCATCGGCCGTGGACACCACCCTCGGCAACCCGAACAGCGAGAACGGCGGATCGTCCGGGTGTACGCACAGGACCACGCCGGCTTCCTCCGCCGCCGGAATGACGTCCTTGAGAAAGGCAAACAGATTGTCCCGGTAGCGTGCCGTTCCGCACTCGTTGAATCGGGCGATCTCGGCGCGGACCCCGGCACGGTCGTAGGAGCCTTCGCCACCGGGCAGGCCGGCGATGATGTTCCGCTCCAGCGCTTCCCGCTCAGCGCTGGTCAAGGCCGCGAATCTTTGCCGGGCCTTGTCGAGCAGGTCGTCGCCATAGCAATCCCGGGCGCCGTCCCGCTTGAGCATGTGCACGTCGTAAGCCACGAAGTCCGTCATTTCGAAGCGCAACGCGCCGGACTTGTTGGGCAGTTCGTAGTCGAGGTTGGTGCGGGTCCAATCGACGACGGGCATGAAGTTGTAGCACACCCTGTTGATGCCCAGTTGTCCGAGATTCCTGAGCGTCTGGCGATAGTTTTCGATCAGGCGCTCGTGGTCACCGGCGCGCAATTTGATGTCATTGTGCACGGGCACGCTTTCGACCACCGCCCAGACCAGGCCGTGGTCAGCGATCAGTTGCCGGCGCGCATCAATGTCGGCCGCCGGCCAGACTTCGCCAGTGGGTATGTGGTCGAGTGCGGTGACGACGCCGCAAGCGCCTGCTTGGCGAATCTGCGCCAAGGACACCGTATCGTCCGGCCCGAACCAACGCCAAGTTTCCTGCATGGGTGCCTCAAGGGAAGTTGTACGCGCAATGGTAAAGTGGTCAGGCCAACTCATCAATGACAAGGAGTTCCCTCATGCTGCTACCCATTACCGCGCTCTACGCAGCCCTCATGGTGGCCATCATGGTTTGGCTGGGCTGGGGTGTTGGCGCGATGCGGGGCAAGACCCAAATCTCGATCGGCTTCGGCGACAGCAAGGAACTCGCCGAAGCGGGGCGCCGCTACGGCAACTTCACCGAGCATGTGCCGATGGCGCTGGTGCTGATGGCCATCGTCGAACTCAATGGCATCCACGGCGTGTTTCTGCACATTGTCGGCGCCCTGCTGGTGCTGTCCCGCATCGCCCACCCCTTGGGGCTGCACTACGACAACATGAGCCACCCGTTGCGCACCATCGGCGCGGGCGGCAGCATGCTGCTGACCCTGGTGTTGGGCGCCACCGCGATCTGGCAGGGCATCACGTCGCTCTGATCAGCCGCCATTTGGCGAGCATCCTGGCAATGGAGGCTTCGCGGGTGTAGCCGGCCAATTCCGCGAAGCCCACCCAAGCTAGGGCGTGGGATTCCTCGCCCACCGTGAAGTCGTCGCTTTGGGCCCGCAGGGCGTAGCGCACGTCGTAGTGGAAGTGGGCCGGCTCGGCGGCGCGGGACGGTCCCGCCTTGCGGGCGGGCCTCGCTTTGCGAGCTGGAATAGCGTGGATATCGATGTCTAGGGGCGCGGCCGAGCAGGTCTCGACCGCAAGGCCGGATTCCTCCGCCGCCTCGCGCAGCGCCGTGCGCAAGGTGTCCGAGTCGCCGTCGCAGTGGCCGCCCGGCTGCAGCCAACGGTTCAGCTTGCGGTGGTGGGTGAGCAGCACCCGGCCGCCGCCGGGATCGATCAGCCAAGCGCTGGCCGTGACGTGCCCCGGCAGGCAATCCCGATGGAAGCAGCGTTTATGGCTGCGGACGAAGTCGAGGAACCGGTCGGCAGTCGCCGCCTCGCCGGGATGGTGCGCCCGGTAGGCTTCAAGATCGCCGATCAGTTTGTTTCGGTGCATGGTGTTGCTATTCTGCGCGCTTCGTCAAAACCCAAACCACCTAGGAGTAAGCCATGATTGCCGTAATCGTCAAACTGAACGTCACCGAAGGCAAGGGCGAACAATTCGAGAAGGCCATGCTGGCGCTCGCCGGTCAAGTGCGCGCCAAGGAGGAAAGCAACCACCTCTACACGCTATGCCAAAACGACGCTGGCGACTACATCGTGCTCGAACTCTACGACGACGAGGAGGCCCTTGCCGCCCACGGCCAATCGGAGCACTTCAAGGCCTCCGGCGCCAGCTTCAAGGGCCTGATGTCCGGCCCGCCGGACATTCAGCGGCTCAAAGTGGTGGGCTGACCTGCCCAGCGCCCACTTAAGGGGGCGTCTCGCAGTCACCTGACACAATGGCCAGCAGGGCGTCGTCGGTTAGGGGGCCGGTGCGCTGCAGGCAGATGCCGCCGCCTTCGAGGCGCAGCACGTGGGCGGCGGCATCGTCCTCGGCGCCGACGAACGAGCGCCAAGCGTCCGCCCCTTCGGTCACCAGCAGGATGTAGTCCCGGCGCGAGGCGGGGGCGCGCTCGCGCATCGCACGGCGAAGCATGTCCTGGGCGAAGCCCGGCGCCCCCTCAATGATCGAGACGTTGTACGGCGTGATGCCTCGCTCCGCTCGAGCCGCCTGCAGCGCCTCCCACCAAGACCGGACCTCGGCGTTGGCGTCGCGGCTGAAGCCGACCAGCAGGATCGCGTTCGCCGGCAGGTCGCCGGGCACGCTAACGGCCTGCTCTTCTAGGTTTTCGGCGTTCAGCGGCAGGCCCTCTTGCGCCAACGCCGGGCCGCAGGCCGACAGCGCCGCAGCCAGCAGCCAACGTCCAGCCCGTCCGAAGGTTGGCAAGCGTTTACTTCGCAGCTTGTTCATGGTTTCTCCCCGCCAAAAAGACCAAGATTAACAGGCCCGGCAGCCAAGGCACGACCCGCTCGAAGGGGTCGCCGGGCAGGTGCGCGGCTTGCGACAGCAGGTTTTCCGCAGCCGGTGCCGCGCCCAAGGCGTAGAACAGCACCGTGGTGGCGAATCCGGCCAGCATGCAGGCCAGCGCCGCCCGCGCCGGCACCAAGCGGCCCATCACCCGCCAGACCACGATGGGGCCGAAGGCGGCGCCGAGCGCCGACCAGGCAAACAGCACCCGGTTGAATATGGTGTCGGGCAGCGACAGCGTGAGCGCCACCGCCAGCACCGCGACGGCCAAGGTGACGGCGCGGGATATCAGCAGTTGACGTTGCGGATAGCGCCGGTTGACGCCGAGGTCATGGGCCACCGCGCCGGACGCCGCCAGCAGGATGGAATCCACCGTGGACATCACCGCCGACAGGGTGGCGGCAACCACGACCCCGGCCAGCACGGCCGGCAGGTAGTCGGTGGCGGCGCGGTAGAACAGCGTCTCGCCGCTGGCTAGGTCCGGCATCAGCGCCCGCCCGGAGAGCCCCAGGACGATCATGCCGAGAAACACCACCACCCCCCAGCCGATGACGATGGCAAAGCCGCGCAGCCGGTCCCGCTCGCCCCGTATGGCCATCAGGCGGCTGAGCAGATGCGGCTGTCCGAGGGCGCCGAGCGACATGCCCACCACACCGACGACGAAGCCGATGAAGACCAGGGGTGTGTGGCCGCCGGTGACTTGCAGGTAGGCCGGTGGCATCCGTTCGGCCAACGCGCCCAGCACCGCCGCTGGGCCGCCTGCCGCGGCCAGCGCCGCCAGGGGCACGCCGATGGCGACCAGCATCATGATGACCGCTTGCAAGGTGTCGGTGACGGACACAGCCCAGTAGCCGCCGAGCATCGAATAGACCGCCACGATCAGGGCGCCGAGCACCACCGCCTCTGCCAAGGACAGCGCGAAGTGCTCCGCCAGGGCCTT
Source organism: uncultured Pseudomonadales bacterium (assembly GCA_964598305.1). Classification (GTDB taxonomy): domain Bacteria; phylum Pseudomonadota; class Gammaproteobacteria; order Pseudomonadales; family Azotimanducaceae; genus Azophilus. The sequence goes on along the minus strand of CAZRBP010000089.1, from coordinate 9,097 downwards.
GCCGGCGGCATCGAACTGCGCCGCGATGTAGAACACGAAGCAGCCGATCACCAGCGCCGCCGCCAGCGCCGCCACCGGCGGCCGTTGCCGGGGCGCGGCGTCCTCCAGCAGGAAGTCGGTCAGGGTGAGCTGATCGTGGGCGAGGGACTCCTCCCGCAGCCGCCGCCCGAAGTACAGCCACACCACGGCGTAGCCCGCCCAGATGCCGGGCACCATCCACAGGGCGCTTAGCCCTATGGCATAGACGAACCCCGAGAAGCCGAGGATCACCCAAGCCGAGGAGGTGCTCGCCGCATAGGACAGCGCCGCCACCCAAGGCCCCAAGCCCCGTCCGCCCAGGAAGAAGTCCGCCTCGTTGCGGTTGCGCGACCGGGCCCACAAGCCGATGCCAACCAGCACCAGCTTGTAGGCGACCAAGGTGGTGAGCACAACGGCGGACGTGGACATGGGCAGGGCTCGATCGGGCAATTGCGCCGCATGATACGGGAATTGACGCGGCTCACCGGAGCGGAGTGGCGGCAGGCTAGGGGAAGCGGCTAAAGTAGCGGCTGGAAACGTGGGGCCACTCGATGAACCGGGCAGAGTTGCTTGAACTAATCCGCAACGGGGAGGACTCCGTGTTGGAGTTCAAGCGGGAGGGTGTGCGCAACCACGACCTCGCCAAGGCTTTGGTTGCCTTCCTGAACCTGGAAGGCGGCACGGTGTTGCTTGGCGTTGACGATGACGGGAGCCTGTCTGGCGTCACGGATGAGAACCTTGAGGAATGGGTGGTTGAACTGTGCCGTGCCAAGATCGAGCCGCCCGTGGTGCCCTTGCTCTCCTGGACTAGGGATGTGGGACAGCCAAGCCGCAACGTGCTGGCGATTCGCGTCACCCAAGGCCCCGACAAGCCCTATGCGCGCCTCCACAATGGCCGCAAGACCTATTACGTGCGGGTTGGCAACACCTCCCGCGAAGCAAGCCGCGAGGAACTGGGGCGGATGTACCAAGCGTCCGGCAGGTTGCGCTACGGCCTGAAGCCGGCCCCTGGCGCCGGATTGGATACGTTGGACATTCGCCGTCTGGGCGATTACCTCACTCGGGTGTTGGGTGGCACCGCCCCGCAACCGGATGATCTGGGCGGCTGGCAGACGATCCTGCAAAACATCGAGTTGATGACTGCCTCGGCAGGGCAGGTCGTTGCGACCATCGATGGCGTGCTGCTTTTCGGACGCAAGCCCAACCGATTCGTGCCGCAGTCGGGCGTTCGAGCGGTCTGTTTTCCGGGTCCGGATGCCGACTACGCCACGCGGGCGGATGAGGATCTGCGTGGCCCCCTCGTTCCGTTGGGCGCCGCGGACGGTTCCTTGGTGGAGATCGGGCTGGTGGACCAAGCCTGGGACTTCGTTCGGCGCAACACCATGCCGACGGCCTACCTTGATGGTCCGCGGCGGGTGGACCGCTGGGAGTACCCGGAAAGCGTGATTCGGGAGGCGATGGTCAATGCACTGGTTCACCGGGACTACAGCATAGCCGGGACCGACATCCTGCTCTCCATCTACTCCGACCGTTTGGAGATTCAAAGCCCAGGGCGGCTGCCCAACACCGTGACGCCCCAAGGCATGAAACTGGGCATGCGCTACGCCCGCAACCAGACGTTGGTGAACATCATGCGCGACTACGGCTACGTTGACGCTCGGGGCATGGGCGTGAGAAACAAGATCATACCGGGGATGCGGGCCCACAACGGCACCGAGCCGGAGTTCATTGAGGAGGAAAGCCGGTTCACGGTGCGTCTGTGGAAGGCGCCGTTGGCTCGGTGAAGAGCCAATGGCAGGCCGGCCTGTTGGCATGCCTAAATCGAAAGCCGGTAGCGCAGATAGAGCATCCGTCCCCGCGGGTCGTGGGTGTAGTAGTCGTAGGCGCCGTCCACGTTCACCAAGGGCGGCGATTTGTTGAACAGGTTCTTGATGCCCAGCGTCAACTGGTTTGTGGCTAGCCGTTGGATCAGGGCCGGCAGTTCCAAGCGGTACTGGAGGTCCGCGGTGGTCATGCTCTTGATGGTTTCCGCGGTGCCGATGTAGGCGGCGAGAAAGGCGCTTTGAGCGGTGTCGTCGGTGTAGCTGTCGATGGTGTGGACTTGCAGGGTTGCGGCGTGGCGTCCGCGTTGCCAGTCGAGGCTGGCGGTGCCGCGCAGCTTTGGCATCGGGCGGCCGATGGCGTTGCCGGCGTTGCGGCTGCCGGCGCCGTCGATCCTCTCGCCTCCCGCCAGGATGATGTCGTAGGCCAGGGTGCGGCTCAGGTTCAGCGCCGCGCGGAACCGTCCGGCGCGGCCGCCGTCCCATTGGTAGGCGAGGGCGGCGTCGATGCCGGACGCCTCCAGGCTCGGCGCGTTGAAGTAGGAGGCCTCCGTGCGCACCAGGTAGCCGTCCACCCGGCGAATCACCTTGTCCGGCAGGCCGGGGCCGATGCTGTGCACGGTCACGGCGCCGTCGCCGTCCAAGTCCCAGGCGCCGCACAGCGGGCCGGCATTGGGGTCGCCGTTCACGCCGTTCGGGCAACGGGAGGCGTTGTCCCGGTCGATGAGTTCCTGGTGGCCTTCCCGCGCCACCAGGTCGGAGTAGTCGTAGCGGTAATAGTCCAAGTCCAGCGACAGCCCGCGCAACGCGCCGATCGGGTTCCACGACAGCCCGGCGTTGAAGGCCTCGGCCTGCTCCGGCTTGAGCGCCGGGTTGCCGGTGGCCGCCGACGCCCGGTAGGCCAAGGCCGGCGCGTTGGAGAACGGATCGCTGGAGTTTTGGAAGATGGTGCGGCTGCCGCCGGTCTGCAGCAGCGAGCCGACCCGGAAGGAGGTGCCCCAGGAGGCCCGCAGGGTCAGTGACTCGGCGGGCTGCAGCAGCAGCGTCGCCTTGGGGTCGAGGGAGTCCGCATCCAATGCCTTGAAGGACTCGTAGCGCCCCGCCAGGGTCAGCTCCGCCCAGTTCGCCAACGGCACCAGCAATTCAGCGAATGCCGACCAGGTCCGCAGCCGGTTGCGCCAGTCCCGGTCGCCGGTCAGGAAGGTGTAGTTGAAGGCGTTGGCCTCGTCGTCGTAGTCCACGCGGGCCTTGTCCGTGCGGTGCTGGAAGCCGACCGCCAGGCCGACCGGGCCGCTGGGCAGGTCCGCGATGTCGCCGGATGCCAGCAGATCGAACACGGTCTGCTCGATGCGTGCGTCGGTGATGTAGGCGCCCTGGGTCCAGCGCAGCAGCTCGGCCGGATTTTGGTATTTGCGGGCCGCTTCGGCCACGGTGAGGCTGGGGTCGGCGGCCCAGGGGCCGGTGTCGGCGGCGTTCCAGCGCTCGCCGGTCACCGGATCGTACACGCTGGTCTGAAAGCTGTTGTAGTAGTAGCAGTCGCCGCTGCCCAGGTTGCCCGAGCCGGGTTGGCCGGCGCTCGGGTCGCAATGGGGGCCGCCGAGGCCGGCAAAGGCCAGGTCCATGCGCGAGTTGAGGGTGTCCACGGGCCAATGCAGGTCGAGTTGGTGGCGGGAGTGGATGAGGTTGGCATCCAAGGTCCAGTCGCGGCCGATGAAGGTGAAGCTCGACTCGACGCCCGCCAATGCCCGCCAGTTTTCCCGGCGGCTTCTGGACACGGTGCTGATGGGCCGCTCCTCCATCGAGGATTCGATGGTGCCGCCGAGTAGGCGTTGCATCGCCTGGTAGGGCACCGGCTCGAAGCCCCGCCGGGCGGCGTCGAGCTGCAGCCCGAAATGGTGTTCCGGCACGATCACGTAGCGCACGTCCGGGTACAGGGAGTTGCCGCGCGAGGACTTTTGCTTGGCGTAGCTGAACGACCCGTACAGCGTGGCGCGGGGCGACAGCTCTAATTGGCCATCGGAGTGGACCTTGACTTGCTTCTCCGGGCGCACGAGGGCAAAGAAGCTCGAATAGTCGTACACGCAGATGTGCGGAAAGTCCGGGTGCAGCCCCAAGGTGCCCATGGGGCCGTCGTCCGCGGCCGCCTTTTCGCACTCGGGGTCCGGCAGGCTGCCGGAAAAGGCCGCCGGGTCCGCGCCGCCCTCGGGCCACCAGTAGTTGGAGGCCACCGGCTGGCCGCCGCCCGCGGGGACTTGCGGGACGTAGCGGCCGGGCTGGCCAAAGCTCGACAGGCCCGAGCGGCCAAAGCGCTCGAAGCGGTCGGCGAAGCTTAAGCCGTTGCGGTCCAGGTAGCTCGCCGCCAGGCTGACGGCCCCCCAATCGCCCGCCGTTCCGGCCAGCCCCGAAAGCAGCAGGTCCTGCTGTTCATGGGTTTCGTCATCGCTGCTGAAGTCCACTTGCAGTTCCACCCCGTCAAAGCCGCGCCGAGTGATGAAGTTCACCACGCCGGCCACCGCGTCGGACCCGTACAGGGCCGATGCGCCGTCCTTCACCACCTCGATGCGCTCCAGGGCGATGTTCGGCATCAGCCCCTGCACATCGACGTAGCCGCTGCCGCTGTTGTCGTAGGTGGTGTTGACCGTGCGCTTGCCGTTGATCAGCACCAAGGTGGCGCCGCTGCCCAGGTTGCGCAGGTTGACGCTGGCGTTGCCGGTGGAGCTGTCGTCCCCCGCCCAGTTGGTGGCGGAGACGCCGAGGGAGCCGGCGTTGAAGCTCAAGGTGCGGATGATCTCCTTGATGTCGGTGGCGCCCACGGCGTCGAGTTGGTCCCTCTCAAGGATCGTCAGCGGCGAGGCGAAGTCCCGCGCCTCCCGCTTCAAGTGGCTGCCGGTGACGACGATTTCCTCGATGGGCTGGGCGTCTTCCGCCGCCGCCGCTGGCCACGCCGCCACGCTGGGCACAACGACCAAGGCTGCGGCAGCGAACAAGACGCCTAGCGCAGAACGGGATCGGGTCTTCGAAATGTTCACGGCCGTATTCTAAATCGATCCAGCGCCGTCGATGGTGGCGCTGAATCGGGCGAGGCCCGCCTCCAACAACGAGCGCGGGCAGCCGAAGTTGAAGCGCACGAAGCCGGGTCCGCCGAAGGCGGCGCCGTCCGAGAGGCCGAGGCCGAAGCGCTCGAAGTGGGCGCCTGGGTCGTCCAAGCCGAGGTCGCGCACGTCCATCCAGGCGAGGTAGGTGCCTTCGACCGGCGTCATGCGCTCGCCGGCCACCGCCAGCACGCGCTCATGATTGCCGCGCAAATAGGTAAGCAGGCGGTCGAGCCAGCCGCTTTGGTCGTTGAAGGCCGCTTCGGAGGCGGCGTAGGCCAAGGGGCCGATGAAGGGCGTCAATCCCCGGCGGGCCTTGTTGAAGCGCCGCCTTAAGCCCGGGTCGGGGATCACCGCCACCGCGCAGGAGAGGCCCGGCACGTTGTACGCCTTGGTGGCGGCGTAGAGCGAGATGCTGCGCTCGGCGATGGCGGGGTCAAGGCTGGCGATGGGCCGGTGGCGGGCTTCTGGGTCGAGCAGAATGCTGCAGTGGATTTCATCGGAGCAGATGACCAGGCCGCGCCGTTCGGCGAACGCCGCCAGTGCCTCCAGTTCGGCTTGGTCATAGACCCTTCCGGTGGGGTTTTGCGGATTGGCGATCATGAGGATGCGGGTGTCCGCATCGGTGGCGGCCTCCAGGGCGTCGATGTCCATCACCCAGCGGTTGCCGTCGCGCGCCATGGGCACTTCGATGGAACGCTGGCCGGCGTTGGCGGGCACCGAGCGGAAGGGGTAGTACACCGGGGTGGGAATGAGCACCGCGCCGCTGGGCTGGGCGGTGGCCATGGCGGCGAGATTCAGGCCGGTGACCACACCGGGGATCCACACCAGCCACTCCTCGGGCACCTGCCACTGGTAGTTGCGCTCGAGCCAGCCTTGGAATGCTGCGACCAAGGCGTCGGGAATGCGCGTGTAGCCGAACACCCGGTGCTCCAGCCGGGCGCGAACCGCTTCAAGCAGGAAGTCCGGCGCCTCGAAATCCATGTCGGCCACCCAGAACGGCAGCACGTCCCGGCCTTGGTACTTGTCCCACTTGGCGCTGCTGGTGCCGCTGCGGTCGATGCGGCGATCAAATTCGCTCATGCTTCCTTCCATTATACGGAGCGAAGGCGACTCGCCCCAAGGGTCACCCGGAGCAAGGGCAACGCTAAATTGACGGAGCGAAGGCGACTCGCCTTCGCATTGAACCGAGGAACCCCGTCGAGGGCGGGTCGCCCCCCTCGCTCCGAGGGGCTCCGCTCGACACCGGCAAGCTGGCGCCGCCTTTGACGGAGCGAGGGCAACTTGCCCTCGCACTGAACCGAGGGAACCCGTCGAGGGCGGGTCGCCCTTATCTCCGAGGCGGGTCGCCCCCGCTCCGAGGGTTTCCGCCCGGCATCGGCAAAATGCCAAAGTGCGAATTGCTGGCTTGCTTCGGCTGTCCCGCGCCTTCCCAATTGCCGTACAATGCTCACTAATCCCATCCATGAGGTAAAGGTGAAAAATGTCTGATGCGAGCACGGATCCGGTGCTGGCCACCATCCAGCAGCAGATTGAGGAAAATCCGATCATCCTCTACATGAAGGGGTCGCCCGGCGCGCCCCAGTGCGGGTTTTCGGCCCAGACGGTGCAGTGCCTGATCGCCTGCGGCGAGCGTTTTGCTTATGTGGACATCCTCAGCAATCCTGAAATCCGCGCCACCCTGCCAGGCTATGCCGACTGGCCCACGTTCCCGCAGCTCTACGTCAAGGGCGAACTGATCGGCGGCTGCGACATCATCACCGAGATGTTCGAAAGCGGCGAGCTTGAGCCGTTGATCAAGGAAGCCGCTGCCGCCTAGGACTGGTCGGCGTTCAACCAAGCGGCCCGCTCGCCGAGCGCGTCACCCCAGCCGTTGACGATTTCGCAAAACAGCATGGCGCATCGCTCGGCGTCGTACAGGGCGCCGTGCGCCTGGTCCTTGTCGTAGTCGATGCCGGCCCGGACGCAGGCCTCGCCCATGACGGTGTGGCCGTAGGCCACTGCGGCCAAGGCGGCGGTGTCGATGGTGCTGAACGGGTGGAAGGGGTTGCGCTTGACGCCCACGCGCTTGGCGGCGCTGTGCACGAAGCCGGCGTCGAAGGCCGCGTTGTGGGCCACCAGGATGCCGCGATGGCAACCGTGGCGCTTGATGCTGGTGCGGGCCATCTTGAACAGGTGCTTGATGGCTTCGGTTTCCGGGATGGCCCGGCGCGCTGGGTCGTTCAGGTCGATGCCGGTCACGCGCAGGGAGTCGGGGTTGATCAGCGCCTCCGGGAACGGCCGCACTGGCCACCTGTGGCGGCCGTCGATCATCAGGACGCCATCGTCGAACCGCAGCGTCAGCGCGGCGATTTCCAGCAGCCCGTGGCGTTTCGGGTCGAACCCGCTGGTCTCCACGTCCACCACCACCGGCAGGAAGCCGCGAAACCGCTTGGCCATGCTCACTTCTTTCACTCCGCGACCTAAACAGGTTCCCGCCGATAACACAAGCAGAGCCGCCCGAAGCGAGCGGCAACGCTAGTTTTGCCGGAGCGAAGGCAACTTGCCTTCGCAAAGACCCCCAAGGGATTCCATCGAGGGCGGGTCGCCCTCGCTCCGATGGGCCCGGAGCGGGGCGCAACGCTGGTTTTGCCGGAGCGAAGGCAACTTGCCTTCGCAAAGACCCCCAAGGGATTCCATCGAGGGCGGGGTGGGATAGACTACTGAATCGCAAAGTTGCCGAACTGACAGATCACCGCACATGCAGCAAGCAAGCCAAATTCGGGGTGGCGTTCCGACCAGCCAGTACCACCGAAGCAATCTGCCTCACTTTGAAGCGGGGGAAGTGCCCCAACACATCTGCTTTCGGCTGGCCGACAGCCTTCCTCAAGCCGTCCTGGCGCGGTGGCGCGCAGAGCTGGCGAGTGTTCCAACAGCAAAGCGCGCCGCCGAAATGCGGGAGCGCATGGAGGCAGCGCTTGATCAAGGCAGGGGCGCCTGCTGGCTGCGCTGCCCTCAAGTGGCGGCAGTTGTGCAGGCGACTTTGCTGCGTTTCGACAACGTTCGCTACCTCCTGCACGCCTGGGTGATCATGCCCAATCACGTCCACGCTCTGATGACGGTGTTGGGCGGGAGCTACTTGTCCACCATTTTGCACTCTTGGAAGTCCTACACCGCGAAATCGGCCAACCGGAGCTTGGGGCGCAAAGGGGCGTTTTGGCAAGCCGACTACTTTGACCGCGTCATGCGCGACGAAGCGCACTATGCGGCAACGGTGGACTACATTCATTGGAACCCCGTCAAAGCGGGGCTGTGCGCCAAGCCGGAGGACTGGCCTTGGAGCAGTATTCATAGGACACGGGGCTAAAGGACAATTCATTGCGAAGGCGGGTCGCCTTCGCTCCGGGGTCCCTTGCGACTCGTCCTCGATGGGGTTCCCGGGTTCATTGCGAAGGCGGGTCGCCTTCGCTCCGGGGTCCCTTGCGACTCGTCCTCGATGGGGTTCCCGGGTTCATTGCGAAGGCGGGTCGCCTTCGCCCCGGGGTTCCTTGCGACTCGTCCTCGATGGGGTTCCCGGGTTCATTGCGAAGGCAAGTTGCCTTCGCTCCGGGTCCCTTGCGACTCGCCCTGCTCTTTTGACTTTGGCGATTCTCCGATAGCCACCTGCTTGCCGCCTTGGGTATCATTCGCGGCCTTTTTCAGACTGGCGTTCGCCGCACCGCAGATGACAAGCAAAACCATTGAGAAGATCGTGCTGGCCTATTCCGGCGGGTTGGACACCTCGGTCATCTGCCGTTGGCTGCAGGAGACCTACCAAGCCGAGGTGGTGACCTTCACCGCTGACATCGGCCAGGGCGAGGAGGTGGAGCCGGCCCGTGCCAAGGCCGAGGCCATGGGGGTGCAGGAAATCTACATCGAGGACCTCACGGAGACGTTCGTCCGTGACTACGTCTTCCCCATGTTCCGCGCCAACACCCTCTACGAAGGGGAGTACTTGCTCGGCACCAGCATTGCCCGCCCGCTGATCGCCCGGCGGCTGGTGGAGATCGCCGAAGAAACCGGCGCGCACGCCATCTCCCACGGTGCCACCGGCAAGGGCAACGACCAGGTGCGCTTCGAGTTGGGCGCCTATGCCCTGAACCCGGACATCAAGGTGGTTGCGCCTTGGCGGGAGTGGGACTTGACCTC
>CAZRBP010000088.1:0-14957 GCA_964598305.1 uncultured Pseudomonadales bacterium | reverse complement strand
AGATCACCGACCGCCTGAAGGACATGTACATCTGCGGCGGCTTCAACTGCTATCCGGCCGAGATCGAAAACCGCCTGCTCGACCACCCGGCGGTCGCCGACGTGGCGGTGGTGGGCGCACCCCACGAACGGCTCGGCGAGGTGGGCCATGCCTTTATCGTGCCAAGGCCGGGAACCCGCCCGGATGTGGACGAACTGCTCACATGGGCGCGCGGGCACCTGGCCAACTACAAGGTGCCCCGAGTGATTACGTGGTTGAACGAATTGCCGCGCAACGCCTCCGGCAAGGTGCAGAAGTTCCGGCTGAAGGACGGCACGGAGTCGTCTTCCCATGCCTAGGCTTGACGTCCCCGAGGGCCTCTCGCTGACGGTCGCGCCAGAGGAGTAGGCGGCGCTTTGGCGAGCGCCGCTGCGAGGGCGGGGCGCCCTCGCTCCGACCTACGTTCGAAGTGATCCCACCGGAGCGAGGGCGCCCTGCCCTCGATTGGGTCTAGGCGGTGGCCAGCCGCGGCAAGGTGTAGGACTTCAACTCGCTGACGTAATCGCGCAGCGCTTGGATGCCGGTGGCCTCGGCGTCTCGGCACCAGTGGCGCAGCGCCGCCAGCAGGTCGTCGGCGTTGCCGCCGCGCTTGGCCCAGATGTCATGCAGGCGCAGGCGCAGGTTGTGGGCCGCGGCGAGGGCTTGGCTAGCGCCCACGGCCGCCTCAATGCGCCGCATTCCGCTGGCGCTCACGCGGGCTTGCTCCCGGCACAGCGCCGCCCGCGCCCGCCGGAACAGCTTTCCAGTGGCTTGGTCGGCCTTGGCGCACTCCAGCTTGATGAGCGGCTTGACCACCTGTTTCTTGTACTTGGCCATCAGCCGGAAGCGGTCGTTGAGCACCGCCCAGGCGGTGTCGATGTCCAGCGTGGTCTTGCCCGGCACCTGCTTGACGATGGGGCCGGTGCTCTTCGGCTTGGCCAGCCCGAAGGCCTGGAAGAGGCGGATCCAAAACCATCCGATGTCGAACTCCCACCATTTTTGCGAGAGCTTGGCGGAATTGGGGTAGGCGTGATGGTTGTTGTGCAGTTCCTCGCCGCCAATGACGATGCCCCAAGGCAGCATGTTGGTGCTGGCGTCCGGCGATTCGTAGCTGCGGTAGCCCCAAAAGTGGCCGACGCCATTGACCACGCCGGCGGCGAGCACTGGAATCCAGAGCATCTGCACGGCCCAGACCGTCAGGCCGATGAAGCCGAACAGGGCGACGTCTATGGTAAGCAGAATGAGAATGCCGGTGGTCGGGTAGCGGGCGTATAGGTTGCGCTCCATCCAGTCGTCCGGGCAGCCGGCGCCGTAGCGCTTGATCGAGGCGCGGTCCGCGGTAGCTGCCCGGTAGGCCTCCGTGCCCTTCCAGAAAATCGTCCCCAGCCCCTGTCGCTGCGGGCTGTGCGGGTCGTCGTCGGTTTCGGTGGTGGCGTGGTGTTTGCGATGCACCGCCACCCACTCCTGGGTGATCATGCCCGTGCTGAGCCACGACCAGAAGCGGAACAGGTTCTGCAGCGCCGGGTGCAGGTCCAGCGCCCGATGCGCGGCGTGACGGTGCAGATAGACCGTCACGGTGACGATGGTGATGTGCGTGGTGATTAAGACGTAGGCGGCGATGCTCCAAATCGAGGGATTCCAGAGTCCATGGCCAAGCCAATCGAGTATGTCCAACGGCAGTCGCTCCCGTAGCTCGTTTAACTGAGGTGTCTTCCCCTACGCCCGTTGACAGGGCCGTCTTCGCGTTGCGGCGGACGGCCTCTTGTTTTGACGGCCCAATGTGCCTCAATCGCGGGCGGAAGCAGACTGTGACAACAACGCACCCACATTGCAAGTCTTGCCGTCAACATCCGGCACAAGAATCCGGCGTCAGACGAATTCCGTCTTGGCGGCGGCAAAAAGCTGGTGGACCAGCGGCTCGAAATGGGCCAGCGGCTTAGTCGGGTAGTTGGGGTCAAAGCAGTTCTGGTCCCAGCGCTCGCAGAAGTCCACACAGGCCGGATAGTGGGGATGGTCGGCGTAGCGGTCCCGCTCGTTCGGATCGCGCTGGTAGTGGGCGAACCAGTAGTAGCCTTGGAACAGGCCGTGGTGCTGCACGATCCACCAGTTGCGCTCGCTGACGTAGGGCTTGAGGATGGCGGCGGCCACTTGGGAGTGGTTGTGCGGGGAGATCTGGTCGCCGATGTCGTGCAGCAGGGCGACGGCGATGGTTTCGTCGTCCGCGCCGTCGGCCTCCGCCCGGGTGGCCGATTGCAGGACGTGCTGCAGGCGGGAAATGGGATACGGCGAGGGGCCGTCCATGGACTTGAGCAGGGCGATCATTCGCTCCGCCGTTTGGCCCGCGTTGTGCGCATCGTGCACGGCGATCAGCTCGTAGTCCTCACGGGTGCCGTTCGCCATGGCGGTGAAGCTCACTTGGGATGCCACTGAACAATCCGTTCCCGTTGCGCTCATCGGCCTCTCCTGTGCCGGGCTGCCCATGCCCGCGGGCTGCCCATGCCCGCAGACTGCCAATGCCTGCAATCCTATTGCAGAGAGGCGCTGGCGAACAAGCGCTTCGTCTGGGACGACAGTCACGCCGAGCTGTGCTCGAACGCCACCAGGTTGCGCGAGGCGCTGCTTAACTCCACGCCGACCAGCCGGACGGGCACGCCCGGCGAACGGTATTTGTCCGCATACCCCCGGTCGCGCAGTTGCGCCATCGCGGCGCCCTCCCCGGACTGCTCCACCACCTTGAACTCGAACACGTACACGCGCCCGCCGAACCGCACCGCCATGTCCAGCCGGCCGCGGCTGGTGCTTTCCTCCACGGCCACGTCCAGCCCAAGCCCCGCGAAGTACGAGTAGAACACGCTGGCGTAGTACCCCTCGTAGTCCGCGATGTCGTTGTTCAGATGCCACTGGTGCGGAATGCCCGCGAAGAAGGCGCGGAACAGCGCCTCCATGCCCGCGACGTCGTCCGCCTCCAGCAGCCGGTAGAGCTGCACGCTGTTCGCCGTCTGGCGGGTTCCGTCCTGCCCCAGCCGCCGCAGCAGCCGCGTGTTGAGGCCCTCCCGAACTTCGCGGTTGGGATACCCCAGCCGGTAGAGCGTTAGTTCGCCGACCCGCTCCACCTCCCGAATTGTCAGGTAGCCGGTCTGGAACAGCAGCGCCTCCGGCGCGATCTCATCCACGTCGAAGGCCGACAGCAGCTCGTCGCTCGCCAGCATGCCCTCCAAGTCCACCGAGCGCACCCGCCGTCGGAACAGCGTCTCCACTAGGAATGAAGGCGAGCCGGTCTCGAACCAGTGCGCCTTGAACTCGCGGCTGCGGAACAGGAGCAGGATGTCGAACGGGTTGTACACGCTCTCATCGCCGAGCCAGTGGTAGCCGTTGTACCATTCGCGAATCCGCTCCCGGTCCAGCCCCGGCAGCTCGGCCGCGAACACCCTGTCGAGATCCCCCTCCGTGTAGCCGCAGATGGCCGCGTGGCGCCCGTCAAGGGTGATGTCCGTGAGGTTGTTCAGCCCCGAGAACAGGCTCACCTTAGAGAACTTGCTCACCCCGGTAATGAAACTCAGGCGAATGTGCGCGTCGCAGTCCTTGACCACGGCGTACAGTCCCCGCAGGTAATCGCGGTTGGCGCGCGCGACCTCCGGCGTGTCCAGCGCGTCCAGGATCGGTTTGTCGTATTCGTCGATCAGCACCACGACCCGCCGGCCGGTGCCTCCGTGCAGGGTGCTGATCAGATGGCGCAGCCTTCCTGCGGCCGAGGCGGCGGGCGGATCGGCGATCCCCGCAGCACTCTCCAGCTCGCATAGGCGGTCCGCCACTTCAGCGCGCAGGTCCCCATCGGCGCTGAAGTGCCCGCTGCCGAAACTCATGCGGACGACCGGATGGCGCACCGACCAGTCCCACCGCCGGTGGATGGCGAGCCCCTCGAACAGCGCCTCGCTGCCCTCGAACAGCTCCTTCATCGTGTCCAGGAACAGACTCTTGCCGAAACGCCGCGGGCGTGAGAGAAAGAAGTGCTTGCCCCCGGTCAGCAGACGCTCGATTTCGGGCGTCTTGTCCACGTAATAGCAACCTGTCTCCCGCAACTCGCGAAAGGTCTGCATGCCGATGGGCAACCTGCGCCGGTCCATGCCCAGATGCTACCACCGGCCACCTCTAGCCTCTACACTGAGCTTGTGCGACCACGAACTCCTTCCTCAAAATCAAAGCGCCTTGCATACGCTCGTCGGGTGGGTGGCTTATCTCCGGCTTAGAACGTCTCAGGCTGACGGTGCTGCCGATTCCCCAATGGCCGCGTCGAACACTTCCGGCAGGTGCTCCGCGAGGGTGATGGTCATCTCGTCGCGCACGCCTTTCGGCAGCTTGATGAGGTCCGCTTCGTTGTCCTTGGGCAGCACCACGTGGCGCAGGCCGGCGCGGTGGGCGGCCAGTATCTTTTCCTTGACGCCGCCGACCGGCAGCACCAGCCCGGAGAGGGTGAGTTCGCCGGTCATGGCCAGGTTGTTGCGCACGCACTTGCCGCTGTAGGCGGAGTAGAGGGCGGTGGCCATGGTCACGCCGGCGGAGGGGCCGTCCTTGGGGACGGCGCCGGCCGGCACGTGGATGTGGACGCCGCAATCCTCGATGGTGTCGCGTTCCAGCCCCAAGCTCTCGGCGATGGACCAGATGTAGCTGCGCGCCGCCTTGGCGGACTCCTGCATCACTTGGCCCAGGTGGCCGGTGAGGGTGACCTTTTCGTCCTTTTGGGTCAGCGCCGCCTCGACGTAGAGCACGTCGCCGCCGGTCTCTGTCCAGGCCAAGCCGGCCGCCACGCCGGGGGCGATCTGCTCGCGGCTCTTGTCGGACTTGAACTTCTCCGGGCCGAGCAGTTCGCCTAGTTGCTCAAGGCCGATTTGGCCTTCAGCATCCTTGGCCGTCACCACCTGCCGCGCCCGCTTGCGGGCCAGCCGCCCGATGACCCGCTCCAACTCCCGCACCCCGGCCTCGCGGGTGTAGCGGCGGGTCATGTAGGTGAGCGCCTCATCGCTGATGTCGAGTTGCGCCTCGCTTAAGCCGGCGTCGGCCTGCTGGCGCGGAATCAGGTATTCGCGGGCGATGGCCCGCTTCTCCAGGTCGCTGTAGCCGGACAGTTCCAGCACCTCGATGCGGTCGAGCAGCGGCCGCGGGATGCCCTCCAGCGTGTTGGCGGTGGTGAGGAACAGCACCTTGGACAGGTCGTAGGGCAGGTTGAGGTAGTTGTCGCGGAACTCCTTGTTCTGGGTCGGATCGAGAATCTCCATCAATGCCGCTGCCGGGTCGCCGCGAAAGTCCCGGCCGAGCTTGTCGATTTCATCGAGCATGAGGATGGGGTTGGTGACCCCGGCGCGGCGCACGCCCTGCAGGATGCGTCCCGGCATGGCGCCGACGTAGGTGCGGCGGTGGCCGCGCAGCTCGGATTCGTCGTGCAGGCCGCCGAGGCTCATGCGCTCGAACTTGCGGCCCATGGCCCGGGCGATGGATTGGCCGAGCGAGGTCTTGCCGACCCCCGGCGGGCCGACGAAGCAGAGGATGGGGGCCTTGGCGTCGGGATTGAGCTGCATGACGGCGAGGGATTCGAGAATCCGCTCCTTAACGTCCTCCAGCCCGTAGTGGTCCTCGTCGAGCACCTTGCGGGCGTGGTCGAGGTCCAGTTGATCCTCGGTGCTTTCGCTCCACGGCAGTTCGGCCACCAGCTCCAGGTAGGAACGGGCGATCTGGTAGTCGGCGGCGTGGTTGGACATGCGCCCGAGGCGCTTCAGCTCCCGGTCCACTTCGGAGCGCACGTTGTCGGGCAGGTGCGCCTCCTCGATCTGCTTGCGCAGTTCGGCGACATCCTCGTCGTCCTCTTCGCCCAACGCCTCCTCGATGGCCCGCTTTTGCTGGCGCAGCAGGTGGTCGCGCTGCTGCTTGTCGATGTCCTCCCGGGCCTGCTGGGCGATTTGCCGCCGCAGTTCGGTGACCTTGAGCTCGTGGCGCAGGATCTCGTGGACGTTCTCCATCAGGGCCCGCACGGTGTCGCACTCGAGCACCGCCTGCTCCTGCTCCAGCGGAATGCTGACCAAGTTGGCGATGCGGTACATCTGGGTGACCGGGTCGTTGATGGAGCCGATGAGCTGCTGGAACATCTGGTCGCCGTTGTCGCCGCCGTAAAGGTTGGCGATGCGCTTGGACAGTTCCAGGTTTTCGCTGAGCAGCGCATCCACATGGGCGCCGTCCTCGCCGGCGTCCTCCATCTTGAGCGACGGCAGGCGCTCGTACTCCGCCTCCAGGTAGTCGTCGTGCTGGGCGGTTGGGCGCAGGCGCACCCTCTCCGCGCCCTGCACGATGACTTGGGAGCCTTTGTCCCGCTTTTCGATGTGGTTGATGGTGGAAATGGTGGCGATTTCGAAGAGGTTCTCCCAGGAAGGATCCTCGATGCCGGCCTCCTTCTGGGCGGCGGTGATGATGCGCCGCCCGGACTCGACGCCGGCCTTGACCGCTGCGAGGGAGCGCTTGCGGCCCACGGCCAAGGGAATGACGATCTGCGGAAAGACCACCGTGTTTTTCAACGGCAGCACGGAATAGGTTTCAGCCATGGGGCCTCATCGACGGTGTTGCAATAAACCTATATGGCGACAAAACGCGCAGATTCAAGTGGGTGCGCCTCTTGGAGCGAGGGCGAGATGCCCTCGAGCCGACCCACTCCCCGGAACGAGGGCATAACGAATCGTCCCACTCCTCGGAGCGAGGGCACCTTGCCCTCGCCTTGAATCGGGTTTGTTCCCCGGAAGGCATCGTTGCAACTAGGCGGCCAACTGCTGTCCCCGGGCAGCTTCCTCGCGCACCAGTTCCGGCGCGCCGAGGGCTTGCCGGTTGAAGCCGATGCGCTTGAACCAGTAGTGCAGCCCAAGGAGGTCGGTGAAGCCCATGCCGCCATGCACTTGGGTGGCTGTGCGGGCGACGAAGGTGCCCACCTCCGCCAGATGGGCCTTGGCGTGGCAGGCGGTCAGGTGGGCCTCATCCGGCACCTCGCTCAAGGCGTGGCCGGCGTACCAGACCATCGCCCGGCAAGGCTCCAAGTGGGCGGCCATTTCCGCGCACATGTGCTTGACGGCTTGGAAGGAGCCGATGGGCCGGTTGAACTGCTCGCGCTCCTTGGCGTAGGCGATGGCTTGATCGAGCATGTTCTGCGCAGCACCTAGGGTGTCCGCGGCCAGCATCACGCGCCCGGCGTCCAGCACCGCTTGAAAATGGGCCGGATCGGCGCTTAGGGGGATGGCGGGGCTGCCGTCGAAGACCAATTCGCCGGTTGGGCGGGTCTTTTCCACGGTCGAAAGGGGCCTGTGCTCCAGGTCGTCGGCGGCCACCAAGTGCAGGCCCCGGTCTGAATCCGCCACCAAGTACTCGTCGGCACCGTAGTCCAGGACATAGAGGGCCTTGCCGTTGAGCTTGCCGCCAGCGGCCGAGACGCCTGCCTCAGCCCGGGCGGCGATGGCTTCGCCCACGGCGATGCCGATGCGCAGTTCACCTGTGGCCAGGCGTTCCAGGCGTTCGCCTTGGCCACCGGCCAGTAACAGGGCCGTCGGCCCCATCACCGCGGAGCCAAGAAAGGGACTCGGCGTGGCGTGGTAGCCCAGGCACTCGGCTGCGATGGCCGCATCGAGGGGCTTAAGGCCCACCCCGCCGGGGGCCTCCGGCACCAGCAGCGCCGAGACGCCGAGCCCGGCCAATTCCTGCCAAATCGCTGCCGTGGACTCATCGTCCGTGGCGACGCGCCGCACCCGTTCCAAGCTGACTTGATCGGTGAGGAAATTGTTGAGCGTGTCCTGAAACAGGGTTTGCTCTTCGGACAGTCCAAAATCCATGACGGCGCCCCTTACGCTCTTGCCGCGGCTTTGGCCGCGACCTTGGGCTCCCGGGGCAGCCCCAAGCCCCGTTCGCTGATGATGTTCTTCTGAATCTGCGAGGTGCCGCCGCCGATAATCAGGCCCAAGTAGTACATGTAGTGGGTCTGCCAATTGCCGTGGTCGCGCAAATAGGGGTTTTTGCCGTAAGCAAGCCCTAACTCACCCATGGCGTCGATGCCCAGTTGCTCCAACTCGTGGCGCAGTTCCGTGCCCTGCAGCTTGACCACCATGCGGGCGAGGCTGGCGTCCTTTTGGTTGATGCGGGCGGACAGGATGCGCATGTCGTTGAAGCCGAGCGCCATCACCCGCCCCTGAATCCGCATCAGCCGGTCGCGGTAGACGGGCAGGTCGATGACCCGGCGCCCGTCGATGGTCTCGCTTTGCATCAGCTTGATGAGTGCGTTGAGCCTGGAGAGCATGATGTTGGGGTCGCCCAGCGAGTCCCGCTCATGGCGGAGAACGGCGTTGGCCACCTGCCAGCCCTGGCCGCGGGCGCCGACGATCTGCTGCTTGGGCACGCGCACGTCGGTGAAGAAGACCTCGTTGAAGTTGGCGGTCCCGGTCATGTCCACCAAGGGCCGGATTTCGATGCCGGGGGTGTCCATGCGGAACAGCAGGAAGGAGATGCCCTTGTGCTTCGGGGCGTCCGGCTCGGTGCGCACCAGGCAGAATATCCAATCCGCCAGATGGGCGGCGCTGGTCCAGATTTTTTGGCCGTTGACCACCCACTCGTCGCCATCGAGCACCGCCGCGGTGCGCAGGCTCGCCAAGTCGCTGCCCGCACCCGGCTCCGAGTAGCCTTGGCACCACACCATCTCGCCGTGGATGGTGGGCTGGATGAAGGTCTGCTTCTGCTCTTGCGACCCCACCTCAAGCAGCGTTGGCACCAGCATGGAGATGCCCCCCCCGCCCAACCCCTGGCTGACCTGGGCATTGCCAAACTCCTCGGCGATGATGCGCGAGATCAACACGTCCGGCTCGGCCCCAAAGCCGCCATAGGCCTCGGGAATGGTGCGCGCCGCATAACCGTGCTCGATCAAGAGCTTCTGCCACTTGAGCACCTTTTCGGAGCGCATGCCCTCCCCCTTGGGGGCTTGGTCCCGGTGCGCACTGATGAAATCGCGCACCTCGGCGCGAAAGGCCTCGTACTTGGCCCCGTAGGAGAGATCCATGGATGTTTTCCCGGATAAAAGTTGGCGAAGTGCGCATGCTAGCAGATTCGGGCGGGACGCCCTCAAGCCGAAATCAAATTATGATGGGTCGCCCTACGCAAGGATGCGGTGGAGTGAAGCAAAAAGGACCCAACACCTTGGCGGTGCATGCAGGCGAGGTGCCTGATCCGGTGACCGGTGCGTCGGCGCCGAACCTCGTCATGTCGTCAACCTTTGCCCTCGATGAGCCTGCCGGGTTTTCGATCAACGCGTTCGAAGGCGAGCGGCCCTACATCTACACACGCTGGGGCAACCCCACGGTGAAGATGCTGGAGGAGAAGCTGGCGGCGCTCGAAGGCGCGGAGGACTGCGTGGTTTTCGGCTCCGGCATGGCCGCGACGGCGGCGCTGCTGTTGGCTGGCCTCAAGGCCGGCGACCATTTGGTGATGAGCGACGTCAACTACGCCGGGACCGCCGAGTTGGCGCGCAGCACCTTGTCCGACTACGGGATCGAAACGACGCCGGTGGACACCAGTGACCTCAGTGCCGTGGAGGCGGCGATGCGGCCCGAGACCCGCATGCTCTGGATCGAAACGCCAGCGAACCCCATCCTGCGCCTGACGGACATCGCCGCGGTCGCCGCCATCGCGGGAGCCCATGGGGTTGCGTTGGCGGTGGACTCGACCTTCGCCACGCCCATCGCCACCCAACCGTTGGCGCTGGGCGCCGACTTCGTGGTGCACTCGCTGACCAAGTACATCGGTGGTCACGGCGATGCCCTCGGCGGGGCGGTGCTCGGCAGCCGGGAACGCATCGAGCCGCTGCGGACCCGCCCGCTGGTGCACTTCGGCGGCGCGATCAGCCCCTTCAACGCTTGGCTGATCGCCCGCGGCGCGGCCACGCTGCCGATCCGCATGCGCGCCCACGAGGAAGGTGCCATGCAGGTTGCGGCGTTCCTTGAAGACCACCCGGCGGTGGGGCGTGTCAACTACCCGGGGCTTGCCTCCCACCCGCAGCGGGCGCTGGCACGGCGGCAGATGGCCAACTGCTCAGGCACCCTGTCGTTTCAGGTTCGCGGCGACGGGGCGGCCTTGGCGCGGCGTATGGCGAAGCAATTGGAGATCATTCACTACGCAGTGTCGCTCGGCCATCACCGCAGCCTCATCTACTGGATCGACACCGACGCCATGATGCAATCAACCTTCCGTCTCGAAGGCGAACAGCTAGCGGGCTACCGGGCGTTCGCTGGCGACGGGGTCTTCCGCCTGTCCGTGGGGCTGGAGGATGCGGACGATCTGTGCCAAGACCTGGATCGGGTACTATCCTGACCCATCACCCCGCATAGGCCCATTTGCCAAGGAATGTCCCACGTGCCGGCGGATCGACAGGCCATGCTCAACACCATGGCGCGCATGCAGGAAGCCCACAATCGGCAAGTGCACCCGGACTGGCGCACCAGGCGCTACGAGTACTACCGTGCGGTTTGGGTTGAATGCGCGGAACTGCTCGACCATTTCGGCTGGAAGTGGTGGAAGAAGCAGGCGCCGGACCTGGCCCAGGTAAAGCTGGAGTTGGTGGACATCTGGCACTTCGGCTTGAGCGAGTTGTTGCGTGCGGATGCCGTCGAGCCGCAGCTTGCCGAGACGCTGGATGTGCGGCCTTCGGAAGGCGCTGGCAGTGAAGGGTTGCGCCAAGCTGTGGAGGCGCTGGCCGCTGCCTGTCTGCAGTCCAAGGGCTTTTCCGTCGAACGGTTCGCCGATGTGATGGCCGCACTGCCGATGTCCTTCGATGAGCTCTTTCGCCTCTACGTGGGCAAGAACGTGTTGAACCGCTTCCGGCAGGACCACGGCTACAAGGACGGCAGCTACCGCAAGACCTGGGCTGGGCGCGAGGACAACGAGCACCTCATGGAGCTGCTCGACAATGTGATCGACCCGGAAACGGCGGAAGTGGCGCTGTACGACCTTCTTAAAGTCCGCTATCGGGACACGGTGCCAGTCTAGGCAGCGGACTCCCGATTCCGGGGCAGGGCAGCACTGAGCACAACATAGGCCACCGCCGCGGAGGCAAGCGATCCGAGCAGGATGCCGAGCTTGTCCGCCGCCCAGTAATCGCCGCCGCCATGCTCGAAGGCGAGACTGGCGATGAACAGGCTCATCGTAAAGCCGATTCCGCAAGCAAACGCCATCCCGGTCAGCTGCGCCCAAGTCACGCCCTCGGGCAGCGCCACCCAACGCAACAGCACCGCCAAGCCGACCAACCCGACGATGCCGATGGGGTTACCCAGAAAGAGCCCCAGCGCGATGCCCAAGGTCACGGGATCGACGAAGTCGCCCCATTCGACCCCCGCAAACGAAATGCCCGCATTGGCGAACGCGAACACCGGCAGCACCACAAAGGCCACCGGCGTGTGCAGGTCCCGTTCCAAGTCCTTAAGCGGTGAACGCCCATCCCCGCCGCGCAGCGGGATGCAGAAGGCGATCAACACGCCCGCCAAGGTCGCATGCACCCCGGATTTAAACAGTGCCACCCAGAGCACCAGGCCCAAGAGCACATAGGCCGTCACGTTCGCCACCCCCCGCCGGTTGAGCGCTATGGCCACCAGCAGCGCCACGCCCGCGACCGCCAGCATGCCGGGCGAGAGGTCGGCGGTGTAGAACAGCGCGATGATCGCGATGGCGGCCAAGTCGTCGAAGATCGCGAGCGCCAGCAGAAAGGCCTTGAGCGAAACCGGCACCCGGTCGCCAAAGGCGCGCAACAACGCCAAGGCAAAGGCGATGTCCGTGGCCACCGGGATGGCCCAGCCGTCCATGGCCCCGGCGTCCCCCCAGTTAAGGGCCGCGTAGATGCAGGCCGGCGCAAGAATGCCACCCGCTGCGCCAACCGCCGGCAGGGCAACGCGCTCGGCTGACGAAAGCTCGCCTTCGCACAGCTCGCGCTTGACCTCCAAGCCGATGAGAAAGAAGAACACCGCCATCAGGCCGTCGTTGATCCACAGCAGCAGCGGCTTGTCGATCCCAGCCTCTCCGATGCTGACGGCTAGGCGTGTGTCTAACAACAGCCCATAAGCCGGCGCAAGTGGCGTGTTGGCCGCGATCATCGCCAACACAGTGGCGGCGATAAGCACCGCCCCGCCAGCCGACTCAAGCCGAATGAAGCTCAATAGGGCCGAGGAGAGACCCGACCGGTTCTGTTCAGTTGGCACTGCTTCGCTCCTGCGCTCACCATCACCTGCGCGGTGAACGGCGTGTTTGCTCGATTTAGCCGGACTGAGGCGCTAATGCACTAATCGACTTACTTGCGCCTTTGGCGGCGCTGACGCAGACGATTCCACGCCTTGCGCGCCCGCAGCACGTCGCTCTGCGACAGCCCGCACCCGTGTTGCAGCAGCACGCTATCGCCGTGGTCCATGGCCGCCTCGAGTTCACCGGCGCGTAGCTTTCCGTCCAAATAGTCCAAATCCAAGCCGTCAGCAAACTCATAAGGCACTAGCAGCTTTTCCGCCTCCCTAGGCTCAAGCTCCAGTACGCCGCCGCCGTAGCTCCTGCCGCACACCTCCGCCCAGGCGAACGTGAGTGAGTTCACCAGCGAAGCGCCCAAGCGCTCCACATTGATGCCGCGCCCGACGCGCACCCGGTGGATGGTGTCCGTGGCGGTAGCCTCCGCGCCGTTGGCCACCAGCAGCGGCGCGTGGTGAATCTGCCGGAACATGAAGGCGTCCGGCGCGTAAACGGAGGGCACGTCAAACCAGCGGTTGCGAATCCGGCACTTGTAGCCATCGTTGACGCCCGCCGCCTCCGCTTGGGAGATGTACGATTCCAATGCTGGCGAAAAGCTGGACCGGTCCAAACCATTCAGGTCAATCAACTTCGAGCGGTTGGAGCGCCCGAATTGGCGCATATCTTCCTGGGTGAAGCGAAACGACTTCAAGGCCGCAGTTCGCCCCACCACATCGATGGCATGGCCATTAAGGCCCAGCTGCTCGGCATGATCTTCAGTGACAAGAAAAAAGCTGTTGCGGCCCGTCACGATGCCCACATCGACGTCGGCCAACCGACCCAATCGATCGAGTGAGTCAATCTCCGAGGTGTGCAGCAACAACTGGAACTCACTGTCATCGAGAAACAAAGAGGTCCACTTCATGTCCTCGTGGGTGTGGCGCTCCGGCAAATGGCAAACGGCGTTCGCGACTGGCGCTGACGACACCAGAGCCTCGCCGTCGGCCAGCTCCCTCGTGTGCAGTTTTCCGTAATTGTCCGGATCCCGGTTTCTGCCCTCGCCAAGCAGCAGCACCACTTCCTGCTGAATTTGCGGAAAGACCAACTTGTCGAAGGCGATGACTGTGACAGCCTCGAAGAGCATCGGCAGCCGATGGCGCAGCTGCGCGGCGTACTGAACCTGCAGCAATTCCGCAGGCAACACCATGGCCAACCGCCCCCCGTCCCGCAACATCTCCGCGGCCAACTGGATGAAGGCAATCCATGCGTTGGCCAAGCCGTTTGGCCGGTACCCAAACTCGTTGAGCAGGCAAAACGCCCGCTCCCGCGCGGCCTTGTCGAAGTACTGGAAGCGAATAAACGGCGGATTGCCAACTGCTGCGTCATAGCAAGGCCGTTTAAGCAGCGCCGGCGCAATGTCGAAGAAGCTGGCGCAGTGCCAATCGAGCGATGGCTGAACCTGTTGGTTGGCGGCGCGCGCCTTTTCGAGCTCATCCGGCACGATTTCGACCGCAGTGACTGTGCCTTCCTCGCCCAAAAAACGCGCCGCCGCGCTGACAAAGGCCCCATCCCCGCAGCTCGGTTCGATCACATGATCGCTTGGGCTTCGAATCGCCCACTGGCAAAGGTATTCCGCCAACGCGGGTGGCGTGTAGTAGCCTCCTCGAATCTTTTGCGCGGTAGGCGGGCTCTTGTTGGTCTTGAAGTTCGCGACCATCGATTGCGCTTCGGCGCTGGGCTGTGTCAGATTCATGATAGATGCGGCGGCAGGTGTTGATAGCGCTCGAGATAGCATTTGTGTACTCGCTGATGGAGCGTAGTTAGCTGGATCGACGTGTTCACGCTTGCGGCAGAGGGATTCTCCGGTGTCTCGATTTGCCCGGTTTCCGGATCCCAAATGACCAAGGCAATCGCTTCGGCAAGATGGTGTTGATCGAGTTCGCTCGATCTCGACCCCAACCGCTCCAGGGTGCTGACGATGGAACGGCGCTGTGCATCGGGAAGCGCTGGGGCAGGCAGCACCACCATGAACACAACGAGGCAAAATGGAAACCGAGTGTGAACGGTGGCTGCCTCCGATGCCAAGTCATTAATCATGTTTTGCCAGTTCTTGCCGATACTCTTACGGTCATTGAGGGTCTTGCTGTCAAAGACAATTCGAGGTCCGTCTGGACGGTAGGCCACATCGTAGTTTTGGGGTCTGATGCCGCCAATCACCCGAGTCGGTCCCACTTCGACGCAGTCCGCTTGGGCTGGTGTGAGAGCCGTCGCAGAGGGCGTGGCCAATGGAATGCCGCCGAGCATGGAGGCCAACGCCTCGCCAAACGCCTGATCGAAGACTCGCCCAAACTCCATGCCTTGCTGCCGATTGAAGCGATTCGGCCGCTTTGCTGCTGGTTCGCTGCCAAGCCACAAACCACCCCAACGCGCAAGCTCTTCGGGCGCAATGCGCACCTCGGGCATTTCCTTCAATTCAGCCATCGCGGACACCTCGACTGGTGCGCTAGCCTATCACCGGCCAACGGCATCCGCACCCATTCAACCCACGGTCAAAGCCTCTCGGAAAACGGCAGCGGTAGCCGCATCGAAGCAGGCGAATGTCACCCTGTGCACCGAACTAGCTGGTGCCGCCTGCACCTCCGCGATCGCGATTTCCGTCGCCTCACGAAGCG
>CAZRBP010000087.1:0-15003 GCA_964598305.1 uncultured Pseudomonadales bacterium | reverse complement strand
CTAGGGATCAAGTGTCGAGCAGCATTTGCACGACATTGTTGGCATCTTCGGCGAATCGTTCGACTGCCGAGTCAGGCTCCGAAACGAAGTCTGTCAAACTGACTTTCTCGTTTACCAAGTAGGGGCCTTCCTCGTTGTGGTCCTGACGAGTTAACCACCGCTCCACCTTGGGTGTCTCTGAGCAATCCCATTTGCCGTCTTCGTCGTATCGATAGACTCTTAGCTCAAGATTGTCTTCTACCACGTACACGCAGAGTTCATAGCTCCGTTCACTTTCATCGGAGTTGCTGGTCGGGTAATAGGCTCGCCATAACCATCCGTTTTCCCAGACCCCGCTAGGAGAAAACAGCTTATGGTCGAGTTCGTCACCCTCGAGACTTTGGAGTTTTGACTTTCCAAAGGTGGCTTCCCATACATCGAACAGCAGAGCAACGTAGTCTGTCCGAACTTGGGCTGCCATCAATAGCGCCTGATTGTAGTTTTTCGCTTCCTCCCAGTTACATTCGGGCATGCCTTTCCCGTTTAGCTTGTTAACCAAGTCGTCTACCGCTCTCCTAACTGCTTGGTTGCCATAGTACGATTGCAGGCTGTCTGGAATCTTCACTGTTGCCATTCTCACTCCCCCCTTGAATTGGAATTGCTTACATTGAGCCCGTCGATTCGCAGCCAGAGCCAAGCCATGAATGTGGCCAGTTGGCCGTCGGTTTCCTGGGGGCGCCCCTTCTCAAAGCGCAGCCAGAGGTCACGCCAAAGCACAACGGGCCAAATCTGCTTTTGCTTGCCCCTCCTGCCATTGCCGGCCGATTGCGTCAGACCGACGATCCGGCACTCGCGTCGGTACTGCCTTCGCGCCTCGTAGTAGCTGCTGAGTTGTCCAGCCGTCAGTCTGTGGTTGAGTTTCGCTTCAACTATCGCCACACAGGCTTGGTCTTCGTCATCTTGGAAGCGTACTTCAAGATCGATGCGGTCCACTTCGGTGTAAACCTTGGCCTGCGCAAACGATTGAGTTTTCTCAATATTTGAAATTTCCAGAGCCTTCAGAAACGCACGGATGCGCTGATCTCGCAGTTCCCCCGTGCCCCTGCCAAGCAGGTAAGCGAGAGCTCGGGTTGCCATGGGCTCAGTCAGGTTGATCCCCCAATCCGGTCGCAAGGCACAAAACGCATGGTCGGTGTGGAATTCTCCAAAGACCTCCTCCAACACCTCAGTACGCATCCTTACTCTGCTCGGTTTGACTAGGGCTTGCTGGGTTCGGAGTGCTTCAAGAAGGCGGCTTCGAGTGACGGCCTCGTAGCTGACGAGGCATTCCGGGTCGAAGACTGTCTGCGGGAAGTGCGCCGGAAGACGATTCCAAGGCCGACCTACCGCGTCATGGTTGATCAGGCTCTGCGGATTAAAGGGAACGGGCGTCGAACTGGCCGCCTCGTTTAGGGTCGCCACGTTCCCGCCCTCCCATGTGTCTTCGATTTGGGCCATTGAATGCTCGTGGCGGCGAGCCGCCGTTGTTCGGATGGGTCAATTCTAGCCTTTTGGAGCGGCGTTGGGGTCGATGAGCCGGAAATTTGACGGCTTTCCGTCACTTTTGGGGTGATTTCCTACAAATTCTGTGACGTTTCGCTGTATTTCGGAATGCTCTCGCCCCTGCTAGGCTGACCTTGTTGGATCGATGGGCGCCTGCTCAGCTGGGGCGGAGTACCGGCTGGTATGTGGACGGATTCAGCCCCGTTCAAAACTAAGGACGTGATAGCATGAACGGCATGACCTCGACGAACCGGATGAACCTTGGCACTTCCGTGGCACTGGCAGCGCTGGTGATCGCGCTGTTCGGTTGGCTGCGGGCGGACATCGGCGAAGTGAGGGCGGATATCGATGATCTGCGCGGGGAGATGCGCGCCGACATCGATAAGTTGCGCGGGGAAATGGATAAGTTGCGCGGGGAAGTGCGAGCCGATATTGGGGCGTTGCGCACCGAGTTGAGAGCCGAGATTGGTGCGTTGCGCAGTGAGGTACGCGCCGATATTGCCGCGTTGCGCACCGAGGTCCAGGCGGACATGGTCAGTCTGCGCCAGTAGATATCCCGTTGGAAAACCCGCGTCGGGACCGACATCCAAGGTGCTTTCGCCAGTTCAGCGTTCCCCGTCAGTTCACCACGAACGACTTCAACTGGTTGGCGAGGCTTGAGCAGGCGGATGAGCGGACCCGGGCGATCATTGGGATCGGGACAATGACGGCGGGCATGTAGCTCATGCCGGTGGCCTCGGAACTGATCTTGCCGGCGGTCTGGCCGGTTTCCACGTCCCAGACGGAGGCTTCGTAGGAGGAGTCCTTCTCCCAGGACAGGAACCCGAAGCAGCCCCCGCCGCCGGGGCCGACCACGCAGCTCAGCGAGCCCCCGGAGTCGATGCGCTGGGTGGAGCCTTCGATCCAGACCAAGTACTTCAGCCCCATTTCGTCCAATCGTTCGGCCAGGGGCGCCTGCTTGATGATGGTGGGCAGCTCGGTGTGGTTGAGCGGCGCGATGCGTGGCTCGAACCAAGGGAAGGTCGCGTCCAAAAACTGCTGCTCATTGACCACGTTGAGCGCGTTTTGGCCGCGGCCCATGTTGTCGGCCACGCAGGAGATGAAGTCGAGTTCGGTTTCGGCGGTGGTGGGTTGGCTGCGCCGCCCGAGCACCACGATGGAGTCGCCGGCGCCCATGGCGGTGGCCGTCTCACGCACTTCCTGCACGGTTGCCGTGACGCAGCCGGCCAAGCCCGCGCAGGCGAAAAGGACCGCAGTGATGCGCGCGGAACTCACGCTGAGCCCCCCAATTCGCTGCTAAGCCAAGTTTGGACCACTGGCACTCTTCCGAATTGCTGGGTGAAGAACGCCATTGCGTCGCGGCAGGCAACCAGTGCCGCGCTTTGCAGGGCTGCCGAGGCGCCGGCGTGATTCTGCTGATGGGCCTTGCCGTAGGCGGTGAGGTCCCACTGCCCCAGTTTTTCGCCGTCGTTGGCATGCAGTTCGAAGCGATAGCGAATCCAGACCTCGTAGTACTCCGAGCGGGTCTGCTCCGGGATTGAAAACTGCAGCTCCTCAATGGAGGGCGCGAGCACGCCAGCGATATCGTCGTGGCTTGCCCCAAGCTGCTTGACCGTGCGGTGGCCGATGAACAGTCCACTGAGCAGGTTGTCGAACATCGGCTCCTGGGCCGAGCCAAGCTCGATCTCCCAATCACCGCGCTGCTCCAAGGATTCCCGATGAACGTAGGACAGCAACGCCTCATCGAGGTAGAGGCCAACCGGCAGCGGCACCTTGGCCACCTGGGGCACCGGAAACCCGGTGGGCACGGCCACTTTGGCGCCGGCGCAGCCAAGCGCTGCCAAGACCAGGGCGGCAATCAGGGCGCACTTCGCGAATCGTTCCGGCATGGGGCTCTCGTGGACCCGTTCCTAAAGCCAAGACTACTGGAATTCTGACAAACCGACAAAGGTTCCGTCGTTGCGGTAGGCGAGTTCCCGCATCAGCGCGGCGAAGCGGTAGATGCGGGCGTTCGGCCTTTGTAGGTGCACCGGGAAGCCGACCGCGTTGATGCGCACCCGGCGGCGACCGGACTCATCGGCGACGTTGATGCGGTCCACGGCGTCCACCACCTCCTCCACGGAATCGCCGCTGTAGTCGTCGCCGAACACGTAGATGCCGATGCGCTTGTCGGGCGCGTAGTAGGTGTCGATGGCCGCTTGGATGCCCTCCACCGGGCTTGAGTTGCTGAACGGGCTCCAACTGCGCAGGGTGTTGATGATGGATTGGCGGCGGGCCGGGGTGTCGGGAATCCATTGGCCGCGGTAGCCTGAGAACATGTACTCGCCCATGTCGTTCATCACTTGGATGCCCTTGACGGTCGGATAGACGTCCAAGGTCTCGCTCACCTTGCGCAGCACTTGCGGCCAAGCGCCGTTGAACATGCTGCCGGAGGTGTCTATGACGAAGATGATGTACTCGCTGTCCACGGCGATGCCGCCCACCAGATCGCTCTGGCGGCGGAAATCGAGACCGAGCAGGCGCTCCATTTCATCGGTCAGCGACTGACGCGCCGCGGCAAGCTTCAGGGTTTGCTTGCGCATCTGCTCCTGGTCTTCGGTGGTGGCGGTGAACTGGCCGAGGATGCGGGTCAGCTCCCGCTCCAAGCGGGCGAGGGCGAGCAGATTGTCGTCGAGCTGTCCGTTGGCATCGGCCAGTTGCCGGCGCAGTTCCCGAATCTGTCCCTGGATGTCGTAGAGCGCCTGCTCGCGGCTCGCCACCTGGCCTTCCAGGCTGACCACCGATCGCTCCAGCAGAATCGGCTCCACGGTCTTGGTGATCATCAGCAGCAGGATGATGGCGCCGAAGCCGCAGCAGATCACGTCGAGGAAGGAGACGCTGAACTCCTCGATCAGTCTTCGGTCGCGAGTGCCCATCAACGCAGCCCTTCCCTACGGCCAGTCTCGCGACGGGGCCATGTAGGCGCCGCCGCTGGTGCGCGCCAGGTTCCAATAGGCGGCTGAAGCCAAGGGATCGCCCTCCATCGGAAACAGGATGACGTTGATCGGCACCTGCAGGGGCATTTGCCGCAGCGCGTCGCGAAACAAGTCGAGGCGGTCGGAGCCGGAAATGGTAGCCCGCCGGGGGGTGCGGGCGCCCTGGGTGGGCAGGGAATCGGTCACTAGGTAAACGTTGTCCGGCAACGGGTTCAGAGCACGCAGCTTGACCACCAGCCGCTGCAGGCTGGTGCCGCCGGTCGGCACCATTCCGCCCAGGTCTTCGATGGCCGCCGCCAAGGTGCCGCCGTCGCCGAGCGGCGTCCATTGGTCATCGCTGCCCGGCACCAGCGAGCGGGTCTGCTCGTTGAAGGCGAACACTTGGAAGTCCGCATCCAGCGGCAACTGGGCGGCAAGCCATTCCACGGTGCGCACGGCCCGCCGCCACTTGGGCGCTTGCCGGCGCCGCTCCTCCGGCATGTTGCGGCGGCGCAGCACGTTGACGATGGTGCGGTCGAGCATGCTCGCCGACGCATCGACAGCGATGAGAATGTTGCGGCCGCCCACCTTCAGGCCGGTCAGGTACTGGCGGTCCCCGTCGCCGGCGAACGCCCGTGCCCGGTCGCCTTGGTTGGCCTCCTCGACCTGCCGCAAGCGCGCCACCTCCTCTTCGCGGGCCTCAAGGTCGCTCTTGAGCCGTTCGACGGACTCCCGCTCCGCCGTTGATTCGGCATCGAGCTCATCGAAGTCGCGACGCACCTGTTGCAAGTCGGTTTCAGTGCTGACCAGCTTTTGCCGGGAGTCGCTGAGCCGCTGCAGAAGGCCCTCCAACTGCTCCTTTAGCTCAAACAAATCCCGCTCCCCGTTCTGCACTTGGTAGTCGAGCAGCCGAATTTCCGCCAACCGGTCCTTGTTGACGATCTTGGCGTCCTCTTCGGTTTCGTGATTGATGATCAGGAAGATCAACACCACTGCGCCGAAGCCGCAGGACATCACGTCCAGGAAGGACAGCGAAAACACGCTTAAAGAACGCCGCCTAGCCATGCCGTATGCCCAGCTATCCGGTTGGGCCTCCATCCTCCACGACGATCAGTTCGAAGCGCCGCCCGCCGCGCTCGATGATCTCCCCGATGCAACCCTGCTCGGGCAGGCCGAAGGCGTTGCCGGCCAAGGGCCAGGCGCGGTGGCCGCACAGGGCGTGGCTGGCCGGTTTGCCGGTGGGCGGGCTGGCCAGCGCCGGTTGGGTTGCCGATACACCGTCCATCGCCGCTGCCGGCAGCACGGTGACCCACTTGAAGTCGTCCACGGCGCCAAGCCGCTGCGCCATCGCCCGCGCCATGATGTCCGGCGGCAGGCGGTGCGCCTCGATGCCAAGCGCCTCCAAGCCCTCGACCAAGCCCGGCAAGGCGGCGCTGCGCGGCGCGACCATCAAGCAGGCACCGGCGGGCACCTTCTCCGCCACGGGCGTCAGCCGTTGAATCAGCTTGTCGCGCAAGGCGATGGGGCCCACCCGCACCTGTCGGGTGGCGTCGCCTTGGCGGACTTCCACGGCCAGTTCGCTGAAGGTTCGGCGTTCAGTCCAAGCCTGTAGCTGGTCGTAGAGCTGCTGTTCGGAATCGGCGGCGTGCAAGGGATCGAAGCGAGTGTCCTGCACGAACCGATCGGCGACTAGGTTGGCCCAGCCGTCGAGGCAGGCGTTGCGCCCAAAGCCGGTGATGTCCTCCACCGCGCCGCGGCTGACGGCTTGGCCACCTTCCTCGCTGGCTTGCAGTTCCGTCAGGCAGCAGCGGGTGGCATGCAGGTCCAGCAGCCAGGTGTCGGGGCGCAGTTCCGTCACGCTGCCCATGAGGACGGCGCTGTCCACGAAGCCGCGAATGCGGATGCCGGCCTCCTCGGCGATGCCGAGCAGCACCCCGAGCTGATCCCCGGTCAGAAATCCCGGCACCGCCACGGCTAGGGGTTCATCCGCCAAGCCCTTGATCTCCAGCAAATGCCGGTAAATCAGGTCGGCGTGATTGGCGACGCCCTTGGCGGGCCGCGGCAGCGGATCGGCGTTCAGCCGCGCGAGGTACTGCTGGTTGACCTGCTGCGGCTGCAGGCGGGCGGACTTCAGCGCTTCGACGCCGAAAACCGCCCCTCGGGCGCCGACCAGGGCGATGGCGGGTTGCTGATAGATGGGGTCGCCGTCCCGGTACAGGCTCAAGGCCGCATCGTTCAACTCAAGCAGTAGACTCATGATTCACGCACTTGTAGATGGGCGAGCAGCCGCTGGTCGCAGTAGGTCTGCGCGTCAAGCACCAAACGTTCTTGGAGCAACTGCAGTTGATGCATCAGAAACATGATGATGATGCTGATGACCAAGGCGATGAAAGTGGAGTTGAAGGCCACGCCAAGGCTGGCCGTCACCCCGGCGATGTCCCCTTCAACAGCCTTGTAGGCTTGGCCCAAGGCTTGGCTGATGCCGCGCACGGTGCCGATGAAGCCGATGCTTGGAATGGCCCAGGCGATGTAGCGAACCATGGCCAACTCGCTGTCGAGCCGGTCGGACTCGGTGTCGCAGATGGCCTTGATCGCCTCCGAGACATCCTGGACGTTGCGGGTGGAGGCGAAGCGCTGCAGCGCTGAGAGCAGCGCCCGGGGCAGCAGGCAGCCTTGGACGTTCGCTGGCAGCGCTTGGATCGGGCGCGTGTACTCCCGGGTGTCCTCGGGCAGGATGCTCATGCCTTCATGGAGCCGGATGAGGTCCTCGCCGAGCAGTTTGCGCTCGCGAAGGGCGGCGCGGCTCTTGTAGCCCATGATGGCCATGGCCCAGAGCATCAGCACGAAACAGGCCTCCTGCTCAAAGTCCTTGAGCATCACGTAGATCGATTGCTCATCGGCCACGGCCTCGCCCGCTGCCGACTGTTCGGCGCGAACCTCGAGAATGGCCTCGGCGTTGGGGCGCACCACGGTAATGTAAACCAAGTGCACGACGATGAGCGCCACCACCAAGGCGGCGATTTGGTAGATCAGTTCAACGGGCAATTGGCGCTTCATATGTCCACCGGGATTCAGATGTCCACCGGAAAAGGCACGGCGAAGTCCTCGGAGATCTCCTCGGTCGGCAGAAAGACGTCGTTGGACTCAGTTGGATCATGGTCGGTTTCCGCATTTTCCTCAGCCGCCTCCTCAACCTGCGTCTCGCCCTCAGCGGCGATCGCAGGCCAAGCCCCGACGACCGCGATCAGGCCCCAGAGCACTACTCGTGCCAACTTGCTTGTCGCTAGGCCTGCGGAGCGAGGGCGTCCCGCCCTCGAACGGGGTGATGGGGTTGGCTGTGCCAATTTGCCCGTCATCGGTACCCTCCTCATGGTTCGGCCTCCGCAAATCGCGCTAGGCGGAATCCGAGGTCCCGGCGACCCTCGGTGCCGTAGTCGCGAAACGACAGCCGCAGGTCCGTGGTGGTTCCATGCATCCAGCTTGATCCTCGGATCACATGATACTCCCCGGCGGCGGGGCCGAGGGGCGGGGCGTTCTCGGGGGCCGGGTGCTGGTAGAAGTCGTTGACCCATTCCGCCACGTTGCCGCCGAGATCGAAGATGCCCTTGGCGTTGGCCTCGAAGGTGCCGACCGGGGCCGCCACGGCGTAGTTGTCGTTGTAGCCGAAGATGATGCGGCCCACCAGATGCCCGGCGGAGCGGTCCGCGTAGTTGCCGTGCCGGTTCGGAGGCGGCAGGGCCTCCCCCCAGGGAAAGCGCAGCAGCTCGCCGTCCTCCCGATGGCGGGCGGCCCAAGCCCACTCCGCTTCGCTCGGCAGCCGGTAGCCGGTGGCGGATGGGTTGAAGCCGGTCACCTTGCCGAACTCCTCCGCATAGAACAGGGGGAGATTCTCCTGTCGTGACAGCCAGTTGCAGTAGCGGGCCGCGTCGTGCCAGCTGACCATCGCCACGGGCTGGTCGTCCTTGTTCAGCGGTTGGTCTTCGTAGGTGCCGGTATCGTGGCCGCTGGCGAAGGCCTTGAATTCGGCGTTGCTCACTTCCTTGATGCCCAGATAGAACAGGCGTTGCAAGGCCACGTCGCGCAGCGTCTCGTTGGCGCGCCGTCCCGGTTCGCGGCGCGATGCGCCAAGGCGGATGGGGCTCGGCTTGAAGAGCTTCAAGGTCTGCCCTTGGTCGGTGGAGATTTCCGGGCGCAATGCCGCCAGCCGTGCTTCGGCCAAGGTCAGCAGCTTGACCCGCACTTCCTGGGTGAGGCCTTGACGGGGACGGATTTCCGTGCGGTAGCCGGCATAGCCATCGGCTTGAATCTCCAGCCGGTGGGGGCGGGTGGGCAGTTCGAGCACCTGGTTGGCCGAGCCCTTGGCCTTGCCGTCCACGAGGAGCTGCGCCTGGGTTGGCTCGGCTTGCACCGACACCAAGCCGGTCAAGGGTTCGAGATCAAAAGACACTCGGCGCGCTTCGCCGGCCTTGAGGGTGACGGTCGCGCTGTGCGCCGCATAGCCTGCCTTGAACACCTGCACCCGGTAGGCCCGCCCTGAGCGCAGCTCGGCGCTGATCGGTGACTCGCCCCGGTACTGGCCGTTGATGGTCACGCCCGCTTGGCCTGGGCGGGTGCTCACCCGCAGGCGCGCATCGGATTGGCGCAGCAGGATCAGCGGCACCTCGCGCTGCTCCAAGGGCGCGATCAGGATGCGCTCGCGATGGCTCTGGTGGCCGTCCAAGGCCAGCGCCACCTCGTGTTCACCGGCGAGAATCTCCGCTGTCGCCGGAGTGGTCAGGCCGGTGTCCTCCCCATCGATGAGTATGCGCGCCCCGGGCGGTTGAGTGGCGTAACGCACCTCCCCCCAATTGGGCAGGAGTTCGGCGTCGATGCGTTGCCGCTCGTTCCGTCCGGCGACCTCCACGGTCATTTCAAGGTCTTGATGGCGGGGGTGGGTGAAACGCAAGGTGCGCTTTCCGGCTTCGATGGGCACCTCGGCGAGCGGCGTTGCGCCCAGCGGACGCCCATCCACTGTCAACTGCGCCCCGGCAGGGTCTGCCTCCATGGTGAGCAGTCCGGGCAGCGGCGCAAACTTGAACTCGAAGGCTTGGTTGCGCTCGGCGCTGACGGTGAACGGCGCTGCTATGGGGTAGTAGCCATCGCGGGTCGCCTCGACCTGATAGGCACCGCTCAGCAACAGGTACACGCCGCCGAACTCAAGGGCCGGCCCCCCCAGAACGCTGATGTCGCTGGCCGGCGGCGTGAACTCAAGCGCCACCGAGCGAGCCATGAACAGGAACGCCAGCACGGCGGCGGCGGTGAGTGCCGCGCCGAGCAGCACCATGCGCGCCGCCGAAAGACGTGGACGCCGTCCCCCGCCGTCGCCCGGAGGTTGGTAGCGAACCGGCTTGATGACGGTCTCGGCGCTCATTGCTGCATGACTTCCAGGCAGCGTATCTCGACCGGAGCCATGCGGGGCTCGACGCTGATTTCGGTGCGCACGTCCCGGCAGCCGTCGCGGCTGCCGATCAGCGTGTAGGCCCCCGGGCGCAGTTCAAGGCGCTTTTCAGAAAAACGCCCTAAGGGACCGACGTTGGAAAGCAGCACCTCGGTGGCGTCGTCGGAGCGCAGCAGCACCGGCACGGGGGTGCCGTGGTGACGGAGCAGGGCGTCCATCCGCTCGATGGCGGCGGCCAGAATAGGGCCCTTGGGCGATAGCGTTTTGGCGTCGGCGAGAATGTCCTGGGCCTCTTGGTAGAGCGCATCCGACGACAGCCGTTCGGCGCCGGCGGCGACCCGCTCCAGGGTGCTTAGAGCCTGGCTTTGCGCTTCGGCTTGCCGAAGCCCCTCCCGGGCGAACTGAATGTTGGCGTCAAGCGCCAGAATGCGCCGGTTGGCCTCGGCCGCCTCGGCCCATTGCTCCGCTGCCGCGTGCCGTTCGGCCTGCCCCCTAAGCTCGGCGATTTTCACCAGTTCGGACTGATCGGCGATTTGCTGCAAACCGCCTTCGGCGGAGGCGTTGCCGGGGTCGATCTTGAGGGCCTGCTGGAAGGACCGTTCGGCCTGTTCGAAATGGCCTTGCTCCAAGGCTTTGAACCCGGTGGAGAGCCGTTCGCGGAGGGCCTGTTCGGAGCGGCCCCTACGGGCGGCGGCGATCGCTTCGCCCAAGCCGGGGGTGTCGGCATCCAAGGCGCGAATGGCCTGGTAGGTGTGCAACGCCCGGTCCCAGCGTCCGGCCAACTCGTGGTTGCGCGCCGCTCGGAACTTGGTGATGATTTCCGGCAAGTGGCCCGCCCGCTGCCGGGCGCTTGCCAGGGCAGGGCTGTCCGGCTTGATTTCCCCAGCTTCGCGCAGCCAGGCCTCGGCGGCGGTGGGGTCGCGCTCGTCAACGGCGGCGAGCCCTTGGATCAGAGCGTTTTCAAATTGGGCATGGCCTTCGTCGATCAGCGCCGCCAGTGCGTCGGCGGCTTGGCGGTATTGGTCGATGGCGGCGTCGAATCGCTCCGCGACGAAAGCCTCATCGCCAGCTTGGGCGAGGTTGCGGGCGGCATCGTAGGAGGCCTCGGCCCAAGCGCCGACCCTCAGTTCTTCGCGCAGCTTCAATTCCAACTCCACGAAGCGGGCCAGTTCCCCGCCGGCCTCGGTTCGCGCCTGTTCCCTTCTCAAGGCTTGGAAGGGTGGCGGCTGGTCATCGGGGGATGGCCGGGGCGCCGCACCTGGTGGTGGCGTCGCATCGCTGGGCGTGGCCTGCGGCGAGACGACCTCCAAGGGCTCGACCCAATTCGGCGCAGCGATGAACAGGGCAGCGATGGCCGCTATGGCGCCCAATAGGATCAGCAACAGCAGCCAGCGGTGGCCGGTGGAGCCTGTTGGACCAGCGGGTTGCTCTCCCCCGGTGTGGCTGAGCGGAACCGCCCGCGGCTTGATGACGCCAGAATCGTCAGGCATCGCCTATGAACTGGTTTCCGGCGTCTCGGACGCGGCAGGCGTCGGCAGGCCGAGATCCTCGAAGTAGAGTTGGCGCAGGATGCGCCGGAGCTCCTGGTACTGCTCATCGACGGTGCCCTGCAGCCGGACCGTTTCGTTCTCAAGCTCCATGGTGTGGGGCATGATTTCCGCTTCCGCCGCCACGCCAAGCTCCTGCAGCGCCTCTGCCTGCATGGCGGCTTCGTTGCGTTTGGCGACCGCGTTCTTGATGAGCGCGGCGCCGGCGCCAATGGCGACCAGCCCGGTGGCGTCGATGTAGGGATTGTCGCTGTCGTAAATCGCCCCAATGCCGGCGCCGATGGCGGCGATGCCGGCCCAGGTCCGGGTTCGCGCCTGCGCCTTGAGTTCGCGCAGCGAGGCGGCTTCGGAGTAGGTGGCGGAACGCCAGTTTTGGTAGGCCCCGTACATCTGGCGGTGGTAGTTGGCGTAGTACTCGTCCAAGGTGTCGATGAAGACGTACTCCCGCTCCCGCACCCGGCGCACCCGCGCAAGCATCGGGTCATCCTCCGCCGGCAGCCGCAGTAGTTCAAAGCCGCCGCCGGGCTGCGCCTGAACATGGGTGTCGAAGGCGTCGGGGGCGAATTCGCGGGCGAACTTCATTTCGGCGGTGGCGCGAATGGTGCGCACCGTCGCCTCGTCCAAAGACTCGCGATAGGCCAGCATGTCGTCCGCCAACTGCTTGTAGTTGGCTTGAAAGGGATCGATGTCCGGCGGCACCGTGGGCGAGTAGGCGTATTTGCTGGCTTCGGCGCGGTAGGTCTCGGTGAACCAGACGACGCCCCGGGCATCGGTGACGGTGAACTCCTGGACCAGCCGCTCGCCGTCGGACTGCACAATTTTGCCGGTCACCGTGACATCGACCGCATGAGTGGCCCGCGGCACCACCCGCACCGCGCCCCAGTTGCCGGTGCTTTGCAGCAGATTCTTGGCAAAGTAGGGCATGAACTGGGCCTCGGCCCGGCGGATGTCCGGATTGACCAGTTGCTCGACCTGCTCATCGAAGGTCTCGGGGATGTTCGGTTCCAGCACCGCGACGCCCACGTCGAGCAGCAACGCTTCATCCTGAACGCCGCTGAACTGCTTGGGCGGCGTCATGTCCACGGTGCGCACCGACTCCGACACGCAGCCAGCCAATGCCAGCGCCGAACATAGGGTGAATGCGGAAGTCAGGATGCGCATGATCAGTTCCCCTTGTAGCGGCGGTACTCCTCCCAGAGCTTCTCACGCAGCACTGGGTCCGGTTCCGCCATGGCCGCTTCGCGCAGTTGGCGGGCGATGATGTCGTCGTCCTTGGCGTCGGGCAAGCCGCTTTGGCCGCGACCGCTCTGGCCGCCCGGCCCGCCGCCAGGCATGGCGGGCGCTGGCCTCGACCGGCCGCGGCTTGCCGTTCCCGGCGCGGACGCGCTGCTGCTGCCGGCCGCGCCGGTGTCCAATGCCCCGCCAGCCGCGGGCTGCGTCGGCGCGGTGCCCCCGGCCCCGGCCGGTGCTTCGTTGGTGCGTTGGGCGATCACTTCCCGTTCGGCGAGAATTTGGCCATCGAAGGACTCCAACGCTTGGTCCAGTGCGCCTTGGCCCGAACCGGTTTGATCTCCCGTTGGGGATCCGGTGACCGCCTCGGAACCGCCCGGAACGCCAGGAGGACCAGTGGACGGGTCGGGCAATTGGTTGCTCGCCTCCCAACCTCCTGCGCCGCCACCGGGGGCGCCGCTTTGCCAAGATTCCTCGCCGGCTCCACCGCCAGCGGTTCCGCCGCTTTGATCACCATCGGGCAGACCGGTTCCGCCCGCGCCCTCGGTGCCGCGGCCTGGCCGACCCGGGCTTTGCCCCGGCGTTTGGCCACCGCTTGAAGAGGGGACGCCGGGAGGCGGCGGTATGCGCGCATCGCCGCCTGCGCCACTGCCCATGCCGCCCCTGGCGCCGCCGGATGGGGCGGAACTGGCCGGGGACCGCGATGCGCCGCCGGAACTTCCGCTGCCCGGCATGCCGCCACCGCCCCCAGCGCTGCCGCCGGGCGTCGGAAGGCCGCTGGGCAGTGGGTTGCTGCCCGCGCCCCCGCCGCCGCTGGAACCGCCACCGCTGGAACCGCCACCGCTGGGGCCGCCACTGCTCGGGCCGCCCGATGAACCGGACGCGCCGCCGCTGGAGCCGGATTGCGGCGAGGATTGCGGCTGCGGATACAGCGGCGTAATGGGAGCGCAGGCCCAGAGCAGAGCCAAGGCGGCGATGAGCGTCAGTTTCAGCAAGGTGGCCATGTTTCCGTCCCTAGTGCGGAGTCCTCGAACGCGGACAGTGCTTGGGCTTGGGCAGGATGGCGCAGGATTCCTGAACCGAAGCTGTACGGCCCGCATCAAGCATCGTTTTCCTCGTCGCCAGACGGCTTTTCCGAGCGTGGGAAGTAGTTGAATTCATGGCGGTACACCTCCCCTTCAAAGGGCGCCGCCTTGCCATCGACCATGGCCGGACGGTAACGGGCGCTGCGCAGGCTGCGGCGCACCGGAAAGTCCATCAGCCCATCCGGTTCCGAGGCGACCACTTCCATGTTGCGAACGCTGCCGTTCGCCGACACTTGGAACTGCACTTCGACGAACCCGGCGGTTTGGTCCTCCCGCTCCCCGACGGGGGGCGGGCGGGGATCCTTGGGTGCTGCGAAGTGCAGCAGCACCGGTTCAGCGAAGTAGGTGGCGGCATCGATGGAGCCGACCTTCTCGAAACGCTCGTAGACGTGCTCATAGAGCGTGTGCGCCTTGCGGAAGTGCTCCCACATCAGGTGCCAGTCGGCAAGGTCGAGAATCGCTTCCGACACCGGCGTGGGGCCCGTGCCGGCGTCTTTCTGACGAATGCGGATCACTTCTTGCAAGGCCCGTTCGGCGACCGGAAAGCTGTTGATCTGCAAGGGCACGTCGTAGTTGGCGAAACGGCCGCCGGGCCGGCTGGCCAACAGGGAAGGCGATTCCCGGTCATCCACGTAGAAGGGTGGAAAGCGCTCCATCCGGTAGGTTTCGGCGAGGCCCTGCAGCGCCGGAATCGCCCGCGGTGTGCCGGCCTTGCCATTGGCGCCGTAGATATTGAGCGCCTGTTGGTACAGGGCGCGGGCGGCAAAGATGTTGTAGGCGTCCTTGTACCAACGGGCGAGGCGGAAGACGCCGGGCAGCATGGCCTCGTCTTCGGTGCCGTAGGCTCGCGCGAGCACTTCGTAGGCGTACTCCTCGCGGCGGGTGGCGGCTTCGCCGTCGCCGAGCCGCTGCAGGGCTTCGGATTGCTTGTACACCGCCTCGACTTGGTTGGGGGTGAACAGCCCGTCGCTGACCCGGCTGACCTGCACGGCTTGGCTGTAGCTGTCCAAGGCGCCGGGATAGTCGCCTTGGCCGAAGCGGGCGTCGCCGAGCAGCAGCAGTGGCCGCACGAGATCCGGATGGTAGCGATGCCGTGCCGCTTCGACGGCTCTCAGGTAAGGCGCGAGGAATTCCTCCGCCTTTGCGTATTCGGCGTTCTCAATGTCCACAGCCACCGCTTCCAAGGGTGACCCCGATTCGCCGAGTGCCTCCTCGATGGGTTGCGGCGA
>CAZRBP010000086.1:0-15214 GCA_964598305.1 uncultured Pseudomonadales bacterium | reverse complement strand
CGTTTCTCTACACGGTGGTCGATGAGAACTGGCGTCCCTACCAAGTGCGGCGCCACCGGCTGGGCGAGCCCACGGCGCAGGACAGCATCGTTTACGAAGAATCCGACCCCGGTTTTTTCGTCGGCATTTCGGCGTCGGCGTCAAAGCAGCATCTCATCATCCATGCCGCCGACCACGTGACGTCGGAGGTGCACCTGATCCCCGCCGATGATTTGGACGCCAAACCGCGCCTGGTCGCCCCGCGCCGGGCGGGCCACGAGTATTCCGTGGACCACCAGGGCGACCGCTTCATCATCCGCACCAACGACCGGCACAAGAACACGCGTCTCGCCACCGCGTCCAGCGACGATCTGTCCGAAGACGCTTGGGTGTCCTTGCTGGAGGGATCCGACAGGCTCTACATCCGCGGCTTTCAGCCGTTCGCGGACTTCATCGCCGTGCAGGAGCGGGTGGACGGCCTGGATCAAATCCGCCTGATCGACCGCGCCGGCAAGAGCGCCCACATCGACTTCCCGGAACCTGCCTACGCGGTGGGCCTCGGCAACAACCCCGAATTCCAGACCCGCTCCCTGCGCTTGAACTACACCTCGATGGTCACCCCCGACACCGTCCATGACTACCATCTGGACGACGAAGAACTCGAAACGCGCAAGGTGCGGCAAATCCCCAGCGGCTACGACCCATCGCTCTACGTTACGGAACGGATCAGCGCCCCGGCCAGGGACGGCGAACGGGTTCCCGTCTCACTGGTGCGCCGCAAGGACACGCCGGTGGACGGCAGCGCCCCGCTTTACCTATACGGCTACGGCGCCTACGGCCACGCCATCCCGCCATCGTTCTCGGCGGCCCGCCTGTCGCTGCTCGACCGCGGCTTCATCGCCGCCATCGCCCACATCCGGGGCGGCGACGATCTCGGCTACCACTGGTACGAAGCCGGCAAGCTGGAGCGCCGGACCAACACCTTCAACGACTTCGTGGACGTGGCCCGGCACCTGATCGGCACTGGCCACGCTAAGGCCGGCCGCATCGCCATCGCGGGCGGCAGCGCCGGCGGCGAACTCATGGGCGCGGCGGTGAACCAAGCTCCGGAACTCTGGGGCGCCGTCGCCGCCCACGTCCCCTTCGTGGACGTGCTGAACACCATGCTCGATGACTCCCTGCCGCTGACCCCCATCGAGTGGCCCGAGTGGGGCAACCCCATCGAGGACGCCGAGGCGTTCAAGCTGATCCGCTCCTACTCCCCCTACGACCAACTCAAGCCCGGCGCCTATCCGCCGATGCTGGTCACTGCCGGCCTGAACGACCCGCGGGTGACCTATTGGGAGCCCGCCAAGTACGTCGCCAAGCTGCGCACCCTAAAGACCGACGACAACCTGCTGCTGCTCAAGACCAACATGGGCGCCGGACACGGCGGCAAATCCGGGCGCTTCGACTCGCTGCGCGAGGTGGCCGAGGAGTACGCCTTCTTCTTGGCGGCTATGGAGCTTGCGGAATGATGGGGTGTGTGGACGGCAGCTACTCTCGTTTTGGCATTTTCACTGATATCGAACGGAACGCCCCGGAGCGAGGGCGACTCGCCCTCGATGGGATCCCCCGGTTCAATGCGAGGGCAAGGTGCCCTCGCTCCGTCAAAATGAGAATTGCTAGAGTTGGAGGCCGTACGTGGCATGTCCGAGTATTTCCCGCTATCACATGACCAGTTAGATGACCATATGAGGCTGTCATGGTTACGGTGAATCTGGCTCGGGCGAAAGTTCGTCTGAGCGAACTGCTGGATAAGGTGGAAGCGGGCCACGAAGTGGTCATTACCCGCCGCGGCAAGACCGTGGCCCAAATGTCGGCCATCGGTGGCTCCAAGAAGCCGTTGCCAATCAAACAGCTCGCCGAGTTTCGTTCAACCATGCCTCGATTGAGGAATTCCGCTGCCGAACTGCTGCGCGAGCTTCGGGACGAGGGATAGTAAGATCGGTGCGGTACTTCGACACCAGTTTCCTCTTACCGCTCACCTCCAACTCGGTTCAATCCGAGGGCAAGTTGCCCGGGGGTATTCCTTCGGGCGAGGGCGCACGTCGAAACTCTACTTGAGCGGGGTATCCGGGCTGCGCCCTTGGTCCCGGCAAAATTGCAGGTAGTCGTCAACCGACTCTTCAAAGGCCGCCTTCAAGCTGAGCATGTCTTGGGCATCGTAGGTAACCAGATCACGAACGAACTCCAGACGGCCATGGAGCACGTTGTCCTCTTTGCTGTAGTGAACCGAGCCGAGATAGCCTCGATGTTCCAGCAGATCGCTCATAGCGGATTCTCCTCAGCCAAGCCGCCTAGGATGGCATGCCGTCATCTACGCCCCAACACAATGAATGTCTCAAGACCGCATGGCCACAACCCCGTCTCGCAGGGGTGCAAGTCGTCAATTGCGTGTTCGTTTACGGTTGGCGAGGGGAGGGTGAACCCTCCTTGCGGGTTTTCGGTTGTCGGTGTGCGCCCGTCGCGGATACGACGATGCATTCTCCCGGATTGGCTTTGCCAACGGCATCCCTAATCAACGGCAAATGCTCCCTGAGTCGGGGCCAGTTGGCCTCCACGATAACGATGGCCAGTTTTGATCGGACCAAATTCTGCTGGTACGGAATGCCCTTGTCCGTGGTTACCACCACTTGATAGCCAGATGCCTCAGCTGCATCCAGGAATTCCCCATTTGACAACGTGTCGAGTCCCTGTTCACGCGCCAAAACCACCTCATGTCCCTTCAGTTCCTGGCGTAATGGCGCTGGGGTGCCGTGGTCAAAAAGCACCTTCACAGGCCGAGCTTTTGAACCACCGGGGACTGCATGGACCGGGTTTCGTGGTCAATCACCGCCTCGACCTGCTCACGGGTGGTTCCAGGAAACCACTCAAGAAACTCGTCGACCGTTGCTCCGGACTTCAGGTTCTCGAACAATGTTGCCACAGGCATTCTCGTCCCTCGAAAGACAAGCGCTCCGCCAAGCCTTTTCGGATCGCGCTCAACGGCGGGGCAGGCACTCCAATCGGTGGCCATTTCGTGCTCCTCATTCGACTTAATCCCAGCCCCCATGTTGCCCGAATATGGGGACACAATCCATGTCCTGAACCGCTACAAGTGTTACCCCATCGCCTCGTTCCCCTACCATAATTCCCGCTATTGGCAATGGCTTGGCCCCCGCCAAGGCATGCGGAAAATCACTGTGGAAGTCACCATGAGTCTAAGCCTTTGTCGGACTTGGACAGCTTCCGCTCAAGCAGTGCCTGCGCCTTTCTCGCCCGCCCTGTGCGCGGAGCCGCGAGCTGCCATGTCCAGCGTCGCGGCCTCGACCCGCCCGGCGATGAAGTCCACGAAGCGCTCCACCTTGTTCTCCACGCTCGCCGCCTCCAGCGAGGCCAGGTAGTCCACCCGGTCCTCCACCCGGACGACCGCCCACGGGTACCCGCCCGACGCCTCGACCAACGCGGCCTCGGGCGTGAACATACGAATGCCTTCGCGGGCGCACAGCAAATCCCGATCAGGAAGCTCCTTCGCCTTCAAGTTGAAGAACGACGACTCGAACGGCAAGTCCAGCTTGTCATTGTTCGCCGCCGGCGAATGAATGACCAACTGCTTTGGCGCCTTTTCCAACAATAGTTTGGTGTCATCAAAAAGACGGGCAGAATCCGACATACCCTATATATTCCATTTTCAATCAAGGAATTACGGGGCATCGTAACAAGAGTTTAATGCGCAAATGCAAAATGCACTGCAATAGTTTAGTGCTGGGAACGCGCGGGATCAGAGCCTTTCAGGCGAATTTGGGCCGGCGCTTCTCCAGGAACGCGTTGATGGCCTCCACGTTGTCTGGGCCGCCCATCAATTCAGCGTACACTTCGTTTTCCGCCCTGATTGCCGCCCGAATCCGTTCGCACTTGGGGCCCATCAACAACGCCTTGGTGTGCAGCAGCGCGGAGAGCGGCTGGGCGGCGATGGTCTGGGCGCGTTCCATGACCTCTTCGGCCAAGCGATCATCCGGGAACACATCGAGCACGAGGCCAGCCGACTTGCAGGCCTCCGCATCCAGCCAAGCGGAGGAGTACAGCATCCAGCTCGCCGCCTGATGGCCAAGCAGGCTGGGGAAGGTGGTGGTGCTGCCCGCCTCTCCGGTCAGGCCGAGGGAAGTGAAGGGGGTGCGCAAT
The DNA here is from genome assembly GCA_964598305.1 of uncultured Pseudomonadales bacterium. Lineage (GTDB taxonomy): Bacteria > Pseudomonadota > Gammaproteobacteria > Pseudomonadales > Azotimanducaceae > Azophilus. Next base: position 11,032 of record CAZRBP010000086.1, on the reverse strand, counting down.
CGGGCGCTTTGCGCCATAAAGGCCATGTCCGCCAACCCACAGATGGTCGCGCCGAAACCCACGCCGAGACCGTTGATGGCGAGCATGAGCGGCTTGGGGAAGTCGATGAGCGCCTCAAACAACCCGGCGGATCCGTGGACAGGCGGCTCGATTTCCTTGCCGACTTCGCTCAAATCCAAGCCCGCGGAAAACGCCCTGCCGGTGCCCGTGATGATGGCCACCCGAACCGACGCGTCGTCCGCCGCCGCCAACAATCCCTCGGTTAGTGCATCAAACAACACCCCACTGAAGGCGTTGAGCGCCTCGGGCCGGTCCAGGGTGAGGACGCGAACCAATCCTTCGTCATGGGTTTGCAGCACGAGTGAACTCCTTGTATCTAAGCGGTGCGGCGGCAGGGTAGCAGATTTCCGCAGCCGCCAATGCTACGGATTGCGGGCAAGGTGTTCGATCAGTTCCGTCGTGAAGGCGCCCGGCGTTTCATCGGTCACGAAGTGTCCAACGCCGGGCAGTTCAACGAACCTGTAGGCGGAATCGACCCACTCGCGGGTGCCCTCGGCGGCCGTGCGGCCGACCGTTTGATCGACGTTCCCCCAGACGTAGAGCGTTGGCACGGTCACGGCGGGCACGTTGTTCGACTTGATGTCGTATCGGGACACCGCGCGGTACCAATTCAAGGCGGCGTCAAGCGCGGCGCGGCGGCTGACAGTGGCGAGATAGGCTTCGGCATCCGGGCCGGGAACGCCGGAGCGCTTGAAGATGGCGCGCAGTCGCGCCGCGTCGTTGGCGAGCAGTTCGTCGGTGGCCTCCGCCCTCAAGTAGGCTCTGTGGTGGCCCGACCGCCCCGCTTGGTGCTGGTCGGTCTTCATGGCCTTGAAGAAGGCGCGCGGATGGGGCCGGGAGATGACCGCCAAAGTGCGCACTCGGTCCGGGTTCAGGGCGGCGATGACCCAAGCGAGTTGGCCACCCCAGTCATGGCCCACCAAGTGGAACCGTTCGTGGCCTAGGGCATCGGCGATGGCCAAGGCATCGCCCACCAGCTTCTCAACCCGATAGTTGTCAATGCCGCTTGGCCGTGCGCCTGCGGAGTACCCGCGCTGATCCGGCGCGCAGACGTGGTAGCCACGTTCGGCGAGTACGGGCAGTTCGCGCCGCCATGTGTATCTTGTTTGCGGGTAGCCGTGCAGGAACAGGGCCAACTCGCCATCCGGCGGCCCGCCCACGTCGGCGGTGAAGGCGAAGTTGCCAGCGGAAATCGATTGGGTTTCAGGATTCACTTCTTGCGACCACTGGACCCGCTTTGCCGCTCTCCATCACCACCCATTTTATGGCGTGGCACTGCATCTCCTTTGATTTGAGCCAGACCCACCCTCCCAAAGACCCAGTTCTTCCTCATCTGTCACCTCGTCAAAATTCGGCACGGTGCCAACGAGGTGCGCCAAGGTGTCGAAGCGGAACCCCGCAAGATGAACCGGCACCAGTTTGACCACCGGCTTGCCTTGGCGGGCGATGACGACTTCATCGCCCGCTTCAGCGGCAGCAATGAGCTTTGAAAGCCGCGTTTTCGCCTCGTGCACGTTGACCAACATGGCGCCACCCCGAATTAGCTATTCTTGCCAGATTACCTTGAGCCCCGGGGTGAGTCAGCCTCCCCCTTTCAACTGGTAGCGGCTCAGTTTGGAGCGTCAGCGTGGATCAAGGGCATACCGCTCCCACACGAAATCGCCGAGGGCTCCAAGCGAGGGCAAGATGCCCTCGATCCGGTGCGAACCTTCGGTTCGAAGCACACTTCCGTCAACTGTTTGATTTAACTACATTTTAGACCGAGTGTCCAGCGCTGGTACTGCTTCCGCCACTGGTTCAGAAGTGGGACTTCGGGCACCCATCTGGAGGTAATTGCGTGTAACCGTTCGAGCGACTTGGCATGCGCCGGTGCTTCAGACCCCGGTTGTCTCGCGGATGTCGCTCTCCGCCGCGTTGTCCAGCACGACACGATGGGGGTCGTAACGGCGCACGTCGTACCGGGAGGACGAACGGTTACGACTGCCTAGAACAGGATTGCCACATCACTGACGGCGTCACTTCAGCCGATTCCTGAGAATGAGCCAAAGATCACGCACGACGGAACGAAGCGTCCTGCGGGGCTCCGGCCCTTGGATGCGTTCCGCGGAAGCGTCGGCCAAGCGCGCGACCAAGGTGTCGTCGAACCGCTCAAGGGCAGCCTCGTAGTCCTGTTGCGTACTCTCGTGAGTGGCGTCGATTTGGGTCATCTCGTGATGGGGTAGAGCCCGACCACAACGCGAACGAATTCGGCCACTCTACCAGGAGCATCGCCGTCGAGGGTGACGGCGAGAAGACAGTTTTCCGTGTAGTCCGGTCGCTCCTGCCGCTTCAGAGTCAACGCGGACTCAATGTCGCGGCCGAATTCACGGAAGTTGTCGAATGTCATCGGTTGTCTGGGATAAGCCAGCAGTACCTTCAAGTCGCCCTGCAAGGCGTCATCAATTATCGGAATGCCAGCCTGCAGGTCGCTATGAGGACTGATCAGGAATCGCCCCTCATCGGACCCGCGTTCAAAGGTGACGTCGTAGACGTAGTAGTACTGTCGCCCTATGTTAGCGTCTCGGCGCCAACAGGGGTCGAACCCCACCAGTCGGCCGGGTGTGTTGTTATCGGACTTGGGGGGCGACGGCACCGGGTCAGTAGCGATTGTTGAATCGGGTACCGGAGACGGTACCGCTGGGTTGGGATTTGCCACTGGGTCAGGATGTGGCGCGGGGTCGGGCGTCGGCGCCACAGAAGGGTCCGAATTGTGTGGGTCGCTATTGGGCGGCACTTGTGCCGGTTCACTGGTGTCGTCCCGATTCCCATCTCTGCCATCTTGGCCGGGGTCGGGGCTACCGAGGACTGGGGGATCTGTATTCGCACTACCGCCGGCAACCAGTGGAGTATCGACGGGTGCACCAGGGTCTGCGGGGGCAGAGGGGGGCGCGGCCGTGGCGGCGCCGAGGTCCTTGAGTTTGCGAGTCGCTTTGTTCAGGCTCGCGTCTTTGGCCACCAGTAGCAGGAGAATCACGGTTGCCAAGACAAGCATGATCTCAGTTTGCGTGAGCGGAATGATGCCTTCGCGTTTCTTCACTGATGTCAATGATCAGTGGATGCGGGAGGCCACGAGTCGTCGGTGCGTTCGATCCGCCCTGCAACGGTGCGCAGGTCTCGGGCAAAAGTGTCAAGGTTGTCAAGTCCAGACAGAGCCAGGGCTGCGCCGTCAATCAGCCGAGAGTACAGCCGATGAGTCTCATGCAGGGCGACTGTCGCTGCTTGATCGAACTGTTCTCTGTAGCGATCCTTCAGCTCGGAAATTTCGGAAACGTCCGCTCGGAGCGTTGTCATCAGGGCATCGTATGATGCGCCAGCTTCACGCAGGCGCGCTAGCTGGTCATCCACGGCATCTGTGGCTTTGGACTGCTCGTCGGTGAGTCGGTTGAGCGTCCCGGAGACCCTGTCTAGGCTGCCAGTGAATCGATCCATGGCTTGGTACATTTTGACTAGGGTGTCGCCGCCGTCCACATCCCGTAGCGACTCGATGAGGGCACGGGTTTCCTGTGCATTGTTGGTCTGCTCCCTCAAGTCGCCGAGTGCATCGGTCAACATGGTTTGCGTGGCCTCAACGCCCTTCCTGTGCAAGTCGACAGTGGCGGCTAGTGCGTCCCGAACATCGTCGAAGCGGTTGGCTTGGAGCACTTCAGAGACTTTGCGGCCCAAGTCATTTGCCACGTCGGCCACAGAAAGATTCAGCGTCTCGCCAACTGACTTCGTTTCGGCATCCATCCGGGCAGCGTAATCGTTGATCGACGTTGAAGCCGCCTCGAGGGCATGGCGAACAGGTTCAACCGCGCCCTGCCAGTCTTCGTTCATGCGCCGAGAAAACTCAGTTGTCGAAGCGGACAGATCCCTGAGCGTTGTCGTGACGTGGTCCTGATACCGCTCTAAAAGGCTGGTCGCGGCGGTGCTCAGCGACTCGCCAGTTCTCTTCGACTCGTTCTCCACGTCTCTCGTGTAGGCGTTAATCGCAACGACCGTTTTGCTTAAGGACTCGTCGAGAAGGCTTGCTGTGGAATCAAGGCGCTTCACCACGCCGTCAAGTTTCGCCGCCGCGATGGCCGTTCTTCCGACGGCCCGGTCGAAGGCGTCTTCGCCGATCTCGACTCCTTGAATCAGTGCGAACCGGCAGAACATGCCAACGACGCTCGTCCCTAAAGCGATGCCGATGGTTCTCAGCAGCGGATGCAGTTCGGATGGCTCCCCATCGGTGCCTAGCATTGACTCCGCATCAAAGATCAAGGACAGCGTGATGATCGACAGTGTGTAGACGAAACCGACAATGTAGCAGTTGTCCCCGACGGCGTGGCGTTCAGCCGTCCTCTCACCTTTGGCCAAAAAGGCGTAGAGGCAGATCAGAAAGCCCAGCACCAAGAGTCCCCACCAGTCCGCCCTTATGGGTTGGTAGACAGCGAGGAGAGTGCCGAATGCGCAGTAGGCAGCAGGGGCGGTCAGGAGACTTCTCATGCGAGCGCTAACGTACCGGTTTCAGAATCGTTACAGTTGCCCCGACGGCTGCGAAGTAGTCCTCCCAGAACTTGACGTGACTGCGAGTCTGTAGAGGACCGCTCGGCTTGTCCACGCGCCTCAGATAGAGGATCTCGACCTCGACGCCGAGAAGCGACACCTGAAGGAATCCGCGCGCGTAGTCGGTGTCCCGCCAAGTCCGGAAGTCGGAACCGTCACGATAGTGAGAATACTCTGAGACGTTCTGGAGCATGTCGGAAACCACGATGAGGCGTCGCGGCTGAGTGCTGACATAGTCGCGGTCAAGAGCGACCGCCCGGATCATCTCCAGTATCGGTGAGGTCGGGCTTGGCCTCGTGGTCTTGACGAGTCGACCGATGGCATCGTCGAGGGGCTTGCGGAACTCTTCTTCGAATCGTCGCCGAACCATATCGGGATTCTCGTAGATCGGATTTGGCTCGCTTCCCGGGTTGCACTTCTGAATCTCGGGGACCGGCAGGACCAGGTTGTCTTCGCTCAGGACGAAGACTCCCACCCATTCGTAGAGTGCGAGCCTGCGCCGAAGATCCTCGACCTCTTCGCGAATCGCCTTGGCCTGAGTTGCGCTGAGGGAGTCTGTCGCGTCGATCAGGATGGCCGTCCGCGCGTAGTTGCCACCGTGCGGACAGAAGGTGTCTGGGTCGACGGTGGGTCTGGTACTCAGGAACACGACTACGGCGCCAATGAGAGCGACGAGCACGGCCAGAACGACGATGGGAACTATTCGCTCTCGGCTTTTCCGTCGTCTGGAGGCCATCATGGACTGCGCACGGCAGCGACCGCATCCTCGATGAGCTTCTGCTCGGTCTTGACGTCTTCGCGAGCTTTGGAAATGTCGCTTTCCAAGCGTTGAGCCTCGCTCCGCCAGCCTTGCATGTCCTGGTCGAAGTCGCTGAACTGGTCGTCGTCGGGATAGCGGGCGAAGTACTCGGGGACTTGACCCGCGCGGACGGCCTCATTCTTCTTGCGGTAGACGGCAAGGAGGCCTCGGGCGAGGCTGCCCACATCACGGCTCAAGCGTTCGGATTGACGCAGCAGTACGTCGAGGCCTTGATCGTTAGCTTCCACTTCTGCGAGGGTGTCGTCGATGCTCTCGGCCGCTTGACGAAGGTTTTCGACCTGTTTGCTGCGCCAAGCGGCCTCGGCAGCGGCATTCTGCTCGCAGGCATCTTCGTAGGCTTCGGTGGCTCTCTGTTTGGCGCGAAACGCAGCGCCGAAACCGGGATACGGATCGTCGTACTGCCAACCTTTGTGGAAAGCGAAGATAGCGCACGCTAGGCCGACCAAGACGAGGAGAAACGAGTTGACGGACGACATTAACGCCCAGACGTCAAGGTCGCGCAGGCTCTCCACCGCTAGGCGCCAAGCCTCGCTCTCCATGGCCGAGGGGTCTAGTCCTGTGCCTTGGAGCATGTCCACGTGACCCCGAAAGAGAGTCGAAAGGGCGACCACGAGGAGCGATACGAACAGGCACCAAAGTGACACAAGTACGCCAATGAGCTTCTTCAATGCGTCGATGTGGGACAGGTATCGAAGCCCCCCAGCACCACCGATGAAGGCGAACGCAACGTTGGCAAAGCTGACGAAGAACGCGATCGAAAACCCGCCGAGAAGCCCAAGAGCGGACACCGGCGCATAGAAGTAGCTGTTTACTAGACCTTCAACTACGACGATAACGGTCGCCCAAAGGACCTGTTTGACCCGGTCGTCCCCAGCCGCATCGTAGTCCAGGGCGTTATCGGCCTTGAAGGCATTGTATGCGGCCGAAGCTTGGTCGCGATCATTGATGCGACTTTGCAGGTCGATTCCTGGCGGTTGGACGGAGTTGTCGACGCGGTTCCGTTCCCGGCGTGCGTTTCGCAGCGTTGTGGTTAGCCGTCCAACAGCCGTTCTCGTCTGCGCGACCACGTCGCCGATCCTGGCAAGTTCCCGTTTGCCACATTGTTCGGCCTCCGCGACGGCACCCGTTTCCGTTGCCGTTGGCTGCGAGGCGCCTTGCGCTGGCAGTCCGTTCAGCGCATCTCGGCGGGCGACGTCCTCGAGATCAAGCTTGTCGGCCTTCTCTTTGATCAGCTCGGCGATGTTCACGGAACGGTGCTCCGCATTGATGAAAACTTGAAGGGCTTGAGGAATCCGTCGTTCGTTTCCGTTGCATTGACCATGCTGAGAGCCTCCGTCTTGGCGGCACACCCCCAGATCATGAGGTTGGCGGATTGGACCCGAGCACGTGATCGGGGGGCTGGTCGAATTGGCGCGTTGATTGTGGAGCGAGTGAGAACGGACCCTACCGGCGCCTGAATGAGGCGGTCGAGCGGTTGGGCGCATGGATCAGTGAAATAGCGTTTTGGCCGCAATATCGGAGTCGTCACGTTCACTCTCTCGACTGAGGGATGCGATACAAATCAAATGGGGTGGAAAGCGAGAATTGGGTCGGTGGAAGGTCAGTCGGTATCGCGTTCCTCTACAGCAGGTGGACGCAACCGACCGTTGTCGTGGGTCGCATGTCCGCGCACGTCGATAAACTTGGTAGAACTACGCACGTTCCCTCCTTTCACTGTCCCCCTGAGCGCCTGATGGATGCTCCTCGGTTTCTCAGAGGCGCACAACGCCAACTATAGCCGAAAAGGTGTCGGTGGTGGCGTGGCGTTGGGAGCCGTGGGATCTCGCCTTTGCTGTGGGCGCGGAGCATACTGCGTAACGTGGCAGGGCGCGAGAGGATTGAAGCGACTGACGCGAAGGGCTCGATTGTCTCGATTGGAGCGAGTACGGCGGGGGTCTGCATTCGGGTTGTCGACTCCTGTCAGAACTGCGGGCCGCCTGTCACTACCCCGATGGACGGCTGGGCGGGGCCGTGGCGGCGTGCGGGCCGGGGGTAGTGACAGGCGGCAATTGCGGCCTCCGGGCCAGCGGCGGCGGGGGATCTGCTAAGAACGCGGGTGATGCCGGATTAATGACGGCGTGGTACAGTGCGCCGCAGTCACTTGCCCCCCAGGGGGCGTCGCCGGGCGGAAGGTCTGGCGTCAGTGGCGGCACCGGAAGGTGTCCAACGTGCCCCGCCGCAAACGCGCGGCAGCGCGGTCGACGCGCCGCAAGGGCACCGAGCGCCACGTCGCGGTCGCGCGCGAAGGGGGGCGTTTCCTCGACGGCCATTGCGCTGCGGCGCGCGGTAGACCGCGCGGGCCCGACGAACCGGTCGGGCGTGCAGGGGGCAACGGGCCGTGGCGCGAGGTCTCATGCGGGACGGAGGAGGAATCCGAAGTCGTGCCCCATCCGGGGCGGCGCACGAAGGCCGGCGCGCCGAATGGCTGGCGGGCCAGGTGTCGTCGGGACACGCCGCGGCCGCCGCATGCGACGGCAAGGGAAGACGCGTCAAAGGGCCGATGCCGCAACCTGGTTGCGGGATTCGAACGACCTGCCCGGCAGGGATCGGATCGCCCATCACAACTTAGCTGCTTCAACCGGGTCCCCCGGCCGCCTGGCGCGGCCGGGGGCGTCCGGCGTCCGTTGCGCGCCGATCCCCCGACTCCCCGACAACCTGACGATGGCCTCCGGCAACGAGTTCGGCGAGCGCGTTTAGCGCGGCGGTGAGGACGTGCCTGTGGCAGGGTCCGGCGCGCGGTGATACGCTCGGCTTGCTTATTAGTCGGCCCTGCCGACGTTGCCGCCCCGGAAGGGGGGGCGTAGGCAAGGTGCCGCCCTTCGGGGTGGCGTTCCTCCCGCTGGGGATCCGATCCCCGCGGGAGAGAGGTTCGCTGGCGGGAATCCGCATGGAGGAAAGCCAGTGGATGCTGAAGGGAAACGGATGGAGCTGGAAGCCGAACGGATCGCAGCGGAGACCGCAAAGCTGCGGACGGAGGCCCGTCGGATGAGGGTGAGCAACGTGCTTGACACGTTCAAGCTCATTTTCACCGCGATGGCCGCCGCCGCGGCGGTCGTGGTCGCCCTCGACCAAATCGGCGTGATGGGAGGTGCGTGATGTTCGAACGGTACGAACAGGTGTCGGAGAACTTCCGGTTGGAGCGCACGTGGTGGATCGTGCTGAAGTACGGCATCGGCGCGTCGCTCCTCGGGATCGTGCCCACCGTGATCGTGTTCTGGCTCTGGATTCTCTGACAGGGCAGCGGCTCCCCCTGCTTTGGCAGGGGGCCGCCGCCCGCTTGCCTCCCCGCGCGGCCGAGCGCAGTTCCCGGCGGGTCCGTTCCGGAAAGGCGTTGACGCGGCCCGCGGACTGGCGCAGTTTTGCGGTCGGGACGCGCGACGCAAGTCCTGCCCTCCCTCGGAGGCCCGCACCTTGGTGCGGGCTTTTGTGCATCTGGGGATCCAGTTGATCCACCTCGCTTACCTCGACGAGTTCGGCCACGTCGGCCCCTACGTCTCCCGCAGTGACCGGCGGCTGTCGTTGTGGCGGCACAACGACAGCCCCGCGTTCGGCTTCGGTGGGCTCGTGATGCCCGCGTCGGAGGTGCGGGCGTTCGGGACCCGGTTCCCCCAGCGCAAGTGCGAGCTGCTGGACTTCGAGATCCGACGGTCCGGGAAGCATCCGGCGGTGTGGGGGGGAGGAAGGGATCGAGCCTGTGCCGGGCCGCCAACCTGCGCCGGTGCCGCGGGCTGCGCAAGCTGACCGGGAGGCTGCTGGCACGGATCGACCCACGCCGCCCGCCTCGGCGCGTCCTCCCCGAAAGTGTGCAGTTTTCAATTGCCAAAAGTGTGCAGTTTTCAGTTGCCATTGACAGCGACATTCGAGGCGGGAGCCGTCCGCGGCGCTGCAGCCGCCTGTCACTACCCCGGCAAGCGGGAAGCGGGAACCGTGGCGGTTGGCGGCAAAGGGGTAGTGACAGGCGGCAATGGCGGCATCGAGGCCAGCAGCGGCGGGGGATCTGCTAAGCACGCGGCCCGTGACGCGCTCGTGACGCAGTGCTATGGTGCGCCCCGTTCAAAGCTGCCAAGGCAGCGTGGTCGGCTGACGCCGACGTGGACGCCGAAAGGCGGACCAAGTGCCGCAGCGCCGTAATGGCGCCGCATTCGGGCTGACGCCCCGCATGGCACGGTGGGCCACGCCGCATCGCGGCGGGGGCTTGATCCAATTGAAGCGGCCGGGCGGCCGCCGCGCGGAACCCAACGGGGGACGCGGGCAGCCGGGCGGTGGCCCGGCGGTCAGAGCCGGCCCGGACCGCGGCGCGACGCGACGAGGCGGCGGCTCGGGCCGGAAGGCCCCTGCCACGCCGGGAAGCAAACCCGGCTGCCGTTGCGGGCGCGGCGCGCCGAAACCGGGCTGGCGGCCGCTGCCGGGAACGGCACGCCGCAGCCGCCCCCTTGGAGGGCAGCGCAAAGCGCGTCATAGGGCTGAACGCAGCACGCCTGCGGGTCCGCAGCGCCTCGGGATTCGAGGCGGCGGATCGCCCATCACAACTTAGCTCCCCCACGCCCGCCCCGCACATGCGGGGCGCGGCGCCCCCCCCTGCCTCCACCCCGGCAAGAAGGCGCATTCAAGGCATTGCGGACGGAAGTCCCCAGGTGCGGCCAAGCCGCCCCGCTTAGCGCTGCGGTGAGAGTTTTGTTGTCGCCGTGCCAACGGGCAGGCGCTAGGATGGCGTCGCTCTACCGCCGACCCTTGTCGGCGTTGCCGCGGCCATGCCGGGGCGTTGAAGCAAGGAGCCGGCCGCGAGGCCAGCGTTCCAAAAAGCGGGCCGGACACGGCCCAACGCTCCCGCAGGGAATCGAATTCCCGGCGGGACTTTCGGTTCCCAGGCGGGACCCTGAAAGGAGAAAGCCCATGGAACCGAAGGAGGAGCGGGCCGCAGCCGAGCTGAGGCGGCTCAACGCCGAGGCCGACATGCTTGAGGCGGAGGCTGCGAAGCTTGTGCCGGAAGCGTTGAAGCTCAAGGCCGAAGCCGACAAGCTGAAGGCGGACGTGCGCCGGAGCCGGCAGAGCGCGATCGCTGAGTTCGCGCGCTTGGCACTGGCGTTGTTCGCGGCGATAATCGCCGGGTACAAGTTCGCCCAAGGCGTGGGCTGGCTGTAGGAGGCCAACATGCTGCAACGACATGACGTCCTGAGCAGCGGGATCAAGATCGACCGGGACTGGTGGTACACCACCAAGCTGATCTCCGTGATCGTGATCTCCGCGGCGGCCGCATTCGTGGTCATCGCAACGCTCTTGTGAACGACGGGACGGCCCTCCCCCTTGGGGGAGGGCCCGACCGTTCCCGCGCCGGGACTCAGTCTCCTCGGCTTTCGCCCGCCACGTAGTCCGCCCACTGCTGCATGAGCGCCCGGCGGCGCTCGAACAGGTCGGTTCGCCGGTATGCGGCCTCCACCCGGTCGGTGTTGACGTGCGCCAGCGCGATCTCGCACACCTCCCTGGGCGCGTCCGTGCATTCGGCCGCCCAGTCCCGGAAGCTCGACCGGAACCCGTGCGGCACCGCGC